>NZ_JAGYGI010000022.1:0-98744 GCF_019947365.1 Pseudomonas sp. GL-R-26 | reverse complement strand
TTACACGCTGCTGTCAACACCTCTTTTTCAACTCCCTTTCGGCTTCGATGAACTGAAGCAGCTTGCTGTCGAAAACTGCGTAACTCTTTGTTTACCAAGGAGTTTTCCGTTTCGACTGCGCCGGAAGTGGGGCGAATTATAGACACCTGGAATCTGCCGTCAACCACTATTTACGCCTTTTTGGCAGAAGAGCCCTTTTTAGCCATTAGACGCGGGATTCGTCGAGCCAAAGGCGGTAGCCGCAGCACTGACAGCAATGCACCTATAGATGCATAGATCACCCACTCCTTCAGGTCGGCGCGCACAATCCAGAGCATATGCAGCAATCCCAGCCCGAGAATGACATACGCCAGGCGGTGCAACTTCTTCCAGCGGGTACCCAATCGTCGCTGACTGTATCGATTGGAAGTCACCGCCAATGCCAGCAAACCAAGAAAACCCAGCACCCCGACAATAATGTAAGGCCGCTTGCGCAACTCGACACCCAGCTGCGACCAGTCAAAACCAAGTATGAATGCGCAATAACTACTGAGGTGGAGCAGCACATAGGCAAAGCACCACAACCCCAACTGTCGTCGCACGGCATTCCACCTCGCCCAACCAGTGAGTTTCTGCAAAGGCGTCAAGCTCAAGATTACGAGCAACAGAACAAGCGCTCCCAAACCCAGCCGATCGACCAGTACCTTGCCCGGATCCGGCCCGAGGACATCCTCACAGGCCTGATACAACCACAGCAGCGGCCACATCAGCACCACGACAAATACACCGATACGCCAAAACGGATAGCGCATCAGTAGTTCTTCCTCAGGTCGAGCCCCGTATATAGAGAGGCGACTTCCTCTGAATAGCCGTTGAACATTTGCGTGTCGCGCACATTGGGCTTGAACAAACCGCTAGGCAGGCGGCGTTCACGCGCCTGAGTCCAGCGAGGATGATCAACAGCAGGATTCACGTTCGCATAAAAACCATACTCATCCGCCGCAATGCTCTGCCAGGTGGTTTTCGGCTGCTCGCTGACCAGACTGATCCGCACGATGGATTTGATGCTTTTGAACCCGTACTTCCAGGGCACGACCAGGCGCAGTGGAGCCCCGTTCTGATTCGGCAGTTCACGCCCGTACATACCCACCGCCAGAATCGACAACGGGTTCATTGCCTCGTCCAATCGCAGCCCTTCTATATAAGGCCAATCGATCAAGGCAAAACCGGAGCGCTGACCCGGCATGCTTTTGGGATCCTGCAGGGTTTCGAAGCGGATGAATCTGGCTTTCGAGGTCGGCTCGACTTCCTTGAGCAAGGCCGAGAGGGGAAAACCGATCCAGGGAATGACCATCGACCAGGCTTCCACGCAGCGCAAACGGTAGATTCGCTCCTCCAGCTGATACGGTTTCATGAAGTCTTCGAGCGCATACCGCCCGGGCTTACCCACCTCCCCGTCCACCACCACCGACCACGGCTCCGTCTTCAGCGTGCCGGCATTCGCGGCCGGATCACCTTTGTCGGTGCCGAACTCGTAGAAGTTGTTGTAGTGGGTAGCATCCTTGAAGGGTGTGATTGCCTCATCCTTGACGACAACCGCCCCCCACTTGACCGAGGAAAGCTTTTCGCTGAACCAGGAAGGCGCCTTACCAGGCTCGACGTCCGCATAACGCGCCACATCGTCGGCAGCCGCCCACCGAGGAAGACCGCTCACGGCCAAACCGGCAACAGCAACACCCAATACATTGCGTCGAGAAAGATAGATGGATTCAGGCGTGACATCCGACTCATGGCAGTCGGATGCTTTAGGGACTTTGATCAGCATGGCTACTCCGCAGTATTGGAGAACAGATGCACCAACAGACTGCGGAGTATGAGGGAAATTACATCACTCGACGCTTTTACGCCGACGAAGATGTAACAGGTATTGAACCGGGCCGGACGCGGCATAGGCGAGGAAGACCAGCAGCAGAATGCGCGGCGGATCACTGAACACTACTGCGAACACCAACACCACCGCGAGAATCGCCACGAAAGGTACTCGCCCCTTCAGGTCCAGTTCCTTGAAGCTGTTGTACTTGATATTGCTGACCATCAGCATGCCGGCCGCCGCCACCATCAGCGCAACCAGGAAAGACATCTTGGAACCCTGGATACCGTAGTCGCTGAACGCCCAGACGATACCTGCAACCACACCTGCAGCGGCAGGACTGGCCAGACCGATGAAGTAGCGTTTGTCCGCGGTGCCGACCTGCGTGTTGAAGCGCGCGAGGCGCAATGCCGCGCCAGCCACATAGATGAAGGCGACCATCCAGCCAACCTTGCCCATGTCACCCAAGGCCCAGCCAAAGGCCAGCAATGCCGGCGCAACACCAAAGGCGACCATGTCCGACAGCGAGTCGTACTCGGCACCGAAGGCGCTCTGGGTATTGGTCATGCGGGCCACGCGCCCATCAAGACCATCGAGCACCATGGCGACGAAGATCGCGATGGCCGCGAACGCGAAATACTTGCTCGCATTGGCCGAGTCACCGGCACTCAAGGCCGCCTGGGCGCTCATCGAGCTGATGATGGAATAGAACCCTGCGAACAGGTTCGCAGTGGTGAACAGATTCGGCAAAAGATAGATACCACGATGCCGGACTTTACGACCTTCAGCGTCATGCCCTTCCTCGACATGTTCATCGATGGGCAGCAGGCTTTCGGCGTCAGAAGCCTGGTTTGGCTCTTCGGGGCGTTCGCTCATGGACATTACCTTGCAACGGGGTGGAAAGTTTGGACAGGTGTCTGGGACGACGGTTCGGCCGCAAACGATGCAGCTTTATACCAGAACCGGCCCCTCAAACGAAAAAACGCGGCCTAAGCCGCGTTTTTCGTACAAGCGCGTGACTTAGTTTTTAGCTTTGTCGACGATCTTGTTGGCACCGATCCACGGCATCATGGAGCGCAGTTGCTCGCCGATGATTTCGATACCGTGAGCGGCGTTGTTACGACGCTTGGCGGTCATCGAAGGATAGCCGGTAGCGCCTTCGCTGATGAACATCTTGGCGTATTCGCCGTCCTGAATACGTTTCAGGGCGTTGCGCATGGCCTGACGGGATTCGGCGTTGATGACTTCAGGGCCGGTCACGTACTCGCCGTACTCGGCGTTGTTGGAGATCGAGTAGTTCATGTTGGCGATACCGCCTTCGTACATGAGGTCAACGATCAGTTTCAGTTCGTGCAGGCACTCGAAGTAGGCCATTTCCGGCGCGTAGCCAGCTTCAACCAGGGTTTCGAAACCGGCTTTCACCAGCTCAACGGTACCGCCGCACAGAACGGCTTGTTCGCCGAACAGGTCGGTTTCAGTTTCGTCCTTGAAGGTGGTTTCGATGATACCGGTACGACCGCCGCCAACGCCGGCAGCGTAGGACAGAGCGACGTTCTTGGCATTGCCCGAGGCGTCCTGGTAGATAGCGATCAGGTCAGGGATACCGCCACCCTTCACGAACTCGGAACGTACGGTGTGGCCTGGAGCCTTCGGCGCGATCATGATCACGTCGAGGTCAGCGCGCGGCACAACCTGGTTGTAGTGGATCGCGAAACCGTGGGAGAAGGCCAGGGTGGCGCCTTTCTTGATGTTCGGCTCGATTTCGTTCTTGTACAGGGAGGACTGGAATTCGTCCGGGGTCAGGATCATGACCAGGTCGGCAGCTGCAACAGCGGAAGCAACGTCGGTCACTTTCAGGCCGTGGGCTTCAGCCTTGGCAACGGTAGCCGAACCTTTACGCAGGCCGACAGTCACGTCAACGCCGGAGTCTTTCAGGTTGCACGCTTGAGCGTGGCCCTGGGAACCGTAACCGATGATGGCAACTTTCTTGCCCTGGATGATCGACAGGTCGCAGTCTTTATCGTAGAAAACTTTCATGAATTTCCCCTATATCAGGCCGTTCAGGCCGTTCGCTAATTTGGTTTAGATGCTGAGTACTTTGTCGCCGCGGGCAATGCCGGTCACGCCACTACGGACGGTTTCCAGAATCGAGGCGGTGCCGATGGACTGAATGAAGCTGTCGAGCTTGTCGCTGGTACCGGTCAGTTGAACGGTATACACGCTGGCGCTGACATCGACGATCTGTCCACGGTAAATATCGGTAGTGCGCTTGATCTCGGCACGCTGGGCGCCGGTGGCCTTGACCTTGACCAGCATCAGTTCACGCTCGATGTGAGCACTCTCCGACAGGTCGACCAGTTTTACCACTTCGATCAATTTGTTCAGGTTCTTGGTGATCTGCTCGATGACTTCATCGTGACCAACCGTGGTCAGCGTCAGACGCGACAGGGTCGGGTCTTCGGTCGGGGCCACGGTCAGGCTTTCGATGTTGTAGTTGCGCTGCGAGAACAGGCCAACCACACGAGACAGAGCACCGGGTTCGTTTTCCAGAAGCAAGGAAATAATGTGCCGCATGATTAGGTACGCTCCGTCTTGCTCAGCCACATATCGCGCATGGAGCCGTCTTTGATCTGCATCGGGTAGACGTGCTCGCTGGTATCGACCGAAATATCGATCACCACCAGGCGATCTTTCATGGCGAACGCTTCTTCCATCTTCGACTTCAAATCTTTCGATTCAGTGATGCGCACGCCAACGTGACCATAGGCTTCAGCCAGCTTGACGAAGTCAGGCAACGACTCCATGTAGGAGTGCGAGTGACGGCTGCCATAGCTCATGTCCTGCCACTGGCGAACCATACCCAGAACGCCGTTGTTCAGAATGACGATTTTTACCGGCAAACCGTATTGCAGACAGGTGGACAGTTCCTGGATGTTCATCTGGATACTGCCTTCGCCGGTGACGCAAACGACGTCGGTATCCGGGAAGCTCAACTTGATGCCCATGGCGGCCGGGAAACCGAACCCCATGGTGCCCAGACCGCCGGAGTTGATCCAGCGGTTGGGCTTATCAAACGTGTAGTACTGCGCAGCGAACATCTGGTGCTGGCCCACGTCCGAAGCCACAAAGGCGTCGCCCTTGGTCACTTCGCACAGGGTTTCGATCACGGTCTGCGGCTTGATGACGCTGCCGTCGCCCTTGTCGTAAGGGAACAGGCCGCGATCACCGCGCCACTCATCAACTTGCTTCCACCAGCTGGCTACGGACTCCTTGTTCGGGGTCTCGCCGATCTCCTTGAGGATCGCAACCATTTCGGTCAGGACGCTCTCGACCGGACCAACGATAGGCACGTCAGCCTTGATGGTCTTGGAAATCGAGGCTGGGTCGATGTCGATGTGAATGATCTTGGCGTTCGGGCAAAACTTCGAAGCGCCGTTGATTACACGGTCATCGAAACGCGCGCCGACAGCGAGGATCACGTCAGCATGGTGCATCGCCAGGTTGGCGGTGTAGCTGCCGTGCATGCCGAGCATGCCGATGAACTGACGGTCAGTGCCAGGAAAACCACCGAGGCCCATCAGGGTATTGGTCACTGGCAGGTTGAGCATCTTCGCCAGTTCGGTCAGTGGTGCGGAACCACCGCCGAGGATCACGCCGCCGCCGGAATACAACACAGGGCGCTTGGCCGCCAGGAGCATTTCTGCCGCCTTGCGGATTTGACCGGAGTGACCGCGAACAGCCGGACTGTAGGAACGCAGCTTGGCTTTTTTCGGGAAGACGTATTCGAACTTCTCGGCCGGGTTGGTCATGTCTTTCGGAATATCGACAACGACCGGGCCAGGACGACCGGATTGCGCCAGGTAGAACGCCTTCTTCATGACTTCCGGGATTTCCGACGCGTGCTTGATCATGAAGCTGTGCTTCACGATCGGCCGGGAGATACCGATCATGTCGGTTTCCTGGAACGCATCGGTACCCACCATGGTGCTAGGCACCTGGCCGGAAATGATCACCATCGGAATGGAGTCCATATAGGCGGTGGCGATACCGGTGATGGCGTTTGTTGCGCCAGGACCGGAAGTCACCAGTACTACACCGGCTTTACCGGTGGCACGGGCGTAGCCGTCAGCCATATGGGTAGCCGCTTGCTCGTGACGAACCAGGATGTGGGTCACTTCCGGTTCTTTGAACAGGGCATCGTAAACATGAAGAAGAGCACCACCCGGGTACCCGTAGATATATTTGACGCCTTCGTCGCGCAAAAAGCGGACGAGCATCTCACCGCCAGATAAAAGCTCCACGTTGCTCACCTCTAAAACGCCAGAATACCGCCCACGAAAAACGGGACGGGTCTTAATAGGTTTACTTCTCGGCAGAGCATGAGCGACGGTGGTCGCCGACTACGTCAGCACTGACTGAGCAAGTATTGGGATCGTCCCAAGTGTTGCGGGGCTTTCCCACCCAGCGCGAGGTAACGCGTTGCGGGTGTAACAGGTCGACGCGGATATGCGCCTCATGATCTGCTGAGAGGGTCTGCTTCTGGCAGTCCCTGTACAGCGGACTTTGGATTCTTCTGTTTCGTCCTTCGCAAGTCAAGTCGTCTATGTGCTTTATTCTACTAAGCACATGAGAACGCAAGAAAAAACCCGTAAATCAGCCCTGTGTTAGCTTCGATTGCGCAACTTTTAGCAAAAAATTGGCACGCGAATGCACTTACCCAGCAACGGCCGACAAAATAGAGAGATATTGTGAACAACTGCCAGCGGACGCTGGCAGCTTCTGGCTCAGCGAGACGCTGTGATCAACTGATCAAACTGCTTGAGTAATACCTGCAGCTGCCGATCCTTGCCCTGGACATTGCGTCCGGCAAAGACCATCTCAGCCATTTCCTGAATGCCCGAAGCGTTGGGTAACGGCAAATCCTGCTCGAGGATCATCTTCATGCGTGGCAGGAAGATCCATTGCAGCCACTGCTCGAAATCCAGTGTGTCGACCGAAAACGGCTCGACACTGGAAAGCGCTTCGGCGGAGGGCGGGACTTCATCCCACCATCCTTGCACCCGCAATTCGCGTTCGATCAACAACAGTTGATCGGCGATTTTCAGAAAGCGCGCATCCATCACAGCGTTACCTTGGCCTTCTGACGAGCCAATGCCGCGCCTTGGGAGTCACCCTGCTTATCACGCGCCTGGCCAATCAGGTCCCACAAGTTGGCCTGAAGGGCTGGACGGCCATTGGCCAAGGTCAGCCCACGGCGAGCGAACTGCTCGGCCTGGGCCGCATCGCCCTGAGCCATGCGCACCTGCGCCAGACGGTAAAGCACCTGCGGCTCACGCGGCGCAACGCGTTGGGCGCGTTCGAGACTGGAGGAAGCACCGTTGAGATCACCGCTCGTCTGTTGCTGTTGAGCGGTGGTCAGCAAGGCCAACACCGGACCGTCCAGTTGCTCGTCGGCAGAAAGTCCGCCCGCACTGGCCGATGGAATCCCGCTTGGCGACGACGGCATGCTGTAGCTGCCCTGATTGATCGGGGCCGATTGGACCGGCGACGTGTCAATCGGCCCCGGCGTGATCGGACCCGGGGTAATCGGCGCGGTGCTGATCGGCGTCGAAGTCGTTGCCGCGCCTGGCACCATCACCACTACGCCGCTGTCACCCTGCGGAATCGCCTGGGTCCGCGACTGACCTTGCGCAGGACGCTTGACGGTCGTCTGGCGGAAGCCGCCATTGGCCGAGATCCGTTCACTGTTGGACACGGCGGTGCCGGAATCCACGACCGGAATCGAGCCACGTTGTACGCTGGAACAACCGCTGAGCAAAGCTACGGCGGCAACCGCTGGAATCAACCACTTGTTCACTTGAAACCCTCTTTGCTTAATTCATCCAGCCTTTGACCCAGTCCATCACCGACTCAGCAGGGTTTTCACCACCGCAAGCGGCGCCGGGAGGCGGTTCGCTGCCGCGAATATACGGCATCTGCACGGCACCCGGGCAACCGGCGTCAGAACCTTGCCCTGTTCGCGAGTCCACCCAGGCCTGAACGATATTATCCGGCTGCGGCATGTCCAGCGGCAACGGGTCGGCCTTGCGCATGAAGCTGGTCCAGACCTGCAAGGCCCCGGTGGCGCCGGTGAATGGCGTCTTGCCGTTGTCGTCGCGACCCAGCCAGACCACCGCCAGCAAGTCCTGGCTGAAACCGGCAAACCAGCTGTCGCGCGAGTCGTTACTGGTACCGGTCTTGCCCGCCAGGGTCAGGGTCCTTGGCAGCACGTTATAGACCGAGCTGCCGGTACCTTCACGCATCACCCGCTGCATGGCGCTCTGGATCAGGTAAATGGAGGCCGGATCGAAACGCTGCTGGATCTGGAACGGATAACGCTTGAGCGGCTCGCCCTCGGCAGTCAGCACGCTGCGAATCCCGCGCATCGGCGTATTGAAGCCGCCGTTGGCGAGGGTCTGGTACATGGTCGCCACTTCGATTGGCGTCATGCCGCCGGCGCCGAGCAACATCGACGGGAAGGCCGGGAATTCACGGGTCACACCCAGGCGCTCCACCGTCTTCAGGACGTTCGGCACACCGACCGCCAAACCGAGACGCGCGGTCGACAGGTTGTAGGAATGCGCCAGGCCTTGATAGAGGAACACCGTACCGTGAGAACGACGATCATAGTTCTGCGGTTTCCAGACCTGACCGTCCGCGCCCTTGACCGAGAAGGATTCGTCCGACAGCCAACTGGTCAGTGTGTACTGGCTTGGCTTCTCCAGCGCAGTCAGGTAAACCGCCGGCTTGATCAGCGAGCCGATCGGCCTTACCGCATCCAGCGCCCGGTTGAACCCGGCAAAACTGGCCTGGCGACTGCCGATCATGGCCTGCACTTCCCCGGTCTCCGGGTTGGTCACGACCATTGCCGCTTCGACGTCATCGGAACCCTTGCGCCCCGCCAGACGCTTGAAGGTGTCGTCGACCGAGGCTTCAGCCTTCATCTGCAGGATCGGGTCGAAACTGGTGAAGATGCGCAGCCCTTCCTCGGTCAAGTCTTCGTCGCGATAGTCTTCGCGCAACTGACGCTTGACCAGATCGAGGAAGCCGGGGAACGAGCTGTCCGCCAGACTGCCGCGCTTGGTCACGCCCAGCGGCATTTTCTTCGCCGCCTCAACCTGCTCGGCAGTCGCGACGCCCTGCTCTTGCAGCACATCGAGTACCAGGTTGCGCCGCTCGAGGGCACGCTCCGGATAACGACGGGGGTTATAGGAAGAAGGCCCCTTGACCATGCCCACCAGCAGCGCGACCTGATGCAGCTTGAGCTCCGCCAGCGGCTGACTGAAGAAGAACTGGCTGGCCAGACCGAAACCGTGCACCGCACGCTGACCGTCCTGCCCGATAAACACTTCGTTGAGGTAAGCCTCAAGGATTTCGCGCTTGTCGTAATGCAGTTCAAGCAGCAGCGCCATCATCGCTTCGGTGAGCTTGCGGCTCAGGCTGCGCTCGTTGGTCAGGTAGAAGTTCTTGACCAACTGCTGAGTCAGCGTACTGCCGCCCTGACGCATGCGCCCGGACGAACCGTTGACCCAGATTGCACGGGCGATCGACTTCGGCGAAACACCAAAGTGATGATAGAAATCACGGTCCTCGACCGCCACCAGCGTTTCAAGCAGGTACGGTGGCACCTGATCGATCTTGATCAGAATCCGGTCTTCGAGGTTTTTCGGGTACAGGCCGCCGATCAACAGCGGCTCCAGGCGCACCACCGACAACTTCGAGCCTTTTGCCCCCGCCAACTCGGCCACGTAATCGCCGGAAAAACGCACCCGCACCGGTTGCGCTTGCTCCATGCCTTCATAGAACTGGAAGCCACGGGTGTTCAGGTCAACGGTGTTGCCGCTGACCGACGCCGCACCCGGACCATTGGCCACGCTTTCACGGCGATAGCCCAGGGCATCGAGTTCGGTCAGGAAATCATCCCGGCTCAGCTTCTGTCCGACGAACAGCTCGAGCGGGCGCGCGTAAACCTTGGCCGGGATGGTCCAGCGCTTGCCGGAGAACTTCTCCTGGACGATTGCATCAAGGTAAACGGCGAATCCGGCCAGCACCACAAGGGCGACCAGACTGAGTTTAATGGCCCAGCCCAGCCACGGGCGCAGGCCCCTGGAGGGTGGTTTTTTCGGGGTGCGGGGAGTTCGAGTACGAGTCATGGCGGCGGATTATACGCACTTTATTCATCCTCAACAGGAGCGCTCCGAGGTTTGCGTCAGGCGGACTTGCGGCCATAATGACGGCCTTGAATTTTCCAGACTCTGAAGGATCGCCTGTGAGCCAGTCACTGATCGCTGCCCTGCAAAACCCTGCCCTCTACCCGCATCCTGTAGAGGGATTCCAGGTCATCGAGACCCATATTTCCTGGGTACTGCTCACTGGCCCCTATGCCTATAAAGTGAAGAAGCCGGTGAATTTCGGTTTTCTCGACTTCACCAGCCTTGAGGCTCGCGAACACTTTTGCGCTGAGGAACTGCGCCTGAACCAGCGCCTGACCGACGATTTGTACCTCGAAGTGCTGCCCGTCACCGGCAGCGCCGAGGCTCCGCAACTGGGCGGCGCAGGCCCGGCCATCGAATATGTACTGAAGATGCGCCAGTTTCCGCAAACCGGCTTGCTCAGCACCCTGCAAGCCAATGGCGAATTGACCACCGCGCACATCGACGAGATGGCCGAGCAAATCGCCCGCTTCCACCTCAACGCACCGAAAGTGCCGGCCGGGCACGAAGCCGGCACCCCGGACAGCGTCATGGCGCCGGTGCGGCAGAACTTCGAACAGATCCGTCCGTTCCTCAGCGACAAGGCCGACCTGTTGCAACTCGACGCCCTGCAAGCCTGGGCCGAAAGCAGCTTCGAGCGCCTCAAACCGCTGCTCGCCCAGCGCAAGGCCGAAGGCTTCACTCGCGAATGCCACGGTGATATTCACCTGGGCAACGCCACCGTGATCGACGGCAAGGTCGTGATCTTCGACTGCATTGAATTCAACGAACCGTTTCGCTTTACCGACGTTTATGCCGACACCGGCTTCCTGGCGATGGACCTGGAAGATCGCGGCCTGAAGTGCCTGGCGCGTCGTTTCATCAGCCAGTACCTGGAGCTGACCGGCGATTATCGCGGCCTCGAACTGCTGAACTTCTATAAAGCCTACCGCGCACTGGTTCGCGCCAAGGTTGCCCTGTTCAGCATGCCGGCCGACGCCACTGCAGTGCAGCGCGCCACGACCCTGCGCCAGTACCGCAACTACGCCAACCTGGCAGAAAGCTACAGCACCATTCCTTCGCGCTTCATGGCCATTACCCACGGTGTTTCCGCTGTCGGCAAGAGCCATGTCGCCATGCGCCTGGTCGAAGCCCTGGGCGCGATTCGCCTGCGTTCCGATGTCGAGCGCAAGCGCCTGTTCGGCGAGCAAACCGTCGAGAATGACGTACAGGCCGGCATCTATAGCGCCGACGCCAGCGCGGCAACCTATGCCCACCTGCACGAAATCGCCGACGTCATTCTGCGTGCGGGCTTCCCGGTGGTGGTCGACGCCACTTACCTCAAGCGTGATCAGCGTGACAGTGCCGCAAAGGTGGCCGAAGCCACGGGCGCCCCCTTCCTGATTCTCGACTGCAATGCGCCACAGGCCGTGATCGAAAGCTGGCTGGCCATGCGCCAGGCAGACAAGAAAGATCCGTCCGACGCCACCCTGGCCGTTATCGCAGCCCAGCAAGCCAGCCGTGAAGCGCTGACACCCGCGGAAATCCTCTGCAGCAAGCGCGTCCAGACCAATGAAAGCGGGACGCTCGATACCGTTGTGGAACAGATTCGCCAGCGCCTGCCAGGCCTGTAAGAAACTATTTCGGTCGTGAGGCCCGCACTGGCTTCACGACCGTCAAATAGTGGCACTATACTGGCGTCATAAAACCATCAGGTGATGCGACATGAGCCAGCCTAAACTTCTCGACACACCGCTATATGCCCTGCTGCACAAAGACGACATCAAAGGCTTCAACAGTGAACGCCCCAAGGATGGCCTCATCGACATGGTGGGTGGAGATTTCCGGGGGCTGGACCTGCGCGAACTGAATGCCGACGGCGTGGATTTCAGCGACGCCTACTTCCGTTCCTGCGACCTGCGCGGCATCGACTTTCGCAAAGCGAACCTGGAAGGCGCGAGCCTGGCTCACGCGCAGATTTCCGGTACGTACTTTCCGGTGGAACTCAGTGCCGACGAAATCCTGATGTCGATGAACTTCGGCACGCGACTGCGCTATCGCACTCGCTGATCATCGCCGCTGACTGAAACGTCCAGCGCCTCTCGTTGCGCTGGACTGTGGGGATGTTCGCCCTTGATTTCCAGATTCTTCCCCACCTCTTCCCCTGCGCTCATAGACTTGTTCACGCACTGCCAATACTTGTTTCTTAGAAGCATTTGCTTCGTAAACGAGCAAACAATCACGCTTTTCCTACTGATGGCTACACTCCTCAGAAGATTGCCCACGCTCTCCATTCGGCCATCGCAAGGAGGCTTGATGAATGATGAACTGCAACACCTGAAGAATCTTGGCAAGACGTCAGCGCAATGGCTGCATGCCGTGGGCATCCATAGCGCTTCGGACTTGCGTCGCCTCGGGGCGGTGGATGCTTATCGGGCCGTGCGCACGCGCGGTTTTCGGGCGTCCAAGGTGTTGTTGTACGCAATTGAAGGCGCCCTGATGGACGTTCACTGGAATGATATTCCTGCCGAGCGCAAGGAAGCCCTGAACAAACAGCTGGAAGCCATTTCTACACGCCACAAGAATTGATCCGACAAATATTTCTGAAACTTTGCAGCCTTAAACCCAATGATTACGAGGCCTGCAGACGTAAATCCGGCGAATCGCAAGGAAATCGGAAAACAGCGGTTGACTTGGTAATGAGAATCGATATGATTATCACAACTGGTCGCGAGACTGGTCAGATATTCTGAAAAGCCCTTGGTTCGGACTCTCGGATTATCTCCTCATCAGGCTAATCACGGTTATTTGACCCGGCTCTTGCCGGGTCTTTTTTTGCCTGTGGAAAAGTACTGCCGAGATGCGGAGATCGATGGTCAGGCGCACAAACGGCTTCCTTCAAAGGATTCCCGGGCATCGAAGCAGCCGGCCTAGTATCCTCGACGACAGGCACTTGTACCCGACGGGCAAGGCAGCCATTTGATAGCATTTAACCCTCAGACTCGGACATATCCGGTCACGAGCCGCGGGACCGAGGATAGACATGAAGTTGCTTTGCGCAGGTGCCGAGCTGGTCAATGACAGCAGTCGCGGGTTCGACATCGATGGCCAAAAGTTTTTTGCAGTGCGCCGCAGCGGGCAGGTTTACGTCTACATCAATCGCTGTCCGCACCGGGGTGTTGCCCTGGAGTGGCATCCCGACCAGTTTCTCGACCCCAGCAACAGCCTGATCCAGTGCGCCACCCATGGCGCACTGTTCCTGATCGAAGACGGTGAATGCGTCGCCGGCCCTTGCGCGGGGCAAGCCTTGACCAGCGTGGCCTGCCGTGAGGATGAGCAAGGGGTCTGGATCAGCCTTTAGCTGCCCGGAAACACGTCCAGGCGCCGGTCGACCAGCATTTCTTCGTGGCTCAACCGCACACCGTAAGCCAGCACCTCGACTCCACAGGCAATCGCCTCACGCAAGGCCTGCGCATAAACCGGATCGATTTCCTGCGCCGGGCGCACGGCCTCGATGTCGGTCAGGCAAACGCAGTACAACTGCACCGCACGAATACCGTCCCTGGCCAAGTGCGCCAGCTCCCGCAGATGCTTGGCGCCACGCTGGGTGACTGCATCGGGAAACGCCGCCACCGCCGTACCGTCGAAACCCAGGGTTACGCTTTTGACTTCGACGTAGGCCGGTCCTTCGGGGTAGTCGAGGCGGAAATCGATACGACTGTTTTCCTGACCATAAGCCACTTCGCGCTTGAGCCCGGTAAAACCGTTCAGTTCGGTGATGACGCCCGCCCGCAGCGCCTCTTCAATCAAACCATTGGCGCGGGCGGTGTTCACGCAAAACAGCCGCCCTTGCGGGGTTTCACCGATCTCCCAGGTGCCAGGCAACTTGCGTTTCGGGTCGTTGGAGCGACTGAACCAGACCTGCCCGCCTTCGACCTGACAATTGAGCATCGAGCCTGTGTTCGGACAATGAATGGTCAGCAACTCGCCGCCAACGGTTTCGATATCGGCGAGAAAACGCTTGTAACGTCGGATCAGGCGCCCTTCTTCGAGGGGAGGATGGAAACGCATCAGCCTTGCCAGCTCCGCAACCCACGGGCAATGCGCTCGACCGCCTCCTGCAAACGCTCGAGATTTTGCGTATAGGCGAACCGCACATGATGCCCGGCCTGATATCGCCCGAAATCCAGCCCCGGGGTGAATGCCACATGTTCGGTCTCGAGAAAATGCTTACAGAACGCGAAGGCATCGCCGCCGAACTTGCTGATATCGGCATACAAGTAGAACGCCCCTTCCGGCTCCACGGCAATGCCGAAGCCCAATTCACGCAAGGCCGGCAGCAGGTAATCCCGGCGCCGGCCAAATTCGGCGCGACGTTCTTCGAGAATGCTGATGGTTGCCGGCTCGAAACAGGCCAATGCAGCGTACTGCGCCATGCTTGGTGCACTGATGTAGAGGTTCTGGGCGAGTTTTTCCAGCTCACCGACCGCCGCGTCGGGAGCCACCAGCCATCCGAGCCGCCAACCGGTCATCCCGAAGTACTTCGAAAAGCTGTTCAAAACGAATGCACTGTCGTCGACTTCCAGCACGCTGGCCGCATCGGTGCCGTAGGTCAGACCGTGATAAATCTCGTCGACCACCAGATGACCGTGGCGCTCCTTGATCGCGGCAGACAGCTTCGCCAACTCGTCGCGGGTCAGGATCGTGCCGGTCGGATTGGCTGGCGACGCCACCAGTGCGCCGACGCTGTCGTGGTCCCAATGACGCTCGATCAGACCAGGCGTCAATTGATAACGCACATCCGGACCGACCGGCACCAGTTGTGCCGCGCCTTCGACCAGTCGCAGGAAGTGCCGGTTACATGGGTAGCCCGGGTCCGCCAGCAGCCAGTGTTTACCGGGGTCGACCAGCAAAGCGCTGGCCAGCAGCAGCGCGCCGGAGCCGCCAGGCGTGATGAGGATGCGCCGAGGGTCGATGTTCAAGCCATAACGCTGCTGATAAAAGCCCGAAATGGCCTCACGCAGCTCCGGAATGCCGCGCGCGGCGGTGTAACGGGTCTTCCCCGCTGTCAGCGCAGCCTGGCCGGCCTGGATGATCGGTTCGGCGGTGGTGAAGTCCGGCTCACCGATTTCCAGGTGGATCACATCGTGGCCGGCTGCCTGCAATTCATTGGCCCGCGCCAACAGCGCCATGACATGGAAAGGTTCGATCGCGCGACTGCGGGCACTGTAGGGCTGAGCCATTGGCCTTCCTTCAACGGAAAAAAACCGATTCTACCCAAGCGCAGGAACGAGCGAGAACCTAAAGCGGTCAGAGGCCTTGTAACCCCGATCACAAACGACTCAAGCGCGCGCGCAAGGTTTGACTAAAATCAATAATTGAGCAGGTTCCAGAGCCACCAGACAACGGTTTGTCATCATTTGCAAGCACCCTGTGCCGCGAGCTCGACATCCGGGAGTAGCGCGGCCCGAGTTGATCTGGTAAGTTCGCCCGCTTGCAGCCGCAGGGCCGGCAGGTGTCGGTGATGGAGCAATCCTGCGCAGATGGATTACAAGAGTAGAGGCGGTCTATTTCATGTCCACCCAAGCAAAGCAGCAAAACCAGACGATCAGCGGCTTCGAGCCCTATGTTCAGAAAACCGGCGAAGAGTACATGGGCGAGCCCATGCGAAAGCACTTCACCAAGGTCCTGAATCAGTGGAAAAGAGAGCTGATGGAAGGTGTCGACAAGACCGTGGACCACATGAAGGACGAAGCGGCCAACTTTCCTGATCCGGCAGACCGTGCCAGCCAGGAAGAGGAATTCGCCCTCGAACTGCGTGCCCGCGATCGTGAACGCAAGTTGATCAAGAAGATCGACAAGACACTTCAGCTGATCGAAGACGAAGAGTACGGCTGGTGCGAATCCTGCGGCATCGAGATTGGCGTCAAGCGTCTCGAAGCGCGCCCTACCGCCGACCTGTGCATCGACTGCAAGACCCTGGCGGAAATCAAGGAAAAGCAAGTCGGCAAGTAATTGCGACTTGAACGAAGAACGGAGCGTGCGAACGCTCCGTTTTTGTTTCTGATGTTTTTTTGGCTTTAAATGTATTCATGACCGCCAACACCCCCTATACCGGGCGCTTCGCCCCCACCCCTAGCGGCCATCTGCACTTCGGCTCGCTGGTCGCCGCACTGGCCTCCTACCTCGACGCGCGCTCGGTGGGCGGACGCTGGCTGATGCGCATGGAAGACCTTGATCCACCCCGCGAGGAACCCGGTGCCCAGGCCGCCATCCTCAAGGCACTGGAAAGCTATGGCTTCGAGTGGGATGGCGACCTGGTTCGCCAAAGCGAGCGGCACGATGCCTATGCCGAGGTGCTCAATCGCCTGTTCAATCAAGGCCTGGCCTACGCCTGCACCTGCTCGCGCAAACAGCTGGAGCCGTATCACGGGATTTATCCGGGGCTATGCCGCAATGCCGGCCATGGCACTGACGATGCGGCCATCCGCCTGCGCGTACCGGAACTGGAATACCATTTCATCGACCGGGTGCAGGGCGAACATCGCCAACATCTGGGCCGGGAAGTCGGCGATTTCGTGATCCGCCGCCGCGACGGGCTCTACGCCTATCAATTGGCTGTGGTTTTGGACGATGCCTGGCAGGGCATCACCGATATCGTTCGCGGTGCCGACCTGCTGGACTCCACGCCCCGCCAGCTCTACCTGCAAGAACTGCTCGGCCTGCCTCAACCGCGTTATCTGCATATCCCGCTGATTACCCAGCCTGATGGCAACAAACTCGGCAAGTCCTACCGTTCGCCGCCGTTGACCGAGGATCAGGCAACGCCCCTGCTGCTGCGGGCGCTTCGGGCGCTGGGACAGAACCCGGGAACCGAACTGACGTATGCCACGCCACGGGAAGTGCTGAATTGGGGCATTGCCCACTGGGATGCCTCGCTGATCCCGCGCACACTGAGCCTGCCCGAGGCACAGCTATCGTGATCGCACTTGCAGTGGCGCGCCCATCCGTTACCATCGCCGCACGTTTTCGGGCACGCACATAAAAAAGAGAGGCCGGGATGTACATCTATCGCTTGGTCCTGCTTTTGGTAGTGGGGATTTACCTGTTTTCCCCGGCCATCATGGATTGGTGGATCGACGCCACTGGCGCCTGGTATCGCCCTTATCTGCTCTGGCTGATTCTGATCGTCGTGACCTTCATCCTGCAGAGCCAAAAAGATGCCGATGAGCTTTAGCCTGACCCAGATGATCCTGATCAGCGCCGCGTACCTGGCGGTGCTGTTCGGTGTGGCCTGGATCAGTGAACGGGGCATGATTCCCCGGGCGATCATTCGCCACCCGCTGACTTACACCCTGTCACTGGGTGTCTACGCCAGTGCCTGGGCGTTTTACGGCACCGTGGGCCTGGCCTATCAGTACGGCTACGGTTTTTTGTCCAGCTACCTGGGCGTTTCCGGGGCATTCCTGTTGGCGCCGGTGCTGCTCTACCCGATCCTGAAGATCACCCGCACCTACCAACTGTCGTCACTGGCGGACCTGTTTGCCTTCCGCTTCCGCAGTACCTGGGCCGGTGCGCTGACCACGATTTTCATGCTGGTCGGCGTATTACCACTGCTGGCCTTGCAGATTCAGGCGGTCGCCGACTCCATTGGCATCCTCACCCGAGAGCCGGTACAGCATCGCGTAGCCCTGAGCTTCTGCGCACTGATTACGCTGTTCACGATTTTCTTTGGTTCCCGCCACATCGCCACCCGCGAAAAGCATGAAGGCCTGGTGTTCGCGATTGCCTTTGAATCGGTGATCAAGCTGATCGCCCTCGGCGGTGTCGGGCTGTATGCGCTTTACGGCGTGTTCGACGGCCCGCAACAGCTTGAACTGTGGCTGCTGCAAAACCAGACCGCGCTCGCTGCCCTGCACACGCCCTTGCAGGAAGGCCCGTGGCGTACGCTGTTGCTGGTGTTCTTCGCCTCGGCGATCGTGATGCCGCACATGTATCACATGACCTTTACCGAGAACCTCAACCCGCGCTCACTGGTCAGTGCGAGCTGGGGCCTGCCACTGTTCCTGCTGCTGATGAGCCTGGCGGTGCCGCTGATTCTCTGGGCCGGCCTGAAACTCGGCGCCACCACCAATCCGGAATACTTCACCCTGGGCATTGGCATCGCCGCCAACAGCAAGGCTTTGGCCTTGCTGGCCTATGTCGGCGGGCTGTCCGCCGCCAGTGGCCTGATCATCGTCACCACGCTGGCGCTGTCCGGGATGGCCTTGAACCACCTGGTGCTGCCGCTGTATCAACCACCGGCCGAAGGCAACATCTACCGCTGGCTGAAGTGGACCCGCCGGGCGCTGATTGTCGCGATCATCATGGCCGGCTACGGCTTCTACCTGATGCTCGGTGCCGAGCAGGACCTGGCCAACCTCGGCATTGTCGCTTTCGTCGCCACGCTGCAGTTCCTGCCGGGCGTGCTCTCGGTCCTGTACTGGCCGACCGCCAACCGTCGCGGCTTCATCGCCGGCTTGCTGGCGGGGATCCTGGTGTGGCTGGTGACCATGCTGTTGCCTCTGGTCGGCAACCTGCAAGGCTTCTACATTCCGCTGCTGAACATGATCTACGTGCTGGACGACACCAGCTGGCACATGGCGGCGATTGCCTCGCTGGCAGCCAACGTGCTGATGTTCACCCTGATCTCGTTGTTCACCAACGCCAGCACCGAAGAAGCCAGCGCTGCCGAAGCCTGCGCCGTGGATAACGTTCGCCGCCCGCAACGCCGGGAACTGCACGCCGCCTCGCCCCAGGAATTCGCCACGCAACTGGCCAAGCCACTGGGTGCAAAAGCGGCGCAGAAAGAAGTGGAACAGGCACTGCGCGACCTCTATCTGCCTTTCGACGAACGCCGACCCTATGCCCTGCGCCGCTTGCGTGACCGCATCGAGGCCAACCTCTCCGGCCTGATGGGCCCGAGCGTGGCCCAGGACATGGTCGAGACGTTCCTGCCGTACAAGGCTGGCGGCGAAAACTACGTCACCGAAGACATTCACTTCATCGAAAGCCGCCTTGAGGATTACCACTCGCGCCTGACCGGCCTGGCCGCCGAGCTCGATGCCCTGCGCCGCTACCACCGCCAGACCCTGCAGGAATTGCCGATGGGCGTTTGCTCGCTGGCCAAGGATCAGGAAATCCTCATGTGGAACAAGGCCATGGAGGAACTGACCGGCATCGCCGCGCAGCGCGTGGTCGGTTCGCGCCTGAGTACCATTGCCGACCCATGGAAAGAACTGCTGCAAGGCTTCATCAATCTGCCGGACGAGCACTTGCACAAACAGCACCTGGCCCTCGACGGCCAGACACGCTGGCTGAACCTGCACAAAGCGGCGATCGACGAACCCCTCGCTCCAGGCAACAGTGGCCTGGTGTTGCTGGTGGAAGACCTGACCGAAACCCAGATGCTCGAGGACAAACTGGTGCACTCCGAGCGCCTGGCCAGCATCGGTCGACTGGCGGCCGGCGTGGCCCATGAAATCGGCAACCCGATCACCGGAATCGCGTGTCTGGCGCAGAACCTGCGCGAAGAACGTGAAGAAGACCGCGAGCTGAAGGAAATCAGCGGCCAGATCCTCGAGCAGACCAAACGCGTGTCGCGCATCGTCCAGTCACTGATGAGCTTTGCCCATGCCGGCAGCCATCAGCACAGCGACGAGCCCGTCTGTCTGGCCGAAGTGGCTCAGGATGCCATCGGCCTGCTGGCCCTGAACCGACGCAATTTCGAAGTGCAGTTCTACAACCTGTGCGACCCCGAACACTGGGTCGAAGGCGACCCGCAACGGCTGGCCCAGGTATTGATCAACCTGCTTTCAAACGCCCGTGACGCCTCGCCTCCCGGTAGCGCGGTACGGGTCAAGAGCGAAGCCGGCGAACACACGGTCGATCTGATCGTGGAAGACGAAGGCAGCGGTATTCCCTCGAGCATCATGGACCGATTGTTCGAACCTTTCTTCACCACCAAGGACCCTGGCGAAGGCACCGGTCTGGGCCTTGCACTGGTCTATTCCATCGTTGAAGAGCATTATGGACAAATCACCATCGACAGCCCGGCTGATGTTCAAAGCCAACGCGGCACCCGAATCAGGGTTACCTTGCCGCGTCATGTCGAAGCGACGTCCGCTGTGAACTGAGACCGTCGAGAGTATCGAATCAATGCCGCACATTTTGATCGTCGAAGACGAAACCATTATCCGCTCCGCCTTGCGCCGCCTGCTGGAACGTAACCAGTACCAGGTCAGCGAAGCCGGATCAGTGCAGGAAGCACAAGAACGCTTCACCATTCCCTCGTTCGATCTGATCATCAGTGACCTGCGTCTGCCGGGCGCGCCTGGCACGGAGTTGATCAAGCTTGCCCAGGGCACGCCGGTGCTGATCATGACCAGCTATGCCAGCCTGCGCTCGGCGGTCGACTCGATGAAAATGGGCGCGGTGGACTACATTGCCAAACCATTCGACCATGACGAAATGCTGCAAGCGGCCGCACGAATCCTGCGTGATCGACAAACGGTACAAACCGGCGGTGAAGCGGTTTCCGGCAAAGCCGCCAACGGCGCGGCGAAATCCGGTACCGACAACAGCAACGGTGAAATCGGCATTATTGGCTCGTGCCCACCGATGCAGGACCTGTACGGCAAGATCCGCAAAGTGGCACCGACCGACTCCAACGTTCTGATCCAGGGCGAATCGGGTACCGGTAAAGAACTGGTGGCGCGTGCCCTGCACAACCTGTCCAAACGCGCCAAGGCGCCAATGATCTCGGTGAACTGCGCGGCCATTCCGGAAAGCCTGATCGAGTCCGAACTGTTCGGCCACGAAAAAGGCGCATTCACCGGCGCCAGCGCCGGGCGCGCCGGCCTGGTGGAAGCGGCGGACGGCGGCACCTTGTTCCTCGACGAAATCGGCGAACTGCCACTGGAAGCCCAGGCTCGCCTGCTGCGCGTATTGCAGGAAGGCGAAATTCGTCGCGTGGGCTCGGTGCAGTCGCAAAAAGTCGATGTGCGCCTGATCGCTGCGACTCACCGCGACCTCAAGAGTCTGGCGAAGATCGGCCAGTTCCGTGAAGACTTGTATTACCGCCTCCACGTTATCGCGCTGAAGCTGCCAGCCCTGCGCGAACGTGGTGCGGACGTCAACGAAATCGCCAACGCCTTCCTGGCGCGGCAAAGTGCGCGAATCAACCGCACCGACCTGAAATTCGCCGCGGATGCCGAGCAAGCCATTCGTCACTATTCCTGGCCGGGTAACGTTCGTGAACTGGAAAACGCCGTCGAGCGCGCCGTCATCCTGTGCGAAAGCCCGGAAATTTCCGCCGAGCTGCTGGGCATCGACATCGAACTGGGTGACCTGGAAGACGACGAGTTCATTGGCCTGGCGCCCCAACAGGGCAACGGCAGTACCAGTAACAGCAACCACGAACCGACCGAAGACCTCTCCCTGGAAGACTATTTCCAGCATTTCGTCCTCGAACATCAGGACCACATGACCGAAACCGAGCTGGCCCGCAAGCTCGGGGTCAGCCGCAAATGCCTGTGGGAACGCCGTCAGCGCCTGGGCATCCCGCGGCGCAAGACCGGGGTGGCCAGCGAAAGCTGAACTGCACCTGTCTCATGTGCGGGTAACACGTGACATTGTGAAAAAACTGTTACCTCAGCTTTTTCACGTAACAGAAGCCGGGGCTTACGGTAACGAAGCCCCGGCTTTTTTTGGCCCTCGAAATACCTGTCGACCGGCCTAACCCCTTGTTTTATTGGGTTTCGCAAAAGTTGGCACGCACCCTGCTATATGTTTGGTACAAGAACAATAACAAGCAATGCACAAGACAATAAAAATAAGACGAATCGACTCACGCACAATAAAAACAAGACGGCGAGAGGCGCAGCTAACTGATTCTTTTGGAGAGGCGTTGTATTTGGGGCTTGCCCCACGACCAGGCCGAGAACAACAAAAAACTGTCTTAAGACAGAGCCTGTACTGGTTGGATCGAAAGATCACTGCAATTCAGCGACCAAAGCAATCCGTTTGCTCTTGGCTCCCGATTGGGAGGGTCATGAAGGAAAGCTTCATGGCGAGGGCACTCAACAAAAACAAGAAGCCCGAAACCAAAAATAAAAATAGAGCATGCAACTACTTCTTGGGGAGCTTCGGCTCCCCTTGTGGTTTCCGCGATTCGGAAATCCTCGCAAATCGGCTCGTTCCAGCCTTGAATCCTGCGGCCTACAGCTCATATCTGCTGTGTCCTACACCATCCCCCGACTAAATGCTAGAATCCCCGCCCATCATGCGGTCATTCTTCTGTTATGGCCGAATATTCCTTCAAACAGTGCATCCCATGCTGAAGAAGCTGTTCCAGTCATTCCGTACTCCCAAGCGTCCTACGCAACACATTCGCAGCACGCCTGAAGTGCTCAACAGCGGCCAACACTCGCTGCAGAAGGCGCAATTCAGCCGTTACGCGGTGAATATCGTTGAACGCCTGCAGAACGCCGGTTATCAGGCTTACCTGGTTGGCGGTTGCGTGCGCGACATGCTGCTGGGTATCACACCGAAAGATTTCGACGTTGCCACCAGCGCTACACCCGAGCAGGTACGGGCCGAATTCCGTAACGCGCGAATCATCGGGCGCCGGTTCAAGCTGGTGCACATCCACTTCGGCCGCGAAATCATCGAAGTCGCGACCTTCCGCGCCAATCACCCGCAGAACGAAGACGAGGAAGACAGCAATCAGTCTTCGCGCAACGAAAGCGGGCGCATCCTGCGCGATAACGTCTACGGCACCCTGGAAGAGGACGCACAACGTCGCGACTTCACCATAAATGCCTTGTATTACGATCCGGTCAGCGAACGCATCCTCGACTACGCCAACGGCGTACACGACATCCGCAATCACCTGATCCGCCTGATCGGCGATCCGACGCAACGCTACCAGGAAGACCCGGTACGTATGCTGCGGGCCGTGCGTTTCGCCGCCAAGCTGAACTTCGGCATCGAAAAACACAGCGCCCTGCCGATCCGCGGCCTGGCGCCGATGCTGCGCGAGATCCCGTCGGCCCGCCTGTTCGAAGAGGTGCTCAAGCTGTTCCTCTCCGGCCATGCCGCCGATACGTTTGAAATGCTGGTCGACCTGCAGTTGTTCGATCCACTGTTCCCGGCCAGCGCCGAAGCACTGGAATACAACCCGACGTACACCCACACCCTGATCAGCGAAGCCCTGATCAATACCGACCTGCGGATCAAGCAGAACAAACCGGTAACTCCGGCGTTCCTGTTTGCAGCCCTGCTCTGGCCTGCCCTGCCGGCCCGCGTCCTGCGCCTGCAGGAACGTGGCATGCCGCCGATTCCGGCGATGCAGGAAGCGGCGCACGAGTTGATTGCCGAGCAGTGCCAGCGCATCGCGATTCCGAAACGCTTCACCATGCCGATCCGCGAGATCTGGGACATGCAGGAACGCCTGCCACGCCGCAGCGGCAAGCGTGCCGATCTGTTGCTGGACAATCCGCGCTTCCGCGCCGGCTACGACTTCCTGCTGCTACGCGAAAGCGCTGGCGAGCAGACCGATGGCCTGGGCGAATGGTGGACGGACTATCAGGACGCCAACGAAAGCGAGCGTCGCGACATGATTCGCGACCTCAGCGGCAAGGACGAAGGCACCGGCGCCCCGCGCAAGCGTCGCCGCAGCGGTGGTTCCAAGCGCAAACGCGCTGCCGGCGCTTCGAGCACCACGGGCGAGTAATCCATGGAACGCATCTACATCGGCATGGGCAGCAATCTGGCTGACCCCGCCGAACAATTGCGTAGCGCCGTCGAGGCGCTGGCGCACTTGCCACAAACGGAACTGGTCGGGGTATCCGCGTTTTACCAAAGCGACTCGCTACTACCCGGACAACCGCGCTACACCAATGCGGTGGCCGCTCTAGACAGCACGCTGGCGCCGCTGGACCTTCTGGATGCCTTGCAGGCCATCGAAAACGGCCAGGGTCGCGAACGCCTTGAGCGCTGGGGGCCGCGCACGCTGGACCTCGACATCTTGCTGTTCGGTGATCGCCTGATCGACGAACCGCGCCTCAAGGTTCCCCATTACCACATGCAGGAACGGGCCTTCGTTCTGTATCCGCTGGCGGAACTGGCACCTGCAGATCTGCGCCTGGCCGATGGCCGGACCTTGGCCGAACTGCTCAAGGCATGCCCGTTCGTCGGCCTGGAACGCCTCCCCCCGAACTGACCAAAATCCCCTGTAGGAGCGAGCCTGCTCGCGATGACTATTCAACATTCACCATATATGTTGACTGACAGTCCGCCATCGCGAGCAGGCTCGCTCCCACATTGGTTTGTGATGCGTCCTACAGAATCTGCTGAATCGCATCAGTTACCCCGGTAACACCCCACCCGTAACAATGCGGTAACACACGCAATTGACTTCCCTCGTTCTCCTCACGACTATAGGCGTCCCGCTGCCGCCTACACGGCGTTCAAGGGCGCAATCCAGGCCTTAAAAGCACGACGAAAGAGCGTGCGCCTGTATTCAACGAAGAATCACGCGCGTTACTCGCAGTAGTTTCCACAGCGCCTGAATGAGGAACTTTTCATGCCAGCCATCACCCTGACCACCCTGCAAGGTCTGAAGCAAAAAGGTGAAAAGATCACCATGCTGACCTGCTACGACGCGACCTTCGCCCACGCCTGCAACCAGGCCGGCGTCGAAGTGCTGCTGGTGGGCGACTCCCTCGGCATGGTTTTGCAGGGTCACGACAGCACCTTGCCTGTCACCACTGCAGAAATGGCTTATCACGTGGCCGCCGTCAAACGCGGTAACAGCGATGCCCTGATCCTCGCCGACCTGCCGTTCATGGCCTACGCCACCACCGAGCAAGCCATGATCAACAGCGCCCTGTTGATGCAGGCCGGCGCGCACATGGTCAAGGTCGAAGGAGCGTTGTGGCTGGCCGATTCGATCCGCCTGCTGGCCGAGCGCGGCATTCCTGTCTGCGCGCACATGGGCCTGACGCCGCAGTCGGTGAACATCCTGGGCGGCTACAAGGTCCAGGGCCGCAATGAAAACCAGGCGCGGCAGATGCGTGCCGACGCGATCGCCCTGGAACAGGCTGGTGCGGCAATGCTGCTGCTCGAGTGCGTCCCGAGCGAACTGGCGGAAGAAATCACCCAGGCGGTGAAGATTCCAGTGATTGGTATTGGCGCCGGCAATCGCACCGATGGCCAGGTACTGGTTCTGCACGACATGCTGGGCCTGTCCATTACCGGTCGCATGCCGAAATTCGTGAAAAACTTCATGACCGGCCAGACTAGCATCGAGGCTGCATTGAATGCCTACGTGACTGAAGTCAAAGCGGCAACATTCCCTGGGATCGAACACGGATTCTCTGCATGAACACCGTAAAAACCGTACGCGAACTGCGGGCCGCCGTGGCCCGTGCCCGGAGCGAAGGCAAGCGCATCGCCTTTGTGCCAACCATGGGCAACCTGCACAGCGGCCACGTGGCGCTGGTAACCAAAGCCTCCCAACGGGCGGACTTCGTGGTTGCGAGCGTTTTCGTCAACCCGCTGCAATTCGGTGCTGGCGAAGACCTCGACAAGTACCCGCGCACCCTCGTCGCCGACCAGGAAAAACTGCTCCAGGCCGGTTGCCATCTGCTGTTTGCCCCCACTGTTGAAGAGATGTACCCCGACGGCATGGCCGGCCAGACCCGCGTCAGCGTCCCGCAATTGTCCGAAGGCCTGTGCGGCGCCAGCCGTCCAGGGCATTTCGAAGGCGTGGCGACGGTGGTCAGCAAGCTGTTCAACATGGTCCAGCCGGACCTGGCGATTTTCGGCGAGAAAGACTTCCAGCAACTGGCGGTGATTCGCGCGCTGGTTCATGACCTGAACATGCCGATTCAGATCATCGGCGAGCCCACTGTTCGCGCAACCGATGGCTTGGCGCTTTCGTCGCGCAACGGTTTCCTCAGCGAGGAACAACGCGCTGTGGCACCAGTGGTTTATCGCACACTGAATGCGATCGGCGAAGCGATCAGGCAGGGCGAACGCGACTACCCGGCGCTGATCGGCACCCAGATCAAACAGCTCGAAGCAGCCGGCCTGCGTCCTGACTATCTGGAAATCCGCCACGCCCTGACCTTGCGCCCGGCGACGGCGCAGGATCGTGACATGGTGATTCTGGTGGCGGCGTTCCTGGGGACAACGCGGTTGATCGACAACCTGCACTTGAACCTCGACGCGCCAAACTAAACACTCTTTAGCCCTGTGGAGTGAGTCTGTGGCGAGGGGGCTTGTCGGACCGCCGCACCGCCCCGTTGGGCTGCGAAGCGGCCCCAAACTTTCGAGCGTTTCCGAAATTTTGCCAGTGCTACGCACTGGAACGGGGGCAAGCCCCCTCGCCACAAAAGTACACTTCAAACCCTTCGCTTCATTCGTATTGCCGCCCACAACCCCTTCGGGCAAACTGCCCGCCGTTCGATTCCGACCTGGGAAATACTCATGCACGCCATCATGCTCAAAGCCAAGCTGCATCGCGCCGAAGTCACCCACGCAGTACTCGATTACGAAGGCTCCTGCGCCATCGACGGTGAATGGCTGGACCTGTCCGGCATCCGTGAGTACGAACAGATCCAGATCTACAACATCGACAACGGCGAGCGCTTCACCACCTACGCCATCCGTGGCGAAGAAGGTTCGCGCATGATCTCGGTCAACGGCGCCGCCGCGCACAAGGCCAAGGTCGGTGATCGCGTGATCATCTGCGCTTACGCTCATTACAGCGAAGCCGAACTGCTCAACTTCAAGCCGCGCATGCTCTACATGGCACCGGGCAATGAACTGAGCCACACCAGCAACGCCATTCCGGTCCAGGTCGCCTGATCCGAGTCCTGTCTCTTCCGTTTGTCGGACCATTCCTAACTTCGATGTTAAAAAAGTACCGGAAACAGGTCAGACAAAGTCAAGACAGATCATTGCGCGGGGTTTACTGTAGTCGCCCTGCGCCATGAAATCGTGTCGACGCAGTTGACCGGAACGCCCACCCACAGCGCTCCGGGATTTTTAGTGTTCAAAAGGCCGTTCAAGTAATAAGGAAACCCGCAGCGATGGCGTATTACCGCACTCCTCACGACGTTACCGCTCTGCCTGCCTGGCAAGCGTTGAATGACCACCGCCAAGCCATGCAGGATTTCAGCATGCGCGAAGCCTTCAATGCCGATCCGCAGCGTTTTACTCAATTCACCCTCAGCAGCTGCGGCCTGTTTCTCGACTATTCGAAAAACCTGATCAACGCCGAGACCCGCAATCTGCTGGTGGGCCTGGCCAACGAAGTCGACCTCAAGGGCGCGATCAAGTCGCTGTTCGATGGCGAAATCGTCAACTCTTCCGAAGGTCGTCCGGCCCTGCACACGGCACTGCGCCGCCCGGTTGGCGACAAGCTGTCGGTCAACGGCGTCAACGTGATGCCCGAAGTGCACAAGGTGCTGAACCAGATCACCGACCTCGTCGGCCGTATCCACGACGGTCTGTGGCGCGGTTACACCGAGAAGCCGATCACCGACGTGGTGAACATCGGCATCGGCGGCTCGTTCCTCGGCCCGGAACTGGTATCCGAAGCCTTGCTGTCCTACGCCCAGAAAGGCGTGCGCTGCCATTACCTGGCGAACATCGACGGCAGCGAGTTCCACGAACTGACCATGAAGCTGCGCGCCGAGACCACGCTGTTCATCGTCTCGTCGAAATCCTTCAACACCCTCGAAACCCTGAAGAACGCCCAGGCTGCCCGTGCCTGGTATCTGGCCCAGGGTGGTTCGGAAGCCGAACTGTATCGCCACTTCATCGCGGTATCGAGCAACAACGCCGCCGCGGTAGCCTTCGGCATCCGCGAAGAGAACATCTTCCCGATGTGGGACTGGGTTGGCGGGCGCTACTCGCTATGGTCGGCCATCGGCTTGCCGATTGCCCTGGCCATCGGCATGTCGAACTTCAAGGAATTGCTGTCCGGTGCCTACACCATGGACCAGCACTTCCAGAGCGCACCGTTCGAACAGAATATGCCGGTGCTGCTGGCCCTGCTCGGCGTGTGGTACGGCAACTTCTGGGGCGCGCAAAGCCACGCGATCCTGCCGTACGATCACTACCTGCGTAACATCACCAAGCACCTGCAACAGCTGGATATGGAATCCAACGGCAAGAGCGTGCGCCAGGACGGCAAGCCAGTGTCCACCGACACCGGGCCGGTGATCTGGGGCGGCGTCGGCTGCAACGGTCAGCACGCCTACCACCAGTTGCTGCACCAGGGCACCCAACTGATCCCGGCCGATTTCATCGTGCCGATCGTCAGCTTCAACCCGGTGTCCGACCACCACCAGTGGCTGTACGCCAACTGCCTGTCCCAGAGCCAGGCTCTGATGCTCGGCAAGACCCTTGGCGAGGCCGAAACCGAGTTGCGCGACAAAGGCATGACTGACGCCGAAGTGCAGAAACTCGCGCCGCACAAGGTGATCCCGGGCAACCGTCCGAGCAACACCCTGGTGGTCGAGCGCATCAGCCCGCGTCGCCTCGGCGCACTGGTGGCAATGTACGAACACAAAGTCTTCGTGCAAAGCGTGATCTGGGGCATCAATGCCTTCGACCAGTGGGGTGTGGAGCTGGGCAAAGAGCTGGGCAAAGGCGTCTACAACCGCCTGGTCGGCAGCGAAGAAACCCCGGCCGAGGACGCCTCGACCCAAGGGCTGATCAATTACTTCCGTGGTCGTCACCGCGGGTGATTTGAAAGCACAACCCACGGGATTTGGATCAATCCGAATCCTGTGGGCAAAAACAATCCCCTGTGGGAGCGAGCTTGCTCGCGATGAAGGACTGTCAGTCGACAACCATGTTGACCGCCATGCCCTCATCGCGAGCAAGCTCGCTCCCACAGTGGTTTATGGTGTTCTCTCATTCTGCGGCGAGCCAGTCCCCAGGCCGATTGGCGACTGACTTGAACCCTTTGACCACTCGGCGCATCTTTATCCTTGTCGCAAAACAAGAATAAGGAACCGTCATGTTCGATATCAGCACGTTCCCCAAAGCCGATGCCGTCCGCCGGGCCGCACAATTGAGTCAAGACGACTATCAGCGCCTGTACCGCCAATCCGTCGAACACCCCAGCACCTTCTGGGCCGAACAGGCCACGCGTTTTCTCGACTGGAGCGCGCCTTGGGAAACCGTCCAGCGCTACAACCTGAAGACCGGTGAAGCCAGCTGGTTTGCCGGTGCGCAATTGAACGTCAGCTACAACTGCATCGACCGGCACCTGGAGAAACGCGGGGATCAGGTCGCCATCATCTGGGAAGGCGACGACCCTGCCGACTCCACCTCCATTACCTACAAAAAACTGCATGAAAACGTCTGCCGCCTGGCCAACGTTCTGAAAAGCCGTGGCGTGAAAAAAGGCGACCGCGTGTGCATCTACATGCCGATGATTCCCGAAGCGGCCTACGCCATGTTGGCCTGTACCCGCATCGGTGCGGTGCACTCGGTGGTGTTCGGCGGCTTCTCCCCGGACTCGTTGCGCGACCGCATTCTCGACGCCGACTGCCGCACCGTGATCACGGCCGATGAGGGCGTGCGCGGCGGCAAGGTCGTGCCACTTAAGCAGAACGTCGACAAGGCGCTGCAAAGCTGCCCGGACGTGAACACCGTGCTGGTGGTCGAGCGCACAAAGGGGGCGGTGAACCGGGTCGAAGGACGGGACATCAAGTACCAGCAAGCCCTGAGCGAAGCCAGCGCCGTTTGCCCACCCGAGCCGATGGACGCCGAAGACCCGCTGTTCATCCTCTACACCTCCGGCAGCACCGGCAAACCCAAAGGCGTGCTGCACACCACCGGTGGCTACCTGCTGCAAGCAGCGATGACCTTCAAGTACGTGCTGGACTACCGCGACGGCGAAGTCTTCTGGTGCACCGCCGACGTCGGCTGGGTCACTGGCCACAGCTACATCGTCTACGGTCCGCTGGCCAACGGTGCGACCACGCTGATCTTCGAAGGCGTGCCGAGCTACCCGAGTACCTCGCGCTTCTGGCAGGTGATCGACAAGCACCAAGTGAACATTTTCTACACCGCCCCGACGGCCCTGCGCGCACTGATGCGCGAAGGCCCGGAACCGTTGAAGCAAACATCCCGCGCCAGCATCAGGCTACTCGGTACGGTCGGCGAGCCGATCAACCCGGAAGCCTGGGAATGGTATTTCCATGCGGTCGGCGAAGAGCGTTGCCCGATCGTCGATACCTGGTGGCAGACCGAAACCGGCGGCATCATGCTCAGCCCGCTGGTCAGTGCCCAGTGGATCAAGCCCGGTTGTGCGACACAACCGATATTCGGCGTGCAACCGGTGCTGCTCGACGAGCAAGGCAAGGAAATCAAGGGCGCCGGCAGTGGCGTATTGGCCATAAAGTCCAGCTGGCCGGCGCAGATCCGCAGTGTCTATCGCGACCCGCAACGCATGGTCGACACCTACTTCAAGCCCTACCCCGGCTACTACTTCACCGGCGATGGCGCGCGGCGCGATGAAGATGGCGACTACTGGATCACCGGGCGCATCGACGATGTGATCAATGTGTCCGGCCACCGTATCGGCACCGCCGAAGTGGAAAGCGCCCTGGTGCTGCACGAGAGCATCGCCGAGGCCGCTGCGGTAGGTTACCCCCACGACATCAAGGGCCAGGGCATCTATGTCTTTGTCACGCCCATGAACGACGTCGAAACCAACGATGAGCTGAAGAAGGAATTGCTGGCCCTGGTCAGCCAGGAAATCGGCAGTTTCGCCAAACCGGACTTGATCCAGTGGGCGCCGGCCTTGCCGAAAACCCGCTCAGGCAAGATCATGCGGCGCATTCTGCGCAAGATCGCCTGCAATGAACTGGACAGCCTGGGCGACACTTCGACCTTGGCTGACCCGAGCGTGGTACAAGGCTTGATCGATAAACGCCTGAATCAATGACGTGCCTTTGTAGGAGCAGCCGGTCGACACTCGATTGCTCGCGATGAACTCAAGCGCGCCGCGTGTATTCAGGAGAAACGCGTTACCGTTAACGACCATTGCGAGCAATCGAGTGTCGACCGGCTGCCCCTACAGAGTACCTATGGAATTCATCCGCACCCGCATCGAAACCCAGATCATGAGCCTGACCGGTTTGTCTTTGGGCAAACTCGACCTGGAAAACCCCAAGGGCGACCCCGGGCTGTTCGGGCCGGACTCGGTGAGCTGGCAAGTCCATGGCGATTTCAGCAGCATGCTGATCGGTGGCATCAGCGCCCTGATGCTGCAGGCCCTGCATCCTCTGGCATTGGCCGGGGTCTGGGACCATTCGAACTTTCGTGAAGACATGCTCGGCCGCTTGCGCCGCACCGGGCAGTTCATCTCCGGCACCACCTTCGGTTCTCGAAAGGATGCCGACTGGTTGATCGAAAAAGTCCGCACCATCCATTTGCAGATCACCGGCACGGCACCGGACGGACGCGCCTACGCCGCCAGCGATCCCCAATTGTTGACGTGGGTGCATGTGGCGGAAGTCAGCAACTTCCTCGCCGCACATTTGCGCTATCGCAATCCGCACCTGTCGCCGGTCGATCAGGATCGCTACTACGCTGAAATCGCCCTGGTCGCCGAGCGCCTCGGGGCCCGGGATGTGCCCCGTTCGCGGCAGGAAATTGCCGACTACCTTGAGCGCATGCGTCCACAGTTACTGTGCGACGAACGCAGTCGTGAAGTCCTGCGCCTGTTGCTGAACGCCCCCTCCCCCAGTCGCCTGGCCAAGCCTTTCGGCGGTCTGATGATGCAGGCCGGGATCGATCTGCTGCCGGACTGGGCCAGCGACATGCTCGGCGTCAGCCAGAACCCGCTGCAACGCAAGCTGATCCGCGCCAGCGTCAATCGCAGTGCGCCGATGCTGCGCTGGGCGGTGCGTAATGGATCGGTGCAGCGGGCTAAACGACGGATGGGGTTATTGACCTGAACACAACTTCTTGAATGTGATCATCTCTGTGGCGAGGGAGCTTGCTCCCGCTCGAGTGCGTAGCGCTCGTAAAAAAACCGAAATGTGCCGGGATTTTGGGTCCGCTTCGCAGCCCAGCGGGAGCAAGCTCCCTCGCCACAGGCAAGCCCCTCATCTCTGTTCCACAGTGTTAAACTCCCGCGCCCATTTCCCTCCTGCAAGGCGCCCAGCATGTCTTCCTTGAATCAGGCGCTGCGCGCCGCCCTCGAACGTCGCCAGGATCTGCTGGCGGAGTTGCACAGCCAGGGTACCGATTGCTATCGCCTGTTCCACGGCAGCCAGGAAGGTGCCGGGGGCCTGACCATCGACCGCTATGGCCCGCAACTGCTGGTGCAAAGTTTCCACCAGGCGCTGGAGCGCGAGACGCTGCTGCAACTGCACGAAGCGATCAATCAACACCTGGGTTTTGAAACCCTGCTGGTCTACAACGACCGCTCCCGTGGCAATTCGCGCATCGACCGCGAAGACATCGTTTACCGCGCCGACGAAGCCGCCCTGCAAGACCTGGTCGGCCACGAATGGGGCCTGAACTATCGGGTGCGCGGTCGCCATGTCGGCCAGGACCCGCTGCTGTTCCTCGACCTGCGCAACACCCGCGGCTGGGTCAAGGATCACAGCAAGAACAAGAGCGTGCTGAACCTGTTCGCCTACACCTGTGGTGTCGGCCTCAGTGCCGCCGCCGGTGGCGCGCGCGAGGTGTGCAACCTGGACTTCGCCGAAGGCAACCTGGCGGTCGGCCGGGAGAACGGCCAACTCAACCCGCAGTTGCCGACCATGGAATTTATCCAGTCCGACTACTTCCCGGCCATTCGCCAACTGGCCGGCCTGCCGATCAGCCAGCGCCGCGGGCAAAAACTGCCGAGCTATCAGCGCCTGGAACAGCGCCAGTACGATCTGGTGCTGCTCGACCCTCCAGCCTGGGCCAAGAGCGCATTCGGCACCGTCGACCTGCTGCGCGACTACCAGAGCCTGCTCAAACCGGCCTTGCTGACCACCGCCGACAACGGCGTGCTGATCTGCTGCAACAACCTGGCGAAGGTCAGCATGGACGACTGGCGCGAGCAGGTTTTGCGTTGTGCAGAAAAGGCCGGGCGGCCGGTGCGTGAATGGACCGTGATGAAGCCAGGCGCCGATTTTCCGTCGATGGATCAGCAACCACCACTGAAAACCCTGATCCTGCAGTTCTGACCGTTGTGGGAGAAATCTGAAAAATCCTGAACAGGCCAATCACTTCGGAACCGGAAACGCATGCCATACTCCAAGGCACTCCGATTCAGACAGATGAAGCCGCACATGCACAAAGGATTGATTCGCGCCATCGGCGCCTTGTTGACTGCTCTGGCCCTCTACAGCTTGCTGGGTTTTCTGATTTTACCGGGTGTCGCATTGCGCGTTGCCAACCAGCAACTGACCAACTACGCCACCACACCGGCGACCATCCAGCGGATCGAATTCAATCCGTTCAGCCTTGAGCTTACCCTTTGGGGCTTGAACATCGGCGAACCCGGCAAGGAGCAGGTCGGTTTCGAGCGGTTGTACGCCAACCTGCAATTCGACAGCCTGTGGACCAAGGCGGTGCACCTGTCCGATGTCGAACTGGACAAGCCCAAGACCGAAATCCTGTTCAGCAAGGACGGCAAACTCAATCTGCTCGGGCTGTTCAAACTGCCAGCGAGCGAACCCACGCCGGCCGACCCTAATGCCAAGCCGTTTCCGCTGCGCATCGAGCGGATCAAACTGGCGGGCGGCGCCGTGCACTTTGAAGACGCCCGGCCCAGCGAGCCCATCGAGTTTCTCTACGACACACTCGATTTCGAGCTGAAGAACCTCAGCACCCTGCCCGATGACAGCGCCGACATGACCCTGGTGGCCGTCGGCCCCAATGGCGGACAGATCGACTGGACCGGCAACTTCAGCCTGATCCCGATCGCCTCCGAAGGTAAGCTGAAAATCACTGATGGCAAGATGAAAGCCTTTTGGCCCTATGTGCGCGATGCCGTGCCACTGGATCTCGAAAACGGCGTCATGAGCATCAGCACCGACTACAAACTCAACCTGGCCAAGGAAACCGAGCTGCTGCTGAACAATGTAGCGGTCAGCATCGCCCCCTTCGCGATCAAGGCGCCGGATGGTCGACCGCTGGTAAAGCTCGAGCGCCTGGACGTCAGCGAAACCACCGTGGACCTGGCCAAGCAGCAAGTGGTGGTCGGCAAGATCCGCAGCCACAAACTGGAAACCTGGGCCGCGCTGGAATCGGACGGCCAACTCGATTGGCAGAAACTGTTCGCCAGCCAACCGTCAAAACCCACCGCCAAAGCCAAGGCGGATGCCGAACCGACCAGTACTCCGGCGGCGGCAGACTCACCGAAACCTGAACCGGCCGCCCCAGACAAACCCTGGCAGGTGCTGCTCAAGGATGTGCAACTGCGCGACTACCAGGTGCATCTGGCTGACCGCAAGGCACAACCCGCCGTCGCTCTGGAACTGGGTCCGCTGAACCTCGACCTGCAAAACTTCGACAGCCTCAGCGGTTCACCCTTTACCCTCAAGCTCGATACCGGCGTGGGCAAGCAAGGCAAGATCATGGCCGACGGCGAGGTCAACCTGGCCCCGGTCAGCGCCAGACTGAAGGTACAGACCAAGGACATCGACCTGCGGGTTGCCCAGTCCTACATCACGCCGTTCATTCGCCTGGAACTACGCAGCGGCATGCTGGGCAGCGATCTGGCAGTCAACCTGAAAAGCACCGAGCCCCTGGCGTTCAACGTCACCGGCCGCGCCCAGGTCGATCAGTTGCATACCCTGGACACCCTGAAAACCCGCGACTTCCTCAAGTGGCAACAGGTCGTGGTCGAAGGCCTGAACTATCAGCATGGGGACAGCCTGTCGATCGACAAGATCAACCTGTTCCAGCCCTATGCGCGCTTCATGATCAACGATGATCGCACCACCAACATCGATGACCTGCTGATTCCGCAGCCGGCGGACTCCGGGGCAAAACCGGCGGCAAGCAAACCGGCCAGCAACGAAAAACCGCTGGGCATCCACATCGGCGGGATTTTCATCAATGATGGTTCGGCCAACTTTGCCGACTTCAGCCTGACCCCGAACTTCGCCACCGCCATCCAGCAACTCAACGGGCAGATCGGCACCATCGACAGCCGCCAGCCGAAACCGGCCAGTGTCGACGTCAAGGGCAAGGTCGATCGCTACGCGCCGGTGACCATCAAGGGCTCGGTCAATCCGTTCGACCCGATGGCCAGCCTCGACATCGCCACCAGCTTCAAACGCGTGGAACTGACCACGCTGACGCCCTACTCCGGCAAGTTCGCCGGCTACCGTATCCGCAAGGGCCGGCTCAATCTCGACCTGCACTACCAGATCACCAAGGGTCAGCTCAAAGCCGAAAACAAAGTGGTGGTAGAACAACTGCAACTGGGTGAAAAAGTCGACAGCCCGGATGCCGTGAGCCTGCCGCTGAAACTGGCCATTGCCTTGCTCAAGGACGTCGACGGCAAGATCTCCATCGAACTTCCGGTCACCGGCGACCTGAACAACCCTCAGTTCAGCGTCATGCCGATTATCTGGCAGACCCTGCGCAACCTGGTCGTCAAAGCCGCGGCAGCACCGTTCAAACTTATTGGCGGGCTGGTCAACGGTGGTGGCTCGGAAGACCTGGGCAGCGTTTCATTCGCAGCGGGTTCCAGCGAATTGGGCAAGGACGCCGAAGGCGCCCTGGACAAACTGTCCAAGGCGCTCAAGGAACGCCCAGCCCTGCGCCTGGAAATCGAAGGCACCGCCGCCCAGAGCAGCGATGGCCCGTTGATCGCCGAACAACGCCTGGAGCGTGAGTACCAGTACAACTACTACAAAATGCTCCAGCGCCGCGGTGACAAGGTCCCGGCCCAGGCTTCGTTGCTGGAAGTGCCGGACGGAGAAAAAGGCCCGCTGCTCGAAGGTATCTACCGCACCCGCCTGAAAACCCAGCCCCCTGCCGAATGGAAGGACCTGGGCAAGGAAGAGCGCACCGCGAAAATGCGCGCCGAGGTGATCAAGTTCTGGAGCTCCAGCGACGTGCTGTTGCGTCAACTGGGCCAGGAACGCGCCAGCAGCATCAAGGATTATCTGGTCGACAAGGCCCAGCTGGAAGATGACCGGGTGTACTTCATCGACGCCAACCTGGGCGAGGCGCAAAGTGACGGCCGCGTGGTGACACCAATGCATCTGGATGCCGAGTGATGAATCGGCGGCTGGCAGGCCTGGTTCTGGTGCTCTGCGCCAGTCAGGCTTGGGCGGCCGATACCCTGCGCTGTGGCAGCCAGTTGATCAGCGTCGGCGATCGCTCGAGTGAGGTCCTGCAGAAATGCGGGGAACCGGTCAGTCGCGACTTGCTGGGGTACAAGCGCAGTGCAGATCGGCGCGAGGAGTTTCAGGTCGAGGAATGGACCTACGGACCGAATGGCGGGATGTATCAATACTTGCGGTTCGAAGGTAATCGGCTGAAACAGATCACCAGCAAACGCAGCAATTGATTAGCACTATCCAATGTGGGAGCGGGTTTTCAGCGCTACACATAAAACAGGCCCCGGCAAAAGTGCGCGGGGCCAGTGACGGCCACATCCTTATGGCCCTTCACATGAACACTCAGGTTGCAACAGACGTATGACTCAGCCCGTCTGTCGCGCCTTCTCCCGGTCCAGGCGAGAAGCCTTGTCTTACTCGGCTTTGAGGCCGTCAGCGGAGACCGCCTTGACGCCTTTGATTTTCTTGGTAATGGCCACTGCGGTGGTTTTCTGAGCTTCAGTAATGGCGACCGTCGACGACAGCGATACAACACCCTTGTTGGTTTCAACTTTGATGTCGGTACCTGGAATGCCTTTTTCAGTCATCAGGTCACTTTTAACTTTGGTGGTGATCCAGGTATCGGAAGTAGCTTCTGTAGCCTTGGTCATTTCACCCGCCGCCAGGGTCATTGGAGCCTGGGTGGCTTGAGTGGTCTGGGCGAATGCCGCGTTTGCCATGGTCAGGGTCAGCGCGGTAGCAGTAGCGGCAGCGATAGCGAACTTCTTCATACGAGTAACTCCTGTTTTTCGGAAAGTCTGCCGGGTGTCTTGTCGGCAGGGTTACCTAGGATATTGCGAACGTTGTGCCAACTTTTAAAAAGAGAGTAAAACCTTATTAATCAACAAGTTACAAAATCATCCAATTTTCGGAATCATGCAAAATGCACGAGAACCCCAACCACTGCATGCAAGTTGCGGGTTTATGGAAAGTTCCTAAGATGCTGAAATTTCTGAGCTTTATCTGCGGCATTTGACGACGGGTCGACAAACAGGAAAATCCCCGCAAAAGCGGGGACTTGATTCAGCAATTCATGCCGCAGAACCGGAACACCCTTTAGGCAGGTAATCCTGGGAAACGCTGCTCTTGCATGACCAGCCTTTGTCTTCGTCCCGTGTCAGTGTGACGGTTTTGCCCTGAACCACCCCCGGGGCATTGTGCAACGTACAAACGATGGATCCCGCTCCCGCCGGCGTTGTAGCCGTCACAGACAGGGTGCAGTGGTTGGTCGATGTCTCGCCGGCAGGCGCCACGTTGGCAATTGTCGGGGTTTCCCCCTGGCTGATCACATCCTCGAATGGCACCTTCATTGCAGTCAGCTCGGCCAGCGCCGCCGTGACCTTGGCCCGGGCCTGGTACTTGGAATACATCGGCAGGCCCAGTGTTGCCAGGATCCCGATGATCGCCACCACGACGAGCAACTCGATCAGGGTAAAACCTTTCTGATTGTTCATGTACAAGCTCCATGCATGAGTCGAAGGCTCATGACCTGCCCCATGGCAGCACAGCCTGTGCCAAGGCCAGAAGCCCCTGTTGGCAGGGGGCATGGTGTCCGCAAAGCCCTTACCTACTACCAGGATTAGCACTATCTGACGTTTTTTGTCACCTCACCCTGGCGGGTTTGGCCCCGTCCCTTGACTAGGCTATAAGAGCAATTCAATCGGAATACCCAGGACTGAACATGGCGGTCAAGGCAGCGAAAATCAGCGTGTATGCATGGGAAGGCATCGACCGCAAAGGCACAAAAGTGACCGGCGAACTTAGCGCTCAAAACCCGGCGCTGATCAAGGCGAAGCTGCGCAAGCAAGGCATCACTCCCGGCAAGGTCCGCAAAAAAAACCATTCGGTGTTCAACATGGGCAAGCGCATCACGGCCCAGGACATTGCCCTGTTCACCCGGCAAATGGCGACGATGATGAAGGCCGGCGTGCCGTTATTGCAGTCCTTCGACATCATCGGCGAAGGCTTCGACAATCCGGCCATGCGCAAGCTGGTGGACGAACTGAAACAGGAAGTTGCGGCGGGCAGCAGCTTCGCCGCCGCCCTGCGCAAGAAGCCCCGGTATTTCGATGAGTTGTATTGCAACCTGGTGGATGCCGGCGAACAGGCCGGTGCCCTCGACACCCTTTTGGAACGGGTCGCAACCTACAAGGAAAAAAGCGAAAGCCTCAAGGCCAGGATCAGGAAAGCCATGACCTACCCGCTGGTGGTGGTGTTCGTCGCGGCGATTGTCACCGGGATTCTGCTGGTCAATGTCGTGCCACAATTCGAATCGGTGTTCAAAGGCTTTGGCGCCGAACTGCCGGCCTTCACCGTGATGGTCATTGGCCTGTCGCAATTCATGCAGACCTGGTGGTGGGTGGTCCTTGGCGCGCTTATCACGATGACCTTCGGCGTGCGCCACGCCCTCAGGACATCCCCCGCCTTCCGTGACCGGTTGGACACCTCGCTGCTGAAACTGCCGCTGGTGGGCACCCTGATGCACAAGTCCGCCGTGGCCCGGTTCGCCCGTACACTGTCGACCACTTTCGCTGCCGGCGTGCCGCTGGTGGAGGCCCTGGAATCAGTGGCCGGTGCGACCGGCAATGTCGTGTTCAAGCGCGCGGTACTGCGCATCCGGCAGGACATCTCGACCGGCATGCAATTGCATTTCGCCATGCGCACCTGCGGCGTCTTTCCGAACATGGCGATACAAATGACCGCCATCGGCGAAGAGTCCGGCACCCTGGACGCTATGCTCGACAAAGTCGCGGGGTTCTACGAAGACAACGTCGATAACATGGTCGATAACCTCACCAGCCTGATGGAGCCATTCATCATGGTGGTGCTGGGTGTTATCGTCGGTGGACTGGTAGTTGCCATGTACCTGCCCATCTTCCAACTTGGCTCAGCGATCTGACATGCCCTTGAATGAAATCCTGATTCACTCTGCGCTGGCCTTTGTCCTTCTCGCAGGCATCACCGGCCTGCTGGTCGGCAGTTTCCTCAATGTTGTGATCTGGCGCCTGCCGAAAATGCTCGAACGCGACTGGCGTGAGCAGGCCCATGACATTCTCGGGCTGCCTGGCGAAACGCCGTTGCCGACCTATAACCTGTTGCTGCCCCACTCCCAGTGCCCGCACTGCGGTCACCGAATCCGCGCCTGGGAAAACATCCCGTTGCTCAGTTATGTATTTTTGCGCGGCCGCTGCTCAGCCTGTGCGGCAGCGATCAGCCCGCGCTATCCGTTGACCGAACTGGCCTGCGGGCTGTTGTCGGCGTTTGTTGCCTGGCACTTCGGCTTCGGTTGGCCGGCCGCCCTGGTGCTGGTCCTGAGCTGGGGGTTGCTGGCGATGAGCCTGATCGACGCCGAACATCAGATATTGCCGGACGTACTGGTGCTGCCGTTGATATGGCTGGGGTTGATCGTCAACAGTTTCGGCCTGTTCGTGTCGTTGCACGAGGCGCTTTGGGGGGCGATCGCCGGTTACAGCCTGCTGTGGTCGGTGTTCTGGCTGTTCAAGCTGACCACGGGCAAGGACGGCATGGGCTACGGTGATTTCAAGCTGCTGGCGATGCTGGGCGCCTGGGGTGGCTGGCAGATTTTGCCGCTGACCATCCTGCTGTCCTCGCTGGTGGGTGCCATTATCGGGCTGATGCTGCTGCGCTGGCGTAATGCAAAAACCTCGACGCCGATCCCTTTCGGCCCCTATCTGGCCATTGCCGGCTGGATTGCGTTGCTCTGGGGTGGTCAAATAACCGACCTCTATTGGCAGTTTGTCGGTTTGAAATGAATAGCCCTGTGGAAAAACCCTGGATTCTCGGCCTGACCGGCGGCATCGGTAGCGGCAAAAGTGCGGCCGCCCAACACTTCATCGATCTGGGCGTGCATGTGGTCGACGCCGATCATGCCGCTCGCTGGGTAGTGGAACCCGGCCGCCCGGCACTGGCGCAAATCGCCGAGCACTTCGGCCCCGGCGTGTTGCAGGCCGACGGGCAACTGGACCGCGCCGCGCTACGCAAATTGATCTTCGAGGTGCCTGAAGAACGCCGCTGGCTCGAGGCCCTCCTGCATCCGCTGATCGGTGAGGAGATCGCTCACCACCTGGCGCTGGCAAAATCGCCTTATGCGATTCTGGTTTCGCCGCTGCTGATCGAGTCCGGGCAATACGCCATGACCCAACGGGTGCTGGTGATCGATGCCCCCGAACAATTGCAGATCGAACGTACCCTGCAACGTGACCAGACCAGCGAACAGCAAGTCCAGGCGATCCTCAAGGCCCAGTCCAGCCGCCAGGATCGCGTGAGCCATGCCGACGACGTCGTGGTCAATGACCGCGACCTTGCCTGGCTGCACAGCGAGGTTGAACGCCTGCATCACTTTTATCTTTCTTTGCGTGGAGGCCAGTCATGAGCCAACCAACAACTGTCGAATGCCCAACCTGTGGCGCCCCCGTGGAATGGACCGCCGAGAGCAAATTCCGGCCATTCTGCTCCGACCGCTGCAAACTGATCGACCTGGGTGCCTGGGCGTCCGAAGAGCACAAGATTCCAGTGGCTCCCGATGCCGAGGACGAGATGTTCAGCGGTGACTTCGACCCGCGCCACTGATCCATCGAGAAGGCGATTCCAGGTTTTGATGTGGATCAGGACTTGGGATCGTCGTCTTTCCAGGGGGCCGAGAGGTAGCGGGTGCGGTTGAACGTCTCCAGCCATTCCGGGCAGAACACCACCAGCGCACTGACGATCATGCCGTTGATAAACGCTTCGGGAAAAATGATCAGCCACAGGTAACCGACAAAATCCTCAAGCCAGTACGGCATCTCGAAACGCTCATCGAACCATAGCAACCACAGCGCCAGCAGCAGGCACAGCAACGCCGACAGCGCGGCGGCAAAGAATCCGGAAACGAAGATATACACGAAGGGATTCCGCGGCTGCGCACGCTCCACCAGAATGGCGCAGCACTCGGTGACCAGCACCGGCAGCGCAATCAACAGCGCGCCATTGACCCCGACCGCCGCCAGGTCCTGTCGGCCGAGCAGCACCAACCCCGTTTGCGCCACCAACCCGCCGACCAGCGCCAGCGGCCAGTCCAGCAGTAGCGTCACCGCTGTCATGCCGATGAAATGGTAAGACACGCCGGTATCAAAGTCGCGCCGCACCAGCCACAACAGAAACAGCGCAAACACCGTTCCAAACAGCAAATGCTGGCGCCGACTGTCGGTGAACAGTTCAACCCACGGCGCGCGAAAGATCGCCCAGGTCAACACCGGCACATAGATCAGCCAGCCGACCGCAAGGGTTTGCGATGACAGCAACTCTGCACCGATCATGGCTACGCGCGCCTCCCAGGCGAAGAACAACAGACACTCAGTCTACACCGCCGCTCGTCTGCCCTTCGACTTCAGGCCCAATGCCGCGGATCGTTCATCACCGCGTCATGTTCGGCGAACAGCTTCGGTAGCTCTGACTTGAGAAAGTCCACCCAGGTGCGGACCTTGGCATCGAGAAAGCGTCGCGAAGGATACAGCGCATACACATTGCGTTCGCGCAGGCGCCAAGCAGGTAACACGCGCAGCAAAGTGCCGTCGTTCAAGGGCCGCGTCGCTGTATAGAACGGCAGCAGGCTGATGCCCATGTCCGCCTCCGAAGCCTTGACCATCGACTCGGCAACATTGCACTGAAAGGTCTTGGCCGGGCTGACGGCATGCTCGCCGTGCGCGTCCTGGAACAGCCATTGATCGCTGTACAACGGGTCGAGCATGCGCAGGCATTGATGATCGCTCAGCGCCAGCGGCTGCTGCGGCACACCCCGGCGTTGCAAGTAAGCCGGGGAAGCACAGGGCACGCTGTAGATCTGCCCGATGGCCTGCGCAACCATTTGCGAATCGGCCAGTTCGGGAGCGATCGAAATCACCACATCGTGCCCCTCCTCCAGCGGATCGGGATTGCGCTGCGACAAGGTCAGTTCGAACACCACATCGGGATAAAGCTCGCTGTAGCGGGCGATCAACGGCGTGAGCAGCACACCCAGGCCGTTCATGCTGTGCACCCGCAGGCGTCCGGCCGGATTGATATGAGCGCCACGGGCCTCGGCCGTCGCCTCATCCATGGCATCGACGATTTGCCGGCTGCGCAGCAGCAAGCGCTCGCCGGCGTCGGTCAGGCTCAAGCGCCGCGTGGTGCGTTGCAGCAGACGCGCCTGAACATGCTCCTCCAGATCCGCCACCAATCGGGATACCTGCGCGGTCGACAGATCCAGCGCATCGGCAGCCCCGGTGAAACTGGCGCAGTCCACCACGCGGATGAACACGCGCAAGTTGTTAAGCACATCCATAAGCCTCCTTCGAGCGGTGATTGTTACGTTTCATGTAAGGCTGCATCCGCCGTTCGCCCCTTTATCCGTGGGTGGCAAAGACTAAAATTCAGACATCGAAACCGACACGGAGCACGCCAACATGAAAACGTTGATCAGCCTGTTGCTGACCGTCATCGCCACCTCGGCCATGGCCGCCGACAACGACCCCCTCGCGGTCCTGTACAACCCGGCGCAGCCACTGGACATCGCCAAGGTGGTTTCTGTGTCCGACACGGCGACAGCGTGCGGGGTTGTACCGGCGACCATGGAGTATGTCGATCATCAGGGCCAGACCCACCGCGTGACGTACAACGTCATGGGTGATTGCACCAGCAACCTGTGATCAAAGGGCTCACAGCAAGGTCCACGTGTAGCTGAGGATCAAGCGGTTCTCGTCGATATCACTGCGGTAGTTTGAACGCGCCATCGCGTTGCGCACGCGAATGCCCAAACCTTTGAGGCTGCCGCTCTGCAGCACATAGCCGATGTCCAGGTCACGTTCGCGGTCCTTGCCTTCAAAGCCCTTGCCGGTATCGACATTGTTGCCGCTGATGTAGCGCACGGTACTGGTCAGCCCCGGTACGCCGAGCGCCGCGAAGTCGTAGTCGTAGCGCGCCTGCCAGGAACGTTCATCGGTGAAGGCGAACTCGTAGGTCGGCACTTCGTTGCCCAGTGGTGAGATGTTGGCAAACACCCGTGGGAACGCACTGTCGCCGAACATGCCTTGATAGCCGACGTAAAACGTATGGCCGCCACGCTTGGCGGACAGCAACGAGAAGAACGCCTGGTTGTCGATGTTGCCCAGCAGTTTCTTGCCGTCCTCGCGCGAATCGTAGTAACCGAGATTGGCGCCGAGGATCCAGTCGCCCACCGGCTCACTGTGCTTTAAACCCAGAAAACGCTGGTTGTAGATATCTTCCAGTTGCCCGTACCAGGCGCTGACCGAGCTGCGCTTGTCATTGAAGGCATAATCAGCGCCGGCAAAATTGAAACCGTCGCTGCTGACCTGACGCTGCGGTACGTGCCCCAGCATCGCTTGCATCTTTTCGTCGCCAGCTTCGTTGCGCAGGCTGGTTGAACTCAAGTGCCCCCCCTGCAGCGTCAGGCCATTGATCTCGTTGGAAGTGATGCTTGCGCCCTGATAACTCGGTGGCAGCAGGCGAATATCGCTGAATGCCAACACCGGCAGATTGGGTTGCAACTCACCGACTTTCAGCTCGGTTTTGGAGTAACGCATCTTCAACGCGCCTTCCAGACGGCTGTAGTTATCCGCCGCGTGGCCGTCGCTCTGCACCGGTAGCAAACCGGTATTGGTCCGGTCCGGGGCGCTGTCGAGCTTGAGGCCGAGCAAGCCGATGACGTCCACCCCAAACCCGACGGTGCCCGGGGTGTATCCGGACTTCACGTTGAGGATGAAACCCTGGGCCCACTCTTCAGCCTTCGATTGCTGGTTGGCGCCGACGATGTCGGAATAGTCGCGGCTGAAGTAGTAATTGCGCGCCTGCAACGTCGCGGTGGTGTCTTCGATAAAACCTTTTTCAGCGGCCATCGCGCCTGTGGAGAAACTCGAGACGACAGCCAGGGACAACGCAGAACCGGTTGTTGGGAAAATCTGTTTCATCGTTTTTCTCTTATTGTTATTGATCGACTGGTTGAAGGACTTCAGTTGCAGTGGATTTGCGACGGGGGACGGAACGACGGGCGCTCAACAGCACATGGGTGACCATGCCGAAAATCAGCCCCCAGAACGCCGCGGACAAACCGAACAGCGACATGCCCGAAGCCGTGACCAGAAAGGTCACCAGCGCGGCTTCACGATCGCTCGGCACCGCCATCGCGCCCGTCAACGCGCCGGCAATGGCGGCGAACAAGGCCAGCCCGGCCAGCGCCGCGATCAACTCTTTGGGGAATGCTGAAAACAGCGAGACCAGCGTGGCGCCGAAGATCCCCAACAGCAGGTAACACAGGCCGCCGACGACCCCGGCCACATAGCGTTTGCGAGGATTTTCGTGGGATTCGCGACCGGTGCAGATCGCCGCTGTGATCGCCGCCAGATTCAGTCCATGGCAACCAAACGGCGCCAGCAATGCCGTGCCCAGCGCGCTACTGGCGATGATCGGGCTCGCCGGCGTTGGATATCCGCTGGCCCGCAGCACCGCCATGCCGGGCACGAACTGACCGGTCAACGCCACCATCACCAGCGGCAAGGCGATGTTCAGGATCGCGCCCAAGCTGAACTCGGGCGTGATCCACACCGGCGCGGCCAGGCCGATCACCAGCGCTTCACGATGCAAATCACCGGTGAACGCGGCAATCGAACAGCCCACCAGCAGCACCATCATCACTGCATAACGCGGCATCACACGCTTGCAGATCAGGTAGCAGGCAAACATCGCCAGGACCAGCAACGGCTTGCGCTGCATCGACACGAACAACCCGGTGCCGAAACTGAACAGGATCCCCGCCAGCATCGCCGCCGCGATGGCTGCAGGCAGCTTGCTGATGATCCGGTCGAAAGCCCCCGAGATGCCAACCACGAAAATGATCAGGCTGCTGACCAGATAAGCCCCCACCGCCTCTGCCATGGAGATGTCCGGCAACAGCGTCACCAGCAACGCCGAGCCCGGCGCCGACCAGGCGATGATCACCGGAACGCGATAGCGCAGGCTCAGACCGATACCGAGCACGGCGCTGCCAATGGAGATCGCCCAGATCCAGGACGACAACACTTCCCGCGAAAGATGTGCCGCTTCTGCCGCCTGAAAGATGATCACCAACGGGCCGGCGTAGGAAATCACCGTGGCAACGAATCCAGCCACGGCGGCTGACAACGAGAAGTCCTGGAAAAACGCTTTCATGATTCAGGCACCGGTCGCTGACAACGCAGGGTTGACGCCAGCAGCGCTGCGTCGGCTGCTGATGGCGAACACGGTCATGGCCAGGGCCGCCACCGCACCGGGCAAGGCAAACGCCATGAAGTTCAGTTGCAGGGGCAAGCTGATCCCGAGCAAGGCACCACCCAGCAGCGGACCGACGATGGCCCCGTTGCGCCCAATGCCCGACGCCCAGCCCAGACCGGTAGAGCGAATCGTCATGGAATAAAACTGCGCGGCGCAGGCGTACAAGAGAATCTGCGAGCCAATGGTGGTGGCACCCGCAATGGCGATCAGCAGGTACAACACCGGCATCGGGCTGTTGAAGCCCAACAGGGTTATCGACACCGCCGCCATGGCGAAAAACACCGCCAGCACTCTCGGCAGATTGAGTTTGTCGCCCAGCACCCCACCACCGACCGCGCCGAAGATCGCCCCGAAGTTCAACACCAGCAGGAACGACAGGCTCGAACCCAAGCTGTAACCGGCGTTGGCCATCAGTTTCGGCAGCCAGGAACTCAGCGCGTACACCATCAACAGGCAGCAGAAAAACGCCAGCCAGAGCATCAGCGTGCGCAGCGCACGGCCTTCACGGAACAACTGCAACACTGGTGTGCCGGTGCCTTTCACTTCGGCCATGTGCAATTGATCAGTGGTTTGCGCGACGTAGGCCGGATCGATGCACTGAAGAATGTTGCGCGCCTCTTCATTACGCCCCTGACGCAACATGAAGCCCACCGATTCGGGCAGGAAATACATGATCAGCGGCAACAACAGCAACGGCAGGATCGCCACGTAAAACACCGACTGCCAGCCGAAACTCGGGATCAGCACAATGCCCAGGCCGGCGGACAGCATGCCGCCCACCGAGTAACCGCTGAACATGATCGCGACCAGCGTGCTGCGGATTTTTTTCGGCGCGTACTCGTTCATCAGCGCCACGACGTTAGGCATCACGCCGCCAATGCCGAGCCCGGCAATGAAGCGACAAAGGCCAAACTCGGTGGGGTTTCGGGCGAAACCATTGAGCACGGTGAAACCACTGAAGAGCATCACGCAGATCGTGATGGCTTTCTTGCGGCCGATCCTGTCTGACAGCGGTCCGAAGAACAGCGCGCCGAACATCATGCCGAACAGTGCATAGCTGCCCAGGGCACCGGCTTGCAGAGGACTGAGCCCCCACTCTTTCATCAGCATCGGCAGGACCACGCCGTAGATCACCAGATCGTAACCGTCGAAGATGATGATCAGGGCACACCAGAACAGCACCATCCAGTGAAAGCGGTTGAAGCGAGCGTTGTCGATAACCTCATGTACGTCGATCTTGCGCATGGCATATATCTCTTGTTGTTGTTTTTTTAGAGCGGCGGTAACACGGCTTACGTCCGTACAGCCGAGGGTAGAGCCGCCCGATACGTGGCAATAGCCAATGAGCGCAGATCACTATCCGTTTTGTGCAGGGCCCTGGAACGGGCATGGGAACGGAAGGCATTGAGCCTCTCCGACAAATTGTCTTCTTTGCGATCACATTTGAACGCTAAGCTTGGGCCTATGGATGACTCAGATTATTTACGCCTGCTGACCATCGCGGCCGAGCAAGCCAACGCGTTCCTGTCCAATGCCCGCAAATGGGAGCGTGAGCGTTGGGTTTGCCAGCGCCTGCTGCAAGGCTTGAACATTCCCTATCGCGCCGATGAGTTCGCCCCCGCCGGGGAGCCGCCGGATGTGTTGTTTCGCGATGCCAGTTTCGAGGTGTTCTTCGTGCTCGACGAGGGGCGGCGCCTCAACGATGAATGGCGCGACGAACTGAAACGCCGACGCAGTGCGTTTTCCCTGAGCCAACTGGTGCGCCGCGAGGCCAAGCCACGACGCATCCCCGCCAACGAGTTCTTGCTGCGATTGGCGCCGACCTTGCGCAAAAAAGCACACAACTATAAAGAACGCGGCATGGATCTGGGTGAGCTGGACATCATTGCCTTCGCCAGCCTCAAACGCGAAGTGCTGGACCTCAACAGCCATTTCCCGCCGCCGACCGAATACCTGCGCCAGGGCTGGCGTTCGCTGTCATTGGTTGGGCCGACATTCGCCCGCGTGCTGTTCGCTCACCCGGATGCGCCGGACTTCTTGCGCAGCAACCTGGGGCGCAGCATTGTGTTCGACGTCGGGATCAGCCTGTGAGCCTCGAGCCTTTCCCCGGTCAGCAGCTAAGCTTCGTTCACAGCTGAATAATTTCCCTGTAGCTTCTACACATTCAGCAACGTCTACTCCTGACGAGGCCCGATATGACCAGCCGCCTGAACCCCGACGACCAAAAGCATGTCGAAGAGTACCTGCAGTTGTCCCAGCACCAAGTCGAGCGCAAGCCTTTCCGGCCGTGGATGCTCCTTGTACTGGTATTGGCAGTGACCATTGGTCTGGGCCTGTTGAGCCGACTTATCAGTTACCTGACGCTATGAGCTGCCTTGCGCTCGCGAAGGTACTGACACCGATTTCTTTTAGCCTTGCGAGTTATCCTTATGTCCCATCGTATTGTCATTGTCGGCGGCGGCGCCGGCGGTTTGGAGTTGGCTACCCGCCTGGGTAAGACTCTGGGCAAGCGCGGTACGGCCAGCGTGATGCTGGTCGACGCGAACCTCACCCACATCTGGAAACCGTTGTTGCACGAAGTGGCGGCCGGTTCCCTGAACTCTTCCGAAGACGAACTCAACTATGTCGCCCAGGCCAAATGGAACCACTTCGAGTTCCAGCTGGGGCGCATGAGCGGGCTCGATCGCGCGGAGAAAAAAATCCAGCTGGCCGCTACCTACGACGAAGCCGGTCTGGAGCTGGTGCCAGCCCGTGAAGTGCCTTACGACTCGCTAGTGATCTCCGTCGGCAGCACCACCAACGATTTCGGCACCCAGGGCGCAGCTCAGCACTGCCTGTTCCTCGACACCCGCAAACAGGCCGAGCGTTTCCACCAGCAACTGCTCAATCACTATTTGCGCGCTCACGCCGGTCAGACCGATACGATCGAGCAAATCAGCGTGGCCATCGTCGGCGCCGGTGCCACCGGGGTCGAACTGGCCGCCGAACTGCACAACGCCGCCCATGAATTGGCAGCTTATGGCCTGGACCGGATCAAACCGGAAAACATGCACATCACCCTGATCGAAGCCGGTCCACGGGTGCTGCCGGCGCTGCCGGAGCGCATTGGCGGGCCTGTGCATAAAACCCTGGAGAAGCTCGGGGTCAACGTCATGACCAATGCAGCGGTCAGCGAAGTGACGGCCGACAGCCTGATCACCGCCGACGGCAAAGTGATCAACGCTAGCCTGAAGGTCTGGGCCGCGGGGATTCGCGCACCGGGTTTCCTCAAGGACATCGATGGCCTGGAAACCAACCGCATCAATCAGCTGCAAGTGCTGCCAACCCTGCAAACCACTCGCGACGAGAACATTTTCGCCTTCGGTGACTGCGCCGCCTGCCCGCAACCGGGCAGCGACCGCAACGTGCCGCCACGCGCCCAGGCCGCTCACCAACAGGCGTCGTTGCTGGCCAAATCGCTGAAACTGCGCATCGAAGGCAAGGCGCTGCCGGAGTACAAGTACACCGATTACGGCTCGCTGATCTCGCTGTCGCGTTTTTCGGCTGTGGGTAACTTGATGGGCAACCTCACCGGCAGCGTGATGCTCGAAGGCTGGCTGGCGCGGATGTTCTACGTGTCGCTGTACCGCATGCACCAGATGGCGCTGTACGGGCCGTTCCGCACGGCAATGCTGATGCTGGGCAGCAAGATCGGGCGCGGGACTGAGCCACGCCTGAAACTGCACTGATATAAAACTGCGAGCCTGCTCGCGATAGCTGTCTGTCAGATGACATTGATGTCGACTGTAAAGACGCCTTCGCGAGCAGGCTCGCTCCCACAGGTGTTTTTGCAGTACGCATGAGAACTTTTGGACAAAAAAAATCCCCGTATCTTTCGATACGAGGATTTTTAATATGGTCGGGGTAAGGGGATTCGAACTCCTGACATCCTGCTCCCAAAGCAGGCGCGCTACCGGACTGCGCTATACCCCGGTAAAAAAAAGGCACCCTTTGAAAGGCGCCTTCTTCGATCAGCGCTTTTGGCCTCTGATCTTAAGATTCGATTCCAGCGCTAACTGGTTTCAAAAATGGTGGGTCGTGTGGGATTCGAACCTACGACCAATTGGTTAAAAGCCAACTGCTCTACCAACTGAGCTAACGACCCAAAAATGGTCGGGGTAAGGGGATTCGAACTCCTGACATCCTGCTCCCAAAGCAGGCGCGCTACCGGACTGCGCTATACCCCGGTTTGAAATTGGCTCCGTGACCAGGACTCGAACCTGGGACCCAATGATTAACAGTCATTTGCTCTACCGACTGAGCTATCACGGAACTACACATTTCAATTTACAACTTTGAAGCTTTACTGCGTTCTCTTCGACCCGTTCGCATCGCTGCGTTCGTGTGTCTGAGGCGCGCTATTCTACAATCTTCAGCACCTCTGTCAACCCCCTAAATTGCTTTCAAGTTAATGATTTGCAACTTATTTTGGATTCCTGCTTGGGGAGCGGAAACCCTGGCGGGTGACTTACTGCGGGGCGCACTTTACAAGCATTTTCCTTTGAGTTCAACAGCCTAACGAAAAAAAGGCCTCGTAATGCGAGGCCTTTTCGATTTTGCTGCCGTTTTGGATCAGACGAAGACGATTTCGTCGTTTTCCACCACGCCGTGAGCGGTATCGCCCGGCATGAATCGACCGGACAGAATCAGCTGTGCCAGCGGGTTCTCGATCCAGCGCTGGATAGCGCGCTTGAGCGGCCGTGCGCCGTACACCGGGTCGTAGCCGACCGCGATCAGCTTGTCCATGGCTTCAAGGCTGAGCTCAAGCTTCAGCTCGCGCTCGGTCAGGCGACTGCGCAGACGCCCCAACTGGATCTCGGTAATACCGGCGATCTGATCCCGCGCCAATGGCTCGAAGATCACCACTTCGTCGACCCTGTTGATGAACTCCGGCCGGAAGTGGCTGGAAATCGCATCCATCACCGCCGCACGCTGCGCCTCACGGTCACCGACCAGTTCCTGGATCTGTACCGACCCCAGGTTGGAGGTCATGACAATCACGGTGTTCTTGAAGTCCACCGTACGGCCATGGCTGTCGGTCAGACGACCATCCTCCAGCACTTGCAGCAAGATGTTGAACACATCCGGGTGCGCCTTCTCGACTTCGTCCATGAGGATCACCGAATACGGCTTGCGACGTACGGCCTCGGTCAGGTAACCGCCCTCTTCATACCCCACATAGCCTGGTGGCGCACCGATCAAGCGAGCCACGGAATGTTTCTCCATGAACTCGGACATGTCGATCCGCACCATCGCCTCTTCAGTATCAAAGAGGAACTCGGCCAGCGCCTTGCACAGCTCGGTTTTACCGACACCGGTCGGGCCGAGGAACATGAACGAGCCGCTCGGGCGATTCGGGTCGGACAACCCGGCACGGGAACGCCGCACAGCGTTGGAAACCGCAACCACCGCTTCGTCCTGGCCGATCACACGTTGGTGCAACAGGCTTTCCATTTTCATCAGCTTTTCGCGCTCGCCTTCGAGCATCTTCGACACCGGGATACCGGTCCACTTCGACACGACTTCGGCGATCTCTTCTTCAGTCACCTTGCTGCGCAGCAACTGGTTTTCGGCTTTGCCATGCTGGTCGACCATTTGCAGGCTGCGTTCCAGGTCCGGGATCACCCCGTACTGCAACTCGGCCATGCGGTTCAGGTCGCCTTTGCGGCGGGCCGCTTCCAGTTCCTGACGGGACTGTTCGATCTTCTGCTGAATCTGCGCAGAACCCTGGACTTCGGCTTTTTCCGAGTTCCAGATTTCTTCGAGATCCGAGTACTCACGCTCATGACGAGCGATTTCGTCCTGCAATTTTTCCAGACGCTTCTTCGCCGCGTCGTCGCTTTCTTTCTTCAGCGCCTGGGATTCCACCTTCAGTTGAATCAGGCGACGCTCCAGACGGTCCAGCACTTCCGGCTTGGAGTCGATCTCCATGCGGATGCGGCTGGCGGCTTCATCGATCAGGTCGATGGCCTTGTCCGGCAACTGCCGGTCAGTGATGTAGCGATGGCTGAGCTTGGCTGCGGCAATGATCGCGCCGTCGGTAATCGCCACCTTGTGGTGAACCTCATAACGCTCCTTGAGGCCACGCAGGATGGCGATGGTGTCCTCTTCGCTCGGCTCATCCACCAGCACTTTCTGGAAACGTCGCTCGAGAGCGGCGTCCTTCTCTATATATTGGCGGTACTCGTTGAGCGTGGTCGCACCGACACAGTGCAGCTCACCGCGGGCCAGGGCCGGTTTGAGCATGTTGCCGGCATCCATCGAGCCTTCGCCCTTACCGGCGCCGACCATGGTGTGCAGTTCGTCGATGAACAGGATGATCTGCCCTTCCTGCTTCGACAGTTCATTGAGCAGGGACTTCAGGCGCTCTTCGAACTCGCCGCGATACTTGGCACCGGCAATCAGCGCCCCCATGTCCAGGGACAACAGACGTTTGCCCTTGAGGCCATCCGGCACTTCGCCATTGATGATGCGCTGAGCCAGGCCTTCGGCGATGGCGGTTTTACCCACGCCAGGCTCACCGATCAGCACCGGGTTGTTCTTGGTACGACGTTGCAGCACCTGGATGGTCCGGCGAATTTCATCGTCACGGCCGATCACCGGATCGAGCTTGCCGTCTTCGGCGCGCTTGGTCAGATCGACCGTGTACTTATCCAGCGCCTGACGGGACTCTTCGTGGTTAGGGTCGTTGACCGCCTCGCCACCGCGCAGGTTGTTGATCGCATTTTCCAGGGCTTTCTTGCTTACGCCCTGGCCCAGCAACAGCTTGCCGAGCTTGCTGTTCTCGTCCATGGCGGCGAGCAGCACCAGTTCACTGGAGATGAACTGGTCGCCCTTCTGCTGGGCCAGGCGGTCGGCCTGGTTGAGCAGGCGCGCCAGATCCTGCGACATGTTCACGTCACCGGTCGGGTTCTGGATTTTCGGTAGCTGGTCGAGCTCTTTGGTCAGCTCTTTACGCAGGCTGTTGACGTCGAAGCCCACCTGCATCAACAGGGGCTTGATCGAGCCGCCCTGCTGTTCGAGCAAGGCTTGCATCAAGTGCGCCGGTTCAATGGCCGGATGATCGTGGCCGACAGCCAGGGATTGGGCATCGGACAACGCTAACTGCAATTTGCTGGTTAAACGGTCTATACGCATGGGTCACCTTCCTTTTGAGCAGGCCGGACCTATAAAACATCCTGAATGGAGAAACCTGCCAGATACCACAATAGATGTGGTCGATTCTGGGAGTTTCAAGCGTCGGGACGTTGATGCAGGTCAGGCAAGTCTAGCGGTCGAGCCAGATCAGGGAGGCGAAGCGGCCGGTGCGAGGGGCACGGCGGTAAGAAAAGAAGCGCGGATCGGTCACGGTGCAGAATCCGCCGCCATAGACAGCGGTGACGCCGCGAGCTGCCAGACGCAGGCGCGCAAGCCTATAGATGTCGGCCATGAACTTACCGGAGTTTTGGCTCGGTACAAAGGCCTCTGCCGCCTGCGGCAACTGCTGCACGAAGGTTTCACGCACTTCAGGGCCGACTTCAAAGGCTTGCGGACCGATAGCCGGGCCAAGCCAGACCAATACCTCGGCAGGCGGTACCGCCAGACTGTCGAGAGTGGCCTCCAGCACGCCCGCCGCCAACCCGCGCCAACCGGCATGAGCTGCAGCAACGCGGGTGCCGGCACGGTCGCAAAACAGCGCAGGCAGGCAATCGGCCGTCATCGCCGCACAGGCGACGCCCGGCGTTGATGTCCAACTGGAATCAGCCGTATCCACCCGACCAGGATCGGCATGGGCCACGACAATGCCGTGGACCTGCTGCAGCCAGGCCGGTTGAATGGAGAAATGATCGGTAAGACGACGGCGATTCTCGGCAACAGCTTCAGGGCTGTCGTCGACATGATCGCCGAGGTTGAGGCTGTCGAACGGCGCCAGACTGACGCCGCCCGCACGGGTGGTGACGCAGGCTTTGACCCCGGCCGGCGCGGGCCAGTCAGGAATCAGCCAGTCACTCATCCGATGAACGCCTCGCGGTCTTGCTTGAGCAGGGTCAGTAACCAGACGAAATCTTCCGGCAACGGCGATTCCCAGCTCATGCGCTTACCGGTGGTCGGATGATCCAGTTCCAGGAATCGCGCATGCAACGCCTGACGCGGGAAGTTTTTCAGCGACTCGACCATGGTCGGGTTGGCGGCTGGCGGAATACGGAAACGACCGCCGTAGGCAGGATCTCCGACCAACGGGTAGTTGATGTGCGCCATGTGCACGCGAATCTGGTGCGTACGACCGGTTTCCAGCTTCACCCGCACGTGAGTGTGGGAGCGGAAGCGCTCGAGCACGCGATAATGGCTGACGGCTTGCTTGCCACCCTCCATCACGGCCATGCGCTGGCGTTGCTGGCCGTGACGACCGATCGGCGCGTTGATCTTGCCACCGGCTGTCACCACACCGATCACGATGCACTCGTAGATCCGGCTGACGCTGCGGCTCTGCAACTGTGTAACCAGCTGCGTCTGCGCTTGAATGGTCTTGGCCACCACCATCAGACCGGTGGTGTCCTTGTCCAGACGATGCACGATACCGGCGCGGGGCACATTGATGATGTCCGGCACGTGGTGCAGCAAGGCGTTGAGCAAGGTGCCATCGGCATGACCGGCAGCCGGGTGCACCACCAGGCCCGCAGGCTTGTTGATCACCAGGATGTCGTCGTCTTCGTAGACGATATCCAGGGCAATGTCTTGAGCGACCCATTCGCCCTGAGCTTCCTGCTCGGCAGTCAGCTCAAGGATGGCGCCGCCGTGGACGATGTCTCGCGGGCGGATAACCGCCCCATCCACAGTCAGGCGGCCGTCTTTGATCCAGGCGGAAAGGCGCGAGCGCGAGTGCTCAGCGAATAATTGTGCGGCGACTTGATCGAGGCGTTGGCCGCCCAATTCGGACGGCACCTCTGCGCGAAGTTCAATTTTATCGGACATGCTCAGACTAGGCGTCGGCACAGCCTTTGGTTTCGGCTGCGCGCTTGTGGTTAAATACGGCGTCTTTTGCCCCGAGGCTATTCAACGGGGCGCTCATCATAACAGGACGGCCACGCCCAAGACAGCGGCCGTCATAGGGACGCAAGCCGCCATGCAAGTGAAACACCTGCTGCTGATCGCCATCCTCGCATTGACCGCTGCTTGCTCATCGAAGGAAGTCGTAGACGAAAACCTCAGTGAGGTCGAGCTGTATCAACAGGCTCAAGCCGACCTGGACAATAGCAGCTACACCAGCGCCATCGCCAAGCTGAAGGCTCTGGAATCGCGTTATCCGTTCGGTCGCTATGCCGATCAGGCGCAACTCGAACTCATCTACGCCAACTACAAGAACACCGAGCCAGAGGCTGCAAAGTCCGCTGCGGAGCGTTTCATTCGTCTGCACCCACAGCATCCGAACGTCGATTATGCCTACTACCTCAAGGGCCTGACTTCTTTCGACCAGGACGTCGGCCTGCTGGCGCGCTTCCTGCCGCTGGACATGACCAAGCGTGACCCGGGCGCCGCCCGCGACTCCTATAACGAGTTCGCCCAGCTGACCAGCCGATTCCCGAACAGCCGCTACGCACCGGATGCCAAGCAGCGCATGATCTATCTGCGCAACCTGCTGGCGGCCTACGAAATTCACGTGGCCGACTACTACCTGACCCGTCAGGCCTATGTCGCTGCCGCGAACCGCGGTCGTTACGTGGTGGAAAACTTCCAGGAAACCCCTTCGGTCGGCGACGGCCTGGCGGTGATGACCGAGGCTTACCAGCGCTTGCACCTGGACGAACTGGCTGCTACCAGCCTGGAAACCCTGAAGCTCAACTACCCGAACCACCCGACGCTGGTGGACGGTCAGTTCGTACCGACCGTGGCCGAAGCCGACAACCGTACGTGGCTGAGCAAGGCGACCCTGGGCCTGATCGAGTCCCGTCCGCCGCTGCCACCAGGCGAAACCCGCGCCAACCAGGACGTGCAGAAGCAATTCCAGGACGCCAAGGACGCCATCCCGAGCGAGCTCAAGCCTAAAGACGACAATGGCGACGCGGTCGAAGAAGAAAATCACGAAGCGGAAGGCAACAACAGCGACCGCTCGTGGTTCAGCTACATGACCTTCGGCGTGTTCGACTGACACCTTAGGTTGTGCAAAAAGGGAGACTTTCGAGTCTCCCTTTTTTATTTCAGCGCTTTATTACACTGTGCGCCTGTCAGGTCCTTGGCTAAACTGCCGGATCATCAGTCGAAAAGCAGCTCACCATGCTTCGTTTATTGTTCTGGATTGCCCTGATTGCCGCCGCAGTGTGGTTCTGGCGCAAGTTCAAGGGTCAGGCTTCCCCCCCCAGATCTCCTGCCGAACGGGAAGCGGCGCCCATGGTCCGTTGCGCCCATTGCGGTGTTCACCTGCCCCGTGACCGCGCGCTGAGCCTCGACCAGCAATGGTATTGCAGTCAGGCTCATCTCGAGCAAGGCAAGGGCTCCAGTGGCCACTGACACTTGAGCAGAATTGGCAGCCGTTTAACGACTATCGCGCGTACCCAAGGAACTGAAAGGTGTTGATCGACGTCTGACGCAGATTATTCAAGACCTCACTCTGCGAATGAACCGGGTAATCGAAAACGTCCTGCATCTGCAGCGCCGCGAGCAAATGTCGCCGCTACGGCTCGACCTGAAATCACTGGAAATACTCGATAATGAAGCCCCAGCCCGCCATATCAAGGGGCTGGGGCTTTATCTGTCCGGCCAGCCGGGCGAAAGCATTCTGTCCCGCCTAGACTTCAAGGCACGCCAGGAAAGCGGCTGCTTTTGCATGACCTATGCACACGGACGAAAACCACGTTGAACACCAGACCACGACAAAAAGTCCTGATCGTCGATGACGAACCGGACATCCGAGAGCTCCTGGAAATCACCCTGGGAAGGATGAAGCTGGAGACGTTCAACGCCCGCAACGTCGGCGAAGCGCAATCCCTGCTCAGACGCGAAACCTTCGATCTATGCCTGACCGACATGCAGTTGCCGGACGGCACCGGCCTGGAGCTGGTGCAGCACATCCAGCAACGCCACCCTCAGGTCCAGGTGGCGATGATCACCGCCTATGACAGTCTCGAAAACGCAATCAATGTGCTCAAGGCCGGGGCGTTCGACTTTCTGACCAAACCGGTGGACCTTACGCGCCTGCGTGAACTGGTCACCAGCGCCCTGCTGGTTCCTGCCCATCGGGTCGGCATCGATCGACGCTTGCTGGGCGACTCATTGCCCATGCGCAACCTGCGCAAGCACATCACCAAACTGGCCAGCAGCCATGCGACGGTCTACATCAGCGGAGAGTCCGGCAGCGGCAAGGAGTTGGTCGCACGCCTGATCCATGATCAAAGCCCCCGCGCCAATCAGCCGTTCATCGCGATCAACTGCGCGGCGATTCCCTCTGAGCTGCTGGAGAGCGAGTTTTTCGGTCATCGCAAAGGCAGTTTCAGCGGCGCCATCGAAGACAAACCCGGCCTGTTCCAGACAGCCCACGGCGGCACCCTGCTCCTCGACGAAGTGGCCGACCTGCCGCTGACCATGCAAGTCAAACTGCTGCGCGCGATCCAGGAGAAATCCGTACGCAGCGTCGGCGGGCAGCAGGAAGTGGCTGTGGATGTGCGCATTCTCTGCGCCACACACAAGGATCTTGGCGTCGAAGTCGCCGCCGGGCGATTTCGTCATGATCTTTACTACCGCTTGAACGTGATCGAACTCCGAGTGCCGCCCTTGCGTGAGCGTCGTGACGATATCGAAATGCTAGCCAGCCACATACTCAAGCGCCTGGCCGCCGATTCAGATCAACCTGCGGCAAGACTCCACCCCCAAGCCCTTGATGCCCTGAAAAGCTATCGCTTCCCGGGCAATGTGCGGGAACTGGAAAACATGCTCGAACGGGCGCACACCTTGTGTGAGAACAAACAGATCGAAGCCGGTGACCTGCGCCTGGCTGAGGGCAACTGTGGGGCTGAGGGCGGCGTGCCGGACCTGACCCGGATCGACAATCTGGAAGCCTACCTGGAAAACGTCGAACGCCAACTGCTGCTCCAGGCCCTGGAGGAAACCCGCTGGAACCGCACGGCGGCGGCTCAGCGGTTGAACCTGTCATTCAGGTCGATGCGCTACAGGCTCAAGAAGTTGGGACTGGATTGAGGCTGCGATCTTGTCAAAGTCTTCCGGCAGGCGCATAAGGCGCCGGATCGATAATCGGCGCCCGGCCCAGCATCACATCGGCAAACAGCTGGCACGAAGCCGGCGCCAGCACCAGCCCGTTACGGTAATGCCCGCAGTTGAGCCAGAGCCCGTCAAACCCCGGCACCGGACCGATATAAGGAATGCCCTCGGGTGATCCCGGGCGCAATCCGGCCCAATGCCCCACCACTTCGGCATCGGCCAGCGCCGGGATCAACTCCACCGCGGACGCCTTCAGGCTTTCCAGTGCCGCCCCGGTCGGTGTCTTGTCAAAGCCTTCATGCTCCAGCGTACTGCCGATCAGTATGTGCCCGTCGCGCCGGGGAATCGCATAACGGCCCTTGGCCAGGACCATGCTCGACAGGAAATCCGCCGCACACTTGTAGAGAATCATCTGCCCTTTCACCGGCTCGACCGGCAGCGTCAGATCAAGAAGCTTGAGCAAATCACCGCTCCAGGCCCCCGCCGTCAGGACGACTTGATCGCCCAGGACAGTACCTGTGGAAGTCTGCACGCCGACCACTTTGTTGCCGTCACGAACAAACCCGCTGACTTCGCACTGCTCATGGATCGTCACGTTCGGCAGCGCCAGCAACGCGGCCTTGAGTGACTTCACCAGACGCGGATTACGTACGTTGGCGACGTCGGCCATGTAGATCGCCCGAGAAAAACCACTGCCCAACACCGGCACGGCGTCGTGTGCTGCCGAAATATCTACCGCGCTAAGCGGACGATTTTCCCGAGCGGCCCATGCCAGCGCTTCAGCCTCGTCATCCAGATCCAGCCAGTACAGACCGGTAGTGTGCACTTCCGGATCAACGCCAGTGGCGGCAAACAAGCGTTCACCCAGCTGTGGATAAAAGTCCTGGGACCAGTGAGCCAACGCAGTGACCGCCGGGCTGTAGCGCCACGGGTAAAGCGGCGAAACGATGCCACCACCGGCCCAGGACGACTCCTGGCCGACGCTCGAGCGATCCAGCAGCACAACGCTTTGCACTTCGGAGGCGAGATTGAACGCCGTCAGCAATCCAATCACCCCACCGCCGACAATCACCACTTGCTGTTGCCTGGTCATGTTCTGATCCAATCGTTAAATAGACAGGGGTACAAAAGGCACCCGAAAGAGAAACTCAGCGTCCCCAGCAGTCTTTGCTGGTCAGGCCGGATTTCGCGTTGACCATACCGAGCACACCGGTGTTGGTAATGGTCAGATCACCGCACTTGTCAGTGGCCATGCTCGAGCCAGCCTTGCGCACCGCCGTCAGCAGAAAGGTCTGGTCGGTCAGGGTCGGTGTGATGCTGTAGTAATCATTGCCGGCACTGAGGCCCGCAGCATCGGTGTAGGCATTTTTCTGCGAGTAGAAGCGCTCCAGTAGTTGCGCCTGCTCCGAGAGCAGACCGGCTACTTCTGCGCGACGGCCCTTGTTTATGTATTCGGTGAGACTCGGGGCGGCAATGGTCATGACAATACCGATGATCGCAATCACGATCATGATTTCGATCAGGGTAAAACCGCGGTTGGAACTACGCATGCATCAATTCTCACTCACTGTATTTGTCGCCACATGATTCGACGGCTGCCGCCGGATTTATCCATCCCCGCAGTACCGTCGCCAGTGGAATCGTTCACGGCCCCGCCATTGTCGCTGGCGTCCTGGGTCGAATGCTCTCCGATAAAGATCACGCCATCGGACAGCGTGTCGCTGTTGTCGACCACTCCATCGGCGTTGCTGTCGAGCATCTTAACGCTGATCGCCTCGGGCAGCTTCAGGCAGACGGCCTTCAGTCCCTGATTGCTGTGATAAAAACCGTACCAGTTGCCATTGGCCAGACAGGTTGGCCGGTTCAGCGCGGGCGAATCCGCTGACGTGGCAGCGTGCGCCGACATCGACAGGTCAAGCGCGACGACGACACCAAACAGTTGTGACCATAACCTGGCAGGTCGCTCAGTACTTCGCATAGATGCTCTCCACCACACTGCGCGAATGCCCCGCGATGCCGACTGCCGTTACCCGATACAAGGTTGCCGGGGTATTAATTGGCACATTCACCGCATTTCGGCTGACACCGATGTTTTGCACGCCATAAAAGCCCTTGCCCGATGCAATCCAGGTCACTCCGGAAGATGCGTTGAAACCGGCAGCGGTAATAGTCGAGGACTCGGACGGTGGTGCACATTGCACGATGCCGCTGCAAACAGGTAGCGCATAACTGTCCCGCTGCACTGTACCCTCGCCCACCCGCAATGCGGCTTCTGCACTCTGGAACGACTGGTTACGCAAGGCGACGCTACCGGCCATTTTTTCCTGCAAGGTGGCACTCTGCATCGATGAAAGACCAATCAACGTCAGCAAGAGCAAGAACACCAGGCTGACCAACAGTGCCATGCCGCGTTGGCTGTAACTCGTCTTGGGAGCACGATTCATTGGCACTCCCTCATGGCAAGCGGTTGCGCAGAGCGGCAACCACATTGAAGGTTTGATCGGCCACCCGGTGGTTCGGATCGAAGAGAGTCAGGCTCAGGCGAACGCTACGAATCAGCGCGGGGTCCGGCGGATTGCTGCTGTAGCGCGAAGCAGACAGATCAGTGGCCGTGCTGGCCAGGCCGAAGCTCACGTCGAAAGCGCTGACGTTATCCACCAATACCTGGTCTGGTGCGGCCCCGCTCTTCATAAGCAGTTGGTTGTTGCTGAAGCTGTAATCCAGCCGCCGTATCGGAAAGGCCAGTTGCCCTGCCACTGGCGTCCGACCTTCACTGTAGGCCGTCGAATGGGTTCGACAATCCGACAGCACGGTCCAGTCCGGCTTGCCGCCATTGCCGCCGACATCCGCCGTAACCAGCGTCAACTTGCGGCCGCCGTTGTCCCAACGAATCGGTGCTAGCTGACTCGCGTGGAAATCACCTTTCTTACTTGAATCGGTGATCGTTTCCAGACAACCGAACATCCCGACCATGCGGACTTCCTGAATCATTTTGCTCAACACGAAGCGTGCGTCCTCCTGCATGTTCGCGGCCGCATTCTGGCTGAGATAGGTGTTCTTGGCCGCGATGAAAACCTGCACCACGCCCAGTACCACGATCAGGCTCAATGCCAGGGCGATCAGCAACTCGACCAGGCTAAAACCTCTGCTTAGACGGCTCACGGGATCACCTTCGGATCAATGGCCGCGCGACTGCTCAGGACGAAGCTGCGCCGCGAGTCTGCTGCCTTTGCAGCCCGTGAGTCGTCCCAGGTGATCGTGATGGTGTACACCCGCTGGTCGACGGTGACACTTCCCGTCGCGGAGGCACCGAGTGAACTGACAATGTTGGCGTTGAAGTCAAACAGGTCCTGATCCCGGGTAACGTCCGGATTGCCCGAAGCCGGCGGCGCAATGGTGTAGTCCGCAGCTGCGTTGGCGCGAATGCGGTCCATCAGGTCGTAGGCGATAAAGCTGGCCTGACTGGTCATGCGCGCGCTGTCCGTGTACTTCAGCGCATTGAGCTGAAACGCCGCTGCCCCCAGCAACCCCACTCCCAGAATGACTAACGCCACCAGGACTTCGACCAGCGTCATGCCCTCCTGCGTGCCTTGCCTCCCTGCCCTCATCCGCAACTTCCACCCAATAGAATTCGTCCGTTCAAACACACAGTCAGCGTCCTGCTTTGTGCGCCCCGCCCATAGCTGATCACCACCTCAGAGGACGGTGATGACAATCCGCCCATACTGTTGAAGTCGATGGCCGTGACGCCAGAGGTTAGCGCCAGAGTTGCGCCGCTGCTCATCGCCGGAACAACACGTAATACATTGGCCAAAGCGCCAGTACCGTCGTAAATCGTCAGTTCCCCACTCCAGTCACCCCCACCGGCTGTCGGGCGCACCCGTGTGGTATTGCCCCGATCAATGGCTTCGAGCCGGGCAAAATCAAGGGCTCGTCGCAGGTCCGAAATTTCGGTATCGGCCCTCGTCGTTTGCGCCGAGCGGGTAAACCCCGGGACGGCCATGGTCAGCAGGACAAGAAGGATCGCGAGTGCGACCAGCAACTCGATCAGCGTGAAACCTTTTGTAGGATGATCCATCGGGACCTTCTGTTTCCTTCGGCTATACCTGCTGTTGCGCAGCACAACATCCGAACGATGCTGTGCGTTTGCGTTGTCTTTTCTCGCGCAGGGATTGCGCGAGCCACAGCACGCCACGGAGGGAGATGTCATGCGGCAAAAAGGCTTCAGCCTGATCGAACTGCTCATGGGACTGGCAATTGCAGGAATTGTTCTGCAACTGGTCAGTCCGGCGTTCGCAACGCTGATCGAGTCGAACCAAAGTCAGCAAGCGGCGCAGGCCCTTTTCAGTGGTATTCGCACCGCCCGGAGCGAGGCCATCACCCGCAACCAGGCCGTCGTGATTCACGGCATCAATGGCGACTGGAGCCAAGGCTGGCGGATCATTCTGGATATCAGCGGCAAGGGAGAGATGGACAGCGACAATCCACTGCTGGCCGAACGCCAGAGCGGCGCACGCCTGTCGATTGTGGGGAACGGTCCGGTCGAAAGCTCAATACGCTTCAGAGGTCAGGGCGAGGCACTGTTTGGAGGGACGTTACACATTTGTGCTGTTCGCGTGCCGGTGAGCCAACATCAAGTGGTGTTGGCCCGGACCGGTCGTGTCAGCCTGCGCAGCGACAAGGCTGAGCAGGCGTTATGCGAAGAAAGGAATAACTTCAGAGCAATGAGCGAACACGCAGTTCTTTAGGCATCGAGAATGTGATGTTCTCCTCGCGACCGGCCAGTTCATCGGCACCGGTGGCACCCCAGGCCTGCAACTGCTCGATCACGCCGCGCACAAGGACTTCGGGGGCGGATGCGCCAGCGGTGATGCCGATACGCTCGACGCCTTCGAACCAGCTCTTTTGCAGGTCTTCGGCACCGTCGATCAGGTAGGCCGGAGTGGACATGCGCTCTGCCAATTCGCGCAAGCGATTGGAGTTGGAACTGTTCGGGCTGCCGACCACCAGCACCACGTCGCACTCGTCGGCCAGTTGCTTGACCGCATCCTGACGGTTTTGCGTGGCGTAGCAAATGTCGTCCTTGCGCGGTCCACCAATGGCCGGGAAGCGTGAACGCAGGGCGTCGATAACGCGGCTGGTATCGTCCATCGACAATGTGGTCTGGGTCACGAAGGCGAGCTTTTCAGGGTTGTTCACCTGCAGTGCCGCGACATCCTTCTCGTCTTCGACCAGGTAGATCGCGCCGCCATTGCCGCCATCGTACTGGCCCATGGTGCCTTCGACTTCCGGGTGACCGGCGTGGCCGATGAGAATGCACTCTCGGCCATCACGGCTGTAGCGCGCCACTTCGATATGGACTTTGGTCACCAGCGGGCACGTGGCGTCGAACACTTTCAGCCCACGGCCAGCCGCTTCGCTGCGCACGGCCTGGGATACGCCGTGGGCACTGAAGATCACGATGACGTCGTCCGGCACCTGATCCAGCTCTTCGACGAAGATCGCACCACGGGAGCGCAGGTCTTCGACGACAAATTTGTTGTGGACCACTTCGTGGCGCACATAGATCGGCGGCCCGAAGACTTCCAGGGCGCGGTTGACGATTTCGATCGCCCGGTCCACACCGGCACAGAAGCCACGGGGGTTGGCGAGTTTGATTTGCATGCTGTGCCTCGTGTCTTGCGCGCAAGAAATTAGATCAATTGTAGGAGCTGACTTGCCAGCGAAGGGGCCAGCAGAGTCACTGCAGGACTTGAGACCCTTCGCCGGCAAGCCGGCTCCTACAGAAATGCGTTTACAGCGCTTTGACGGAAATGATTTCCACGTCAAAGGTCAGCGTCTTGCCCGCCAGCGGGTGGTTGAAGTCGATGGTCACTTGCGCGTCATCGAACTCTTTCACCACGCCCGGCAATTCAGTATTGGCCGCATCGTTGAAGATCACCAGCAAGCCAGGTGACAGTTCCATGTCCTGGAACTGTGAGCGCGGGATGATCTGCACGTTTTGCGGGTTGGGCTGGCCGAAAGCGTTTTCCGGTGCGATGCTCAGCGTACGCTTGTCACCGGCCTTGAAACCGAACAGCGCCGCTTCGAAACCTGGCAACAGGTTGCCGTCACCGACCTTGAAGGTCGCCGGGGCTTTGTCGAAGGTGCTGTCCACCGTGTCGCCGTTCTCCAGGCGCAATGCGAAATGCAAGGTGACTTCCGTGTTCTGGCCAATGCGTTGCTCAGCCAATACCTGTTCAGTCATGAACGGTTTCTCCGGTCTTTTTACTTTTGAACATATCCAGTGCCAGCATGACGGCACCAACAGTGATGGCACTGTCGGCAAAGTTGAACGCCGGGAAATACCAGCGGTTCTGCCAATGCACCAGAATGAAATCGATCACATGGCCCAGGGCAATGCGGTCATAAAGATTGCCCAGCGCGCCGCCGAGCACCAGTGCCAGCGCAACCGCCAGCCAGGTCTCGTTGCGCCCCAGACGCTTGAGCCAGACCACCAGCACCGCACTGACCACGACCGCGATCAACGCGAACAGCCAGCGCTGCCAGCCGGAGCTGTCAGCCAGGAAGCTGAACGCCGCGCCAGTGTTGTAGGCCAGGGTCCAGCTGAAGTAATCGGGGATGATCACGATCTGCTGGTACATCTGGAGCTTGCCTTCGAAGTAGAACTTGCTGGCCTGGTCGATGACCAGGACCAGCAAACTCAACCAGAGCCAGCCCAGCCGTCCGAAACGGCCAACGGCATTAGGCATAGTGACGGACCTCGCCAGCGCCGCTGATGTTGTCCACGCAACGGCCGCAGATTTCCGGATGCTCCGGGTTCACGCCGACGTCTTCACGGCAGTGCCAGCAACGGGCGCACTTGGCGTGGCTCGACTTGACGATCTTCAGCTTCAGGCCGCTGACTTCGGTGACCACGGCATCGGCCGGTGCCTGTACCAATGGCGCAACACTGGCGGTCGACGTGATCAGTACGAAGCGCAGTTCGTTGCTCAGTTTGGCCAGGTCGGCGGTCAGCGCGTCTTCGGCGAACAGCGTCACTTCGGCCTGCAGGTTGCCACCGACAGCCTTGGCTGCGCGCTGGATTTCCATTTCCTTGTTGACCGCGACCTTGACCGCCATGATCCGGTCCCAGTAAGCGCGATCCAGCTCGATGCCTTCCGGCAGTTCGCTCAGGCCTTCGTACCAGGTATTGAGCATGACGGACTCGTTACGCTCGCCCGGCAGGTATTGCCACAGTTCGTCGGCGGTGAACGCCAGGATCGGTGCGATCCAGCGCACCAGCGCCTCGGAGATGTGGAACAGCGCGGTCTGGCACGAACGGCGGGCCTTGCTGTCGGCGCCAGTGGTGTACTGACGGTCCTTGATGATGTCGAGGTAGAAGCCGCCCAATTCCTGCACGCAGAAGTTGTGGATCTTCGAGTACACGTTCCAGAAGCGGTATTCGCCGTAGTGCTCTTGCAGCTCGCGTTGCAGCAGCAGGGTACGGTCCACGGCCCAACGGTCCAGCGCCAGCATTTCTTCGGCCGGCAGCAGGTCGGTGGCCGGGTTGAAGCCGGTCAGGTTGGAAAGCAGGAAACGCGCGGTGTTACGGATACGCCGGTAGGCGTCCGCACTGCGTTGCAGGATCTGCTCGGAAACCGCCATTTCGCCCGAATAGTCGGTCGAAGCGACCCACAGACGCATGATGTCGGCGCCCAGGGTGTCGTTGACTTTCTGTGGCGCGATCACGTTGCCCAGGGACTTGGACATCTTGCGGCCGGACTCGTCGACCGTGAAGCCGTGAGTCAGCAGCTCGCGATACGGCGCGTGGTTGTCGATGGCGCAACCGGTCAGCAGCGACGAGTGGAACCAGCCACGGTGTTGGTCCGAGCCTTCCAGGTACAGGTCGGCGCGCGGGCCCGTTTCGTGGCCCATCGGGTGCGAACCGCGCAGGACGTGCCAGTGCGTGGTGCCCGAGTCGAACCAGACGTCCAGGGTGTCGCTGATCTTGTCGTACTGCGGTGCTTCATCGCCCAGCAGTTCGGCGGCGTCCAGCTTGAACCAGGCTTCGATGCCTTCGCCTTCAACGCGCTTGGCAACTTCTTCCATCAGCTCGACGGTACGTGGGTGCAGTTCGCCGCTTTCCTTGTTCAGGAAGAACGGGATCGGCACGCCCCAGTTACGCTGACGGGAAATGCACCAGTCCGGACGGTTGGCGATCATCGAGTGCAGGCGCGCCTGGCCCCAGGCCGGAACGAACTGGGTCTCTTCGATGGCTTTGAGCGATCGCTGGCGCAGGGTGTCGCCGGTGGTCGGCTGCTTGTCCATGCCGATAAACCACTGCGCAGTGGCGCGATAGATCAGCGGGGTCTTGTGGCGCCAGCAGTGCATGTAGCTGTGTTCGATGATGGTGGTGTGCAGCAGCGCACCGACTTCGGTCAGCTTGTCGACGATGGCCGGGTTGGCCTTCCAGATGAACTGGCCGCCGAAGAATTCCAGCGAGGTCGCGTACACGCCGTTGCTTTGGACCGGATTGAGGATGTCATCGTTGACCATGCCGTACTTCTTGCAGGTCACGAAGTCGTCCACGCCATAGGCCGGAGCGGAGTGAACCACACCGGTGCCAGCGCCCAGTTCAACATAGTCAGCCAGGTAAACCGGCGATAGGCGGTCGTAGAACGGGTGACGGAAGTTGATCAGTTCCAGCGCTTTACCGGTGGTGGTCGCAATGACCGAGCCTTCCAGCGAGTAGCGCGCCAGGCACGACTCGACCAGTTCTTCAGCCAGTACCAGCAGCTTGTCGCCGACATCGACCAGGGCGTAGTTGAATTCCGGGTGGACGTTCAGCGCCTGGTTGGCCGGGATGGTCCACGGGGTGGTGGTCCAGATCACGATCGAGGCAGGCTTGGCCAGCGATGGCAGGCCGAAGGCGGCAGCCAGTTGGGCTTCATCGGCAATCGGGAAGGCTACGTCGATGGTCGAGGACTTCTTGTTCTCGTACTCGACTTCCGCTTCGGCCAGGGCCGAACCGCAGTCAAAGCACCAGTTCACAGGCTTCAAGCCCTTGAACACGAAACCGCCCTTGACGATTTCGGCCAAGGCACGGATTTCACCGGCCTCGTTCTTGAAGTCCATGGTCTTGTACGGATTGGCGAAGTCGCCCAGCACGCCGAGGCGGATGAACTCGGACTTCTGCCCTTCGATCTGCTCGGTGGCGTAGGCCCGGCACAGTTCGCGGGTCTTGTCCGCGCCCAGGTTCTTGCCGTGGGTCACTTCGACCTTGTGCTCGATCGGCAGGCCGTGGCAGTCCCAGCCCGGAACATAAGGCGCGTCGAAGCCCGACAGGGTCTTCGAACGGATGATCATGTCCTTGAGAATCTTGTTCAGCGCATGACCGATGTGAATCGAGCCGTTGGCGTACGGAGGGCCGTCGTGCAATACGAACTTCGGACGATCCTTGCCAATCTCGCGCAACTTTCCGTACAGGCCAATACTGTCCCAGCGCTGCAGGATCTGCGGTTCGCGCTGTGGCAGGCCGGCCTTCATTGGGAAGGCGGTGTCCGGAAGGTTTAGCGTGGCTTTATAGTCGGTCATTTAAGGCTCTTCATTAGCGATGGGCGCTAGGTGCGGCTAGTGCACGGGCGGCGGCGACATCCGCGTTGATCGCCGTTTTCAACGCCTCCAGAGAGGCGAAACGCTGCTCTTCGCGCAGCTTGTGGTGGAAAACCACCGTTAAACGCCGGTCATACAGATCGCCGGCAAAATCTAAAAGATGCACTTCCAGGTGGGCTTTGCCATCACCTTGAACCGTGGGCCGTACGCCGATATTGGCGACGCCGGGCCAGGTCTTGCCGTCGATGTCGACATCCACCAGGTAAACCCCGGTGAACGGCACACGACGACGCTTGAGTTGTATGTTGGCGGTGGGTGTACCCAACTGCCGGGCCAGCTTCTGGCCATGCAATACGCGACCGGCGATCCGGTACGGCCGCCCGAGCAGGCGTTCGGCCAGGGCGAAATCCGCGGCGGCCAGGGCATTGCGCACTTGCGTGCTACTGACCCGGATGCCATCGAGCTCGACGGTTTGCGCCGCTTCGACGGTAAAACCCTGAACGATGCCGGCCTGTTGCAGGAAATCGAAATCTCCCGCGCGGTCACAGCCGAAACGGAAGTCGTCCCCGACCTCCAGGTGCTGGACGCCAAGGCCATCCACCAGAATGGTATCGACGAACTCACTGGCGCTGAGCTTGCTCAGGCGCTGGTTGAAAGCCAGGCACAGAACACGGTCGACACCTTCAGCGGCCAACAATTGCAGCTTGTCCCGCAGACGGGCCAGACGGGCCGGCGCGGTGTCCGGAGCGAAGAACTCCCGCGGCTGCGGCTCGAAAATCACCACGCAACTGGGCACGCCCAACTCGAGCGCACGCTCACGCAGGCGCGCCAGGATAGCCTGGTGGCCACGGTGTACACCGTCAAAGTTGCCAATAGTGGCGACACAGCCCCGATGCTGGGGGCGCAGATTGTGGAGGCCTCGAACCAGCTGCATAACGCGCTTCTTGCTCATAAAGTGGTCGATTATAACCACACCCGGCGGCCGACGACAGGCAACACCGTAACCCAAAGTGATCGAGCCGACAAAACCGCCGGCTCGCCCGTGTTTATCGAGGCCAGAACCTCAGCCCAGCGTCTTGCGATTGAAGTCGCGCAAACGGAAGCCCATCAACACTAACATGCCGAAATAAGCCACCACACCGGCAACTACCAAGGCACCCAGGCGCAGGAAACGCTCAAGCATCTGCCCCTCACCCCAGGCCGGCATGAAATGCATCCCGGCCAGCAACACGCCAGACATCACCCCTACCGCTATCACCAGCTTGAAGCCGAACTTTGCCCAGCCCGGTTGCGGCTGGTACATCTGCTGTTTACGCAGCTGATAGAAGAGCAACCCTGCGTTGAGGCAGGCGCCAGCGCTGATGGCGAGCGCCAGGCCCGCGTGAGCCAGCGGACCGATCAGCAACAGGTTGAACAACTGTGTGACGACCAGCGTGAAAATTGCGATTTTTACCGGCGTGCGGATGTTTTGTTGCGCATAAAAGCCCGGCGCCAGCACTTTGATCACGATAATCCCGAGCAAACCGACGGAATAGGCGATCAACGCGCGCTGGGTCATGGCCGCATCATGGGCATCGAACTGACCGTACTGGAACAGCGAAACCGTCAACGGCTCGGCCAGAATCCCCAGCGCCAAGGCGCAAGGCAGCACCAGCACGAAGCACAGGCGCAGACCCCAATCGAGGATGCGCGAGTATTCGTGACGATCCTTGTTGGCGTAGGTCTTGGCCAGGGTCGGCAACAGAATCGTCCCCAACGCCACGCCCAGCACGCCGGACGGCAATTCCATCAAGCGGTCGGCGTAGTACATCCAGGACACGGAACCTGCGACCAGGAACGAAGCGAAAATAGTGTTGATGATCAGCGAAATCTGGCTCACCGACACCCCGAGAATCGCCGGCAGCATCTGCTTCATTACCCGCCAGACGCCGCTGTCGCGCAGGTTCAGGCGCGGCAGCACCAGCATGCCGATCTTTTTCAGGTGCGGCAGCTGATAGAGCAACTGCGCCAGGCCGCCCACCAGAACCGCCCAGCCGAGCGCCATTACCGGCGGATCGAAGTATGGTGTCAGGAACAACGCAAAAATAATCATGCTGACGTTCAGCAGCGTCGGCACGAATGCCGGGACCGAAAAACGGTTCCAGGTGTTGAGGATCGCACCCGCCAGCGACGACAGGGAAATCAGCAATATGTAAGGAAAGGTCACCCGCAACAGGTTGGAAGTGAGCTCGAATTTTTCCGGGGTATCGGTGAATCCCGGTGCCGTCACCCAGATGACCCAGGGTGCGGCGATCATGCCCAACACCGTGACCAGCGCCAGAACCAGCGTCAGCAGGCCCGAGACATAGGCAATGAAGGTGCGGGTCGCCTCTTCACCCTGCTGGCTTTTGTATTCCGCAAGAATCGGCACGAATGCCTGGGAAAACGCCCCCTCGGCGAAAATCCGGCGCAGCAGATTTGGCAGTTTGAAGGCGATAAAGAAGGCGTCGGTCGCCATTCCCGCGCCAAATGTACGCGCAATAAGGGTGTCACGAACAAACCCCAGAACCCGGGAAAGCATCGTGATAGAGCTGACGGCGGCCAACGATTTGAGCAGATTCATTGAAAGAGTTTGTGCCTGTCGATAAACAGCAGGCGAATAAAGCGCCCACTTATGCGATACTCCGCGCCGCAACAGCACAGAGCCAAAGCTCGCGAGTTTACAGGTCACACGCCGGAAAGAAATATTCTGTGCCACCGACCTCATGAAAACGTGACGAGCGAAGGCAAGACAAGGCGAAAACAGGCGAGAAAGCGGAGTTGACGAACGTCAATGAGCATTTCGAGTCTGTTTTCAACGCAGTATTACCGAGCGCAGTAGTTTTCATGGGGTCGGGACCGACCACTTAGCGGAACGTTTCCTCCGCCCTTGACAAGACTTCAACTCATCGGCATGATTCGCGGCCTATTTTGTTTGCTATTTCCTAAAAAGTCTTTCGAGGAGCTCGACGGTGGCCAACTCACCTTCCGCCAAAAAACGTGCAAAACAGGCTGAGAAGCGTCGCAGCCACAACGCCAGCCTGCGTTCCATGGTTCGTACCTACATCAAGAATGTAGTTAAGGCCATCGACGCAAAAGACGCTGCCAAAGCTCAAGCTGCTTACGTTCTGGCTGTGCCAGTTATCGACCGTATGGCCGATAAAGGCATCATCCACAAGAACAAGGCCGCTCGTCATAAGAGCCGCCTGAATGGCCACGTTAAGGCCCTGAACGTTGCCGCTGCTGCCTAAGCGACTCGTTCATTAAAAAACCGACCTCAGGGTCGGTTTTTTATTGCCTGCGATTTGACGGACACACAAAAAACTGTGGGAGCGAGCTTGCTCGCGATAGCGGATATCCAGCCAATGTAGATGCTGAATATTAATCCGTCATCGCGAGCAAGCTCGCTCCCACAGTTTGATTTGCGTGAAATTACTGGGCGTGCGCCCACGGCAAAATCGGAATCGCCGTCACCGCATTCTGCGGGCTACCCTCAATCAGACGATCGCTATACACCAGGTACACCAGCGTATTGCGTTTCTTGTCGAGGAAACGCACCACCTGCATGGTCTTGAACACCAGGGACGTGCGCTCCTTGAACACCTCGTCGCCATCCTTGAGCTCACCCTTGAAGCTGATGGGCCCGACCTGCCGGCAAGCGATGGACGCCTCGGCACGATCCTCAGCCAAACCAAGACCGCCTTTCACCCCACCGGTCTTGGCGCGCGACAGATAGCAGGTCACGCCGTCGACCTTGGGATCATCAAAGGCCTCGACCACGATCCGGTCATTCGGCCCGACGAACTTGAACACCGTCGACACCTGACCGATTTCTTCAGCCGAAGCCAGCAACGGCATCGCCATCAGCAACCCCAACAATCCTTTTGCCACGCGCATTCAGGTATTCCTTCAGACCAGGATCAGGTTATCGCGGTGAACCAGCTCCGGCTCCGCCATGTAACCCAACAGACCGACAATCGCCTCGGACGACTGACCGATGATTTTTTGCGCTTCCAGCGCACTGTAGTTGGCCAGGCCACGGGCAATCTCACGACCGTCCGGCGCCACGCAGACCACCATCTCGCCGCGACGGAAGCTGCCCTGCACCAATTTGACCCCAACCGGTAGCAAGCTCTTGTTGCCCTCGGACAACGCGATTACAGCACCCGCATCCAGCACCAGGGTGCCACGGGTTTGCAGATGACCGGCCAGCCACTGCTTGCGCGCCGCCAGCATGCCGCGCTCCGGCGACAGCAAGGTGCCGATACGCTCGCCCGCCTTGAGGCGATCCAGCACACGCTCGATGCGCCCACCAACGATGATGGTGTGAGCACCGGAACGAGCCGCCAGACGCGCAGCACGCAATTTGGTCTGCATACCACCACGCCCCAGCGCACCACCGGTGCTACCCGCCACTGCGTCGAGAGCCGGATCATCGGCGCGCGCCTCGTAAATCAGCTGGGCATCCGGATTGTTGCGCGGATCGGCGTCGAACATGCCATCGCGATCCGTCAGGATCACCAGCAAATCAGCCTCGACCAGGTTGGCCACCAGCGCCGCCAGGGTGTCGTTGTCGCCAAAACGGATTTCGTCGGTGACCACGGTGTCATTCTCGTTGATCACCGGAATGACCTTCAGCTCGACCAGCGCACGCAAGGTGCTGCGGGCATTCAGGTAGCGCTTGCGATCGGACAAGTCGTCGTGAGTCAGGAGAATCTGCGCGGTATGCCGGCCATGCTCGGCAAAGCTCGACTCCCAGGCCTGCACCAACCCCATCTGGCCGATTGCCGCGGCAGCCTGAAGTTCGTGCATCGCACTGGGTCGCGAGGTCCAGCCCAAACGGCTCATGCCGGCCGCCACCGCCCCGGAGGACACCAGCACCAGCTCGACACCCGCCTCATGCAAGGCCACCATCTGCTCAACCCAGACACCCATTGCCGCGCGATCCAGGCCTTTGCCGTCCGCCGTCAGCAAAGCGCTGCCGATCTTCACGACCCAACGCTGCGCACCTGTCACCTTGCTCCGCATCATCTTCAACCTTAGCTTGAGGGCAGCGCGACCTAGCACTGCCCGTGACGTTATTCGTGGTTATTCGTGACCAACAATCGATTTCCAGATACCAAAACGCCGCTCGATTGAGCGGCGCTTAAGTTTATCGCAACGAATCAGTCACGCACGTAAATGATTTCCGGACCGTCTTCGTCATCCACATCTTCTTCGTCCCAATCATCGTCGCCGATGTCGTGGACCGACTTCACGCCGCTACGACGCAGGGCACGCTTGTCATCCAGCGCCTGCAGTTGCGCGCGAGCTTCGTCTTCGATGCGCTGATCGAGATCGGCCAGCTCTTCCTTGTAGGCCGGGTCATTGGCCAGGCGATCAGCACGATCTTCCATGTAACGCATGATGTCGTGGCACAGACGCTCGGTCCCGAGCTTGGAGATGGCCGAGATCACATAGACCGGGCCAGTCCATTCCAGGCGATCAACGATTTCCTTGACGCGAGCATCGTGCTCTTCATCAAGGATCTGGTCGCACTTGTTCAGGACCAGCCAGCGATCACGCTCCGCCAGGGACGGGCTGAACTTGATCAGCTCGTTGACGATCACTTCAGCGGCATCCGGTGCACTGGCGTCATCCAGCGGCGCCATATCCACGAGGTGCAGCAGCAGACGCGTACGCGCCAAGTGCTTGAGGAAGCGAATGCCCAGGCCAGCACCTTCGGAAGCGCCTTCGATCAGACCCGGAATATCGGCAATGACGAAGCTCTTCCAGCGATCGACGCTGACCACACCCAGGTTTGGCACCAGCGTGGTGAACGGGTAGTCGGCAACTTTCGGCTTGGCAGCCGAAACCGAACGGATAAATGTACTTTTACCGGCGTTCGGCAAGCCCAGCAGACCGACGTCAGCCAGTACTTTCATTTCCAGCTTCAGGTCGCGCTGCTCACCCGGCTTGCCCGGAGTGGTCTGGCGCGGCGCACGGTTGGTACTGGATTTGAAACGGGTGTTGCCCAGACCGTGCCAGCCGCCCTGCACTACCATCAATTTCTGACCGGCCTTGGTCAGGTCGCCGATGACTTCCTGAGTCGCGGAGTCGATCACCGTGGTGCCGACCGGAACGCGCAGGATCAGGTCTTCACCCTTCTTGCCGGTGCAGTCGGTGCTGCCGCCGTTGGAGCCACGCTCGGCATCGAAGTGCCGGGTGTAACGGTAGTCCACCAGGGTGTTGAGGTTTTCGTCGGCCATCATGTAGATGGAACCGCCATCACCGCCATCACCGCCGTTCGGTCCACCGTTCTCGATAAATTTTTCCCGGCGGAAACTCATGGCACCATTGCCGCCATCACCAGCCTTTACGCGAATCGATACTTCATCAACAAACTTCATAACAAACGCCTCTCGCCATACGGACGAGCCGAAAAACAATCAAGACATAAGACTCTTGCAAAAATGAGCGCAGCGACCCTAAACCACGACACCTACATCGTACGCCGACAGCCCATACAAACAGCTTTGCAAGAGACTCACCCCACAAACGAAAAAGCCCCGTCGCGAGACAGGGCTTTTCCAGCGATCGCGCAATTAAGCTGCGACTACGCTCACGTAACGACGACCGAAGGCGCCTTTTACTTCGAACTTGATCACGCCTTCGACTTTAGCGAAGAGGGTGTGATCTTTACCCATGCCAACGCCGTAGCCAGCGTGGAATTGGGTGCCGCGCTGACGCACGATGATGTTGCCTGCTTTGATAGCCTGGCCGCCATACATCTTCACGCCAAGGCGTTTGGCTTCTGAGTCGCGACCGTTACGGGTACTACCACCAGCTTTTTTGTGTGCCATGAGTTCAATTCTCCTAGTGAGGAATTAGGCTGTAATTAAGCCTGAATACCGGTGATTTTGATCTCGGTGTACCACTGGCGGTGGCCCATACGCTTCATGTGGTGCTTACGGCGACGGAACTTGATGATGCGGACTTTATCGTGACGACCTTGGGAGATCACTTCAGCCACAACGGTAGCGCCAGCAACAACTGGAGCGCCGATATTCACGTCGTCACCGTTGGCAACCAACAGAACGCGATCAAAGGTAACGGATTCGCCGGTAGCGACTTCCAGTTTTTCGATCTTCAGGTATTCACCTGGGGCGACTTTGTACTGCTTGCCGCCAGTAACGATTACTGCATAAGACATGGTATTTCTCCGATAATCCTGCTCACCCAGCTCTTTATAAGAAGAGGTATTGGCTGGCATGGCTGCATGGGGCTGGAGGCCCGCTTGCAATTGCGTAAGGCAGGTGCTGCCCAGGAAGTTCAGGGTGCGCGATTGTACGCAAGGCACGAGCGCCTTGCAAGGGGCCGTCCATCGCGCCTTGACACCTGCAAGCGTGGGTCCTAGCATGCCGCGCAACCCTTCTGGAGCGACTGTCGCTGATGCAACCCCAAGCTTTCTACCGCGCGGTGGCGGACGATTTTAGCGCCGTCGACGGCATCATCAAGAAGCAGCTGACTTCTCGAGTGCCGCTGGTATCGAAAATCGGTGATTACATTACCTCGGCCGGCGGCAAACGCCTGCGTCCTTTATTAGTGTTGCTGTGTGGCAAGGCCCTGGGTCGCGAAGGCGACGAGCTGCGTCTGCTGGCCGCGACCATCGAGTTCCTGCACACCGCTACCCTTCTGCATGACGATGTAGTCGACATGTCCGGCATGCGCCGTGGCCGCTCGACCGCCAACGCCATGTGGGGCAACGCGCCAAGCGTACTGGTCGGCGACTTCCTGTATTCGCGCTCGTTCGAAATGATGGTCGAGCTGGGTTCGATGCCGGTGATGAAGATCCTTTCGCAAGCCACGCGCATCATCGCCGAAGGCGAAGTGTTGCAGCTGTCGAAGGTGCGTGACGCCAGCACCACCGAAGAAACCTACATGGAAGTCATCCGCGGCAAGACCGCGATGCTCTTCGAAGCCTCGACCCACAGCGCCGCCGCCCTGTGCCAGGCCTCGCCGGAACAGGCTGAAGCCCTGCGTACATTCGGTGATCACCTGGGCGTGGCCTTCCAGCTGGTCGACGACCTGCTCGACTACAAAGGCGACGCCGAAACCCTGGGCAAGAACGTCGGTGACGACCTGGCCGAAGGCAAGCCGACCCTGCCGCTGATCTACACCATGCGCGAAGGTACGCCAGAACAGGCCGCCCTGGTGCGCAAGGCGATCCAGAAAGGCGGGATCGAAGACCTGGAAAGCATCCGCGAAGCCGTGGAAGCCTCGGGCTCGCTGGAGTACACCGCGCAACTGGCCCGTGACTATGTGGCCCGCGCGATCAAGTGCCTCGAAGCGCTGCCTGCCAGCGAGTACCGCGATGCACTGGTTGAACTGAGTGAATTCGCAGTCGCGCGTACACACTGACAACACTGCAAAACCCTGTGGGAGCAAGCTCCCACAGGGTTGTTCCCCACAGGTTTTCCTGCATTGCGCCCTCTCCCGCCTAAAACCCTATACAATGTGCGCTTTTTAGCGATCCTGAATCCAAGGAGCCTTAGTGAGCACGTTGCCACCCTGCCCAAAATGCAATTCCGAATACACCTATGAAGATGGCGCCCAGCTGATCTGCCCCGAGTGCGCCCACGAATGGTCCGCCAGCGGTGAAGCCGAAGCTGTGTCCGATGACGCAGTGAAAAAGGATTCGGTCGGCAATGTCCTGCAAGACGGCGACACCATCACCGTGATCAAGGACCTCAAGGTCAAGGGTACGTCTTTGGTGGTCAAGGTCGGCACCAAGGTCAAGAACATCCGCCTGTGCGATGGCGATCACGACATCGATTGCAAGATCGACGGCATCGGCCCGATGAAACTCAAGTCCGAGTTCGTCAGAAAAGTCTGAGCCTGCTGTTCTCCATCCCGCGCCCGGCGTGGGATGGAGCCTCCCCCTCCCCGTCTCACCCAGTAAATCCTCGCAATAGCCAAACGCCAGTCGTTTTGACCTGACGCAATCTTTACCCGGAAAAAAGCGCAAACCGCCAATAGGTCCTTGCTATTTGATGAATAAGAATTATTCTCATCAAATCCTAAGTGGAGATGAGAACCATGACTTATTTGATCGATGCCTGGCTGGACCGCCCACACCCTTACCTCAGGATCCTGCATCGGGAAACCGGGGAAGTCTGTGCCGTGCTTGAAGAGGAAGCCTTGAGCGAACTGCAGGATCAGGGTGATCTTGACCTCAATGGCCTGAGTTCCAACGAGCCGGTGGTGCTCAAGGAACTGGTACGTAATCTGTTTCTGTTCTGCTATGCCCGGGCGTTGCGCCCGACGACGGATCCCAATGGCAAGTTTCATCCATGAGAGACACTGCAAAACACTGTAGGAGCGAGCTTGCTCGCGAAGAACTGGAAGACATCGCGTTCATTCAGAATGGCAGCGTTATCGTTAACGCCCATCGCGAGCAAGCTCGCTCCTACAGGTAAGTCAGCGGGTCTTACAGAACGTCGAGCAGTTCGACGTCAAACACCAATACGCTGTGCGGCGGGATGCTGCCAACGCCTTGAGCGCCGTAAGCCAGTTCGCTCGGCACGTACAGGCGCCATTTGCTGCCGGCGTTCATCAGTTGCAGGGCTTCGGTCCAGCCGGCGATCACGCCGCCAACCGGGAATTCCGCAGGCTCGCCGCGCTCGTAGGAGCTGTCGAACACAGTGCCGTCGATCAGGGTGCCGTGGTAGTGAGTACGCACGGAATCTTCACGGGATGGCTTGGCGCCTTCACCAGCGGTCAGCACTTCGAACTGCAGGCCGGAAGCCAGAGTGGTGATGCCGTCACGCTTGGCGTTTTCAGCCAGGAAGGCCAAGCCTTCGCCAGCCGCCGCTTCAGCCTTGGCTGCAGCTTCGGCCTGCATGATTTCGCGGATGACTTTGAAGCTGGCGGACATTTCTTCCTGACCCACACGGCTTGGCTTGCCGGCGAATGCGTCGGTCAGACCGGCCAGGATCGCGTCCAGGCTTACGCCCGGTGGCGGGTTGTCGCGCAGTTGGTCGCCCAGCTGACGGCCAATACCGTAGCTGACGCGGGTTTCGTCGGTGGACAGATTTACTTCGGACATGACACTGCTCCGCTGTGCGGACGGCTCGGGAACTTGCCATGCGTGCACAGCGCGTCCCGGAGCGCCCGGAACCAAAAGGGCCAGCAGACTAGCACAGATGTCATGCCATTGATGAGGGACGTCAGGCGATCGGCACCTTCAGGTTTTCCTCCACATCGGCAACCAGACCGCACATTTCGTCATGCACGACCGTGTGCACGAGGTTGAAGTGCAACTTGGGAAAGGAGCGCAGCACATCACGGGCATGCTCCACCGAACGCAGGCTCATCATGTGCCCGTGCGTATCGCTCAAGGGATACGCCGTGCCATGCATCCGCGCCTCCAGCAGGTAGATGCCTCCCTCCATCGAGATCAGGTTCAGCTCATCGACCTTCCCGGCGACGGCATACGCATTCAACTCTTGCAGGTTCATGAGCGCACCTCACGCAGTAGCGAGCCTCTTTACAGGGATAGGCTTCGGCGCTTCAAAGCACAAGCCACAAACGACGCCGCCCGTCTGTTTTGCAACAGACGGGCGGCGTGTTTCATGGGGCCCGCAATGGATCAGTGCTTGGTGACTTTATCCAGGTAACCCATGGCAAATGCCGAGACCACGAAGGTCATGTGGATGATCACATACCACTGCAGATGCTCGGGATCGACGTTTTTGGCATCCATGAAGATGCGCAGCAGGTGAATGGACGAGATCGCCACGATCGATGCGGCCACCTTCATCTTCAGCGACGAAGAGTCCATGGTACCCAGCCAGTTGAGCTTTTCCTTGCTGTCGTCGATGTCCAGTTGCGAGACGAAGTTCTCGTAGCCGGAAATCATCACCATCACCAGCAAACCGCCCACCAGCGCCATGTCGATCAGCGACAGCAGCACCAGGATCAAGTCCGATTCGGCCATCGAAAACACGTTCGGGATGACGTGGAAGACTTCCTGGAAGAATTTCAGTGCCAGCGCCAACAGCCCCAGGGACAGACCGAAATAGATCGGCGCCAGCAGCCAGCGCGAGGCGTACATTGTATTTTCGATAAAGCGTTCCATTGAATCTCACATGTGGACTAAAAACGGCCGCGAGTATAACAGCCGCCCGTCTATACCCAGAAGCAGCCAGAAACCGTCGAAAAATCCGTCACCTGCGCCTGTGTATCGATGTTTTTCTGCTAGTGTCCAAATCATTGACTGCTCAGTGATATCGGACAGGAAGACTGGAAATGGATGTGCGATCGCCTTTGACGAGTGCCGGAATTTGCCTGGCGCTGCTGCTGAGCGGCTGCTCGCCCAGCGACGAAAAACGCCAGGTCAGCCTCGAAGAAAAAACCGCGCAGTTCGAAAAGTCGCTGGACGCCATCCAGGATCCGAAGCTCAAGGATGCCGTGTCGGAGTTGGGCGGCTCACTGCTGCTGCTCGAACGCGCGCAACTCAAGCTCGACAACAAGCCGGTGGAAACCGAATACGGCGAAGACGCCCTCGCCATGCTCAAGCACTACCCGAGTCCGCAGGCCCTGGTCGACACCTACATCAACGGGTTGTTCGTGCTGCAAAAGGACTCCAGTTCCGACTACCTGACCGATCTGCAGCCAGTGTTCCCCTTCACTTTCAGCGTTCCTGCCGCGTTTTTGTTTCCCCATGGCCTGGAATGGCAGTCGGTCACGCTAAGCAACAAACGAGTGATTGCGTTCCAGCCGGAATGGTCGGAAACCGACCCTGGCATTCAGCTCAGCCCATCGAGCTCCAACCTGACCAACCCCGATGACCTGACCGTGGCCTACCCCTTCATCGAAGGCCTCGACATCGACAAAAAGCAGCAACCGCAACCGGTGAGCCTGCAAGGCAAGGTCGAAGTCATCGCGCCACGCCGCCTCTACAGCTTCGACCTGACGAAAAAGGACGTAGGCCAGACCCGCACCAATGACAACCTGAGCGTCACCCTGCTGGCATTGACGAACAACTACGCGGAAATCGAATACAACAACAGCGCACCGCTGGCCCCGGAAGTCAGTGAAACGCCGCTCAACCCGCTGATCGTCCAGGCCAGGGACAGCACCGGGCAATTCATCGCGCGCGCCGGTTCAATCAACGAAACCTCGGTACAAATTGCCTTCTATCAGCAGCAGCTGGCCAAGATGCAGCAGCAAAAGAACTGGAGCGAGGCCCTGGAAAAACAGCTCGACGAAGAACAACGCAACTTTGAGAAACAGCAGGCGCGGCATTATTCGAAGGTGTACTTCAACGGGGCGATCGAAACCCTCGAAGTCAGCCTGCTGGATTTTTCCGCCGTCACGGTCACCCGAAAGGACCTCGACCTGCCAATCCGGCGCTTCGATGCCAATACCACGGACAAGTCCATCCAGCCCTTGAACCTGTCCGTGGTGGTCTATGACGACCTGGCGGCGGGCTGGCTGAAAGGGGCAACGCTGAGTGAGGATGAACTGAAAAAGTACGTCAACATCAGTCAGTCGGTCGACGACCCCAGCGCCGCGCGAATCGAATTCACTCACCTGCGTACCTTCAACGATGAACTGCTGGGCACATCGTTCAACCCTGGTGAAAGTCCGGTGAGCTTCTTTACCGAAGACACTCTTGGCAAACGCGACGAGCCGATCGAACTGCCACCTGAGGCGTACCAGATCGATCCCCTGCGCGGCACCATCACTTACGATCTGAATCTGTTTCCGCAAACCCCGGCCTATGCGGTGGGCTCGATGCCGCTGTTCCTGGCCACGGTCGACAAGCAAACCGTCGAAGCCCGTCAACTGCCCAAGGGCCTCGCGCTCAAAGACAATGCACTGGTGGTGGACCTGAAGGCATTTCCCGCCCAGGACTGGCGTTTTTTCGCCAAGGACGACAGCGGTAATTACTTGAAGGAGATTCTATCGGTCAGCCATCGCGCGAGCGCACAGGGTCCGGCGCAGTTTGCCGTGCATTACTTCTACGGGCAGCCTAAGCGCCTGGAAACCTACCAGCGCACTGACCTCACCACCGTGCAATATGGTTTCGAAGTCAAACTCGACAAGGCCGACATGACGCGCCTTGATCAATAGTGCCACTCAGTGCTCGGGGTGAAACTCGAAGCCGCCCATGTTCCGGCAGCGACCACCGTTGATTTCCCGCAGTTGGGCTTGCAGGTGCAGGCACCAGATTTGCGGATCGTCGGCCAACTCGTAGCCGTGCAGGGTCAGGCTTTCAACGATGGTGTCGAGGATTGATTCAGCGACGAACGGACCGTGAAACGGGCCTTGGGCCTTGATGGCCGAAGGTTGTTCACCGGCCATTCCGGCGGCGAACAGCAGAGTCCACATGCCCGTATCTCCCGCCAATGGACGGATGGAACATTCGATACGGGTCACAAGACCCAGGCATTGACGGGTGAGACAGAGGTTGCGCGACATGGCGGCGACCCTCGGTAGATCCGGTATTCAGCCCCCATGGGAAGGCTGTTTCGATCCTGTGATTACTGTCGATATCCATGAGCAGAGAATAGAAGAAAAGTCTGGCTTGCAGGCCGAAGCAAGACCGAAAGGCGCCGAATGGTCATAGTGTGAATATTGACGTCATTTCGACGACGCTTTTCGACGTGCGCCACAAAAAACTGTGGGAGCGAGCTTGCTCCGGGCGGCGTTCCGACGATGGCGGTCGAACATTCAACATATTGGTCGAATGAAAGTCCGCTATCGCGAGCAAGCTCGCTCCCACATGGGATTGCACAGTTTCAGATCAACGATGCATCAGGCCGGTTTGGTTTCCGCCAACGCCTCTTGCGCCAACTCCTTCTCGGCTTCCTTAAGATCATCTTCGCTGATCATTTCCGCGATAACCCGCAGGCGCTCCACGACCCGTGCGTTCACGCTGCCTTCAGGGAATTCGCCATTCTCGTTCGGCTCGCCGGCCGGCTCGCCGACCAACAAGCTCAAGGCTTCGTCGGCCTGGCGGACCGCGTAGACATGGAACTGCCCCGCACGCACCGCCGCCAGCACCTTCTCGTCGAGCATCAGCGTGGCGACGTTGGCGTGAGGAATGATTGCTCCCTGCTCGCCGGTCAACCCGCGGGCTTCGCACAGACGGAAGAAGCCCTCGATCTTCTCGTTGACTCCGCCGACCGCCTGCACTTCGCCGAACTGGTTGATCGAACCGGTGATGGCAAAGCACTGCTTGAGCGGGGTTTTCGACAAGGCCGAGATCAGGGTGCAGGCCTCGCCCAAGGAAGCACTGTCGCCATCGACATAACCGTAGGATTGTTCCAGGGCGATGCTCGCGGAAATCGCCAGCGGAAACTCCTGGGCGTAACGGCTGCCCAGATAACCGGTAAGGATCATCACGCCTTTGGAGTGGATCGGCTGGCCGAGGTTGACCTCGCGCTCGATGTCGACAATGCCGCTGCCGCCCGGGTACACCGTGGCGGAAATCCGCGCAGGTATACCAAAGGCCGAGTCACCGACTTCCAGCACCGTCAAGCCGTTGCACTTGCCGACCGCCGCGCCCGCGGTGTCGATCAGGATGATCCCGGCCAGCATGTCATCGAGAATCCGCGCCGAAACCCGCCCGGTCCGCGTGGCCTTGGCCTTGAGCGCACGCTCGATGTGCCCCGCGTCGGTCATTTCATCGCCTGCCAGGTGACGAATGAAATCCGCCTCGCTGACCAGTTGGAACAAGTCCCCGATACGCGCCGACAAGCGCCCCTGATGCTCGGCCAGACGCGCGCTGTAGGTCGCCAGGCGTGCCACCGCATCGGCAGTCAGCGGTGCCATGCCTTCTTCGGAAGTACGGGTTTTGAGCAACTGGGCGAATTGCTCCAGGCTCTCGTCGACCATCGGGATGTCTTCGTCGAAGTCCACCAGGACGCGGAACATCTCCTGGAAGTCCGGATCGAGGTCTTGCAGCGTGTAATACAGCTGACGGGCACCGATGATGACGACCTTGACCTGCAACGGAATGTGTTGCGGTGTCAGGGTCACGGTGGCCAGACGGCCGAGCTCACCCAGCGGCGATTCCATTTTCAGCTTGCGCGATTGCAGGGCGCGTTTCAGCGCATCCCACACGAACGGCTCGCTGAGCATTTTGTCCGCTTCAAGGATCAGGAAACCGCCATTGGCCCGGTGCAAGGCACCCGGCCGCAGTTGGCGGTAGGTGGTGTACAGCGAGCCCTGATCGGTGCTGTATTCGATACGACCGAAGAGGTTTTCGTAGGTCGGGTGCGGCTCGAACACCACCGGCGCACCGCCGCTGACCGAATGACCGACCACCAGGCTCGGCGAGTATTGTTCTTCCAGCAACTTGCGGGCGACAGCGTCAGTCTTGCTGTCATCCACCAGTTGCTCGACCACGGTCTTGAGCAAGTACACCTGCATGGCTTGCAGATAACCGCATACCGCCGCGTTCTCGGCGTACTTCTCTGACAATGGCGACAACAATGGCTGCAAGGCCAGGGTGATGGTTTCTTCGTTCAGATGACGCAGCTGGTTGCTCGACTCGCGCTTCCATTGCGGCAGGCTGGCGAGCTCTTCGTTCAGGCGCTCCTCCAGTACCGAAATATCCTCGTGGAAGCGATCGCGCTCGGCTTCCGGCAGTTGTGCGAATTCAGCTTCGTCCAACGCCTTGCCATCGCCCATTGGGGTGAAGGCGATATTGCTGGCGTCGCGGTAGAGCGCGACGTCCTTTTCCAGTGCCAGACGCTCGATGATGTCCAGGGCCTTGTCGTAGCGCTGGTTGAAGGCGCGGTCGATGCTGCTTTTCTTCTGCTGGTAGGACGGATGCTCGAAGACTGCCGGAAACGTCGCCAGCAGGTTGTCGATCAAAACGTTGATATCGCCAATGAAGTTACCGGCAGTGCCCGACGGCAACTCCAGAGCACGTGGCTCGCGAGGCTCATCGAAATTGTTGACGTAGACCCAGTCCGCCGGGGTCTGCAGGCGCTTGCCTTCAGCCTTGAGGTAGCGTTTGACGAACGAGAACCGGCCAGTGCCGGGCTCGCCCATGACGAATACGTTGTAACCGGGGCGTGGCATGGCCACACCGAACTGCAAGGCTTCAACCGCACGTTCCTGGCCAAGCACACCGCGAAAGGGCTCCAGATCATTGGTGGTAGAGAAGCTGAACTGTTCAGCGGAAAACGGACGGGTCAGCGCTTCGGGCGCTAGACGCAAGCTGGCAGCAACAGGATCAGGCATCGGGCTTCCTTAACAATCAGGCGGGGCAGATGGCAGCATTCTGGCGCTGCCCATGCCCGACTGGCAAGGAGCGCCGCAGGCCTGAGCATAGTCAATGTGCCAACCCCAGGCGGGCCGGGCTTGCGCCGCCGTTTCCCATGAATGTTTTGCAAAAAATCACGGAACCCCGTGATCGTGCCTAAACTCCAAACTGCGCGGCTGGGCTAATGCCCGGCCCACTGGCACCGGAACGGGCCAGACTCCCTTGTTTATTGGTACGCACACAAAGAGAACAAAGCTATGAAACGGATTCTTCTTGGTACTCTCTTCACCGCTGTATCCATCAATGCCATGGCGCAAGCGCCTGGCGGCCCGGATTGCGGTTGGGGCAACATGCTGTTCGAAGGCCAGCGTGGTACTCCAGCTCACTTCCTGGCATCCACCACCAACGGCACCTCCGGCAACGCAACCTTCGGCATGACCTCCGGCACCAACGGTTGCGCAACCAATGCGTCGCTGACCTATGGCGGTAAATCCTGGTTTGCCATGAATGGCATGATGAACGAGCTGTCCGAAGACATGGCCAAGGGTCAGGGCGAAGCGCTGACCACCTATGCCGTGGTACTGGGCGTGGCGCCGGAAGACCGTGCGCACTTCGCCGCCGTTACTCACGAGCACTTCCAGCAGATCTTCAGCAAGGCTGACGTGACCGCAGAAGACGTGCATACCAATACCCTGGCCGTGCTCAAAGCCGATCCTCGTCTGGCCAAGTACGCGACTCAGGCTTAAGCTCGACCCGTCCCGCTTCTTACGGGAAGCGGGTTTTGTTTTTTGGACCTGCCCCTCTTTGGGTCTTTTTCTCAAGTATTTAAGTTGCCTTCTATGCTCAAACGCCTTGCCTGGCTGGCGCTGTGTGTCTGCGCCCCGCTGTTCGCCGCGCCTCAGATCGGCCCACAACGTTTGCAGCAATTGGCCAACGACCCTTTCTGGATATCCCTGGGCCATTACGAAAGCGCCAAGCTCGGCGGCTGGCGCAGCTATGTCAGTGACCGGAAATTCTTCCTCGCCCCTGACGGCAATGAACATCCGGACCATGAACTGGCGGCGACTGTACAAGCCTTGTACGCCCCGGCCAGTGCCGGTGAAACACATGCTCAATGCGTCTACCCGGCCCGCACCCGCTGGCTGAAAGAACAACTCGGCCTGACCGGCCTGCCGACACCGGACTGCGCCGGGTTCAAGCAATGGTTCAAGGACGTCTCGCCCGACAGCGCGGTGATGATCTTCCCGGCGGCTTACCTGAACAGCCCGTCCTCAATGTTCGGCCATACCCTGCTGCGCATCGACCAGGCCGAAGTGAAGAGCGACAAGACTTCGCTGCTCAGTTACGCGATCAACTTCGGCGCCTACATCGAGGGCTCGGACAACAGCATCCTCTATGCCTGGAAAGGCCTGATGGGCGGCTATCCCGGCCTGTTCGCGATGGTGCCCTACCAGGAAAAACTCTCGGAATACCGCAGCCTTGAAAACCGCGACCTGTGGGAGTACCGCCTGAACCTGACCCAACAGGAAACCGCGCGCATGGTCGAGCACGTCTGGGAGCTGAAGCAGATCAAGTTCGACTATTTCTTCTTCGACGAAAACTGCTCATACCGCTTGCTGGAACTGCTGCAAGTTGCCCGCCCGGGCCTGCGCCTGACCGAGCAATTCCCGCTCACCGCCATCCCGACCGACACCGTCAAAGCCGTGAAAAATGCCGGCTTGGTGGAGTCCATCCAGTATCGTCCGTCCCGGGAGCGCGAACTGCTCAGCCGCGCCGAGCCGTTAAATCCTGAAGAACAGCAATGGGTGCTGAAAGTCAGCGCCGATCAGAAACAATTGCAGGACCCGGCGTTCAAGGCGCAATCGCGCGACCGTCAGGCGCTGATCATCGATGCCGCCTATCGTCTGGAGCGTTACCGCGCCAACGGCCAGGAACGCGACCCGGCGCGCGCCCAGCGCAGCTTCGAACTGCTGCGGGCAATCAACCAGAACCCGGCGCCGGAGCTGGATATCCCGCAACCGGGCCTGCCTGAAGACGGTCACGAGTCCCGCACCTGGCAGCTCGGCGTCGGCACCCGTGGCGATAAAGCCTTTGGCGAGTACGGCTTGCGCATGGCTTATCACGACCTCAATGACAACAACGAAAGCTTTCCCCTTGGCGCGCAGATCGAAATCCTGCAGTTGAAACTGCGCCAGTACGAAGGCAATGAATGGCAAGTGCAGCAACTGGACCTGGCAACCATTCGCTCCCTGACCCCGCGAAACGAGCTGCTGCAACCGCTGTCATGGCAAGTCACCGGCGGTCTGGAGCGGGTGCCGGGCAAGCACGATGACCAGACCCTGGTCAGCCACGTCAACGGCGGTGGTGGTGGCACCTGGCAACTGGGTGATGACACGCTCGGCTTTGCCCTGGGCACCGTGCGGATCGAGCACAACAACGACTTCGCCGCGTTCATTGCCCCGGCTGCCGGGTTCAACAGCGGTGTGTTGTGGAAAAACCCGCTGGGCAATTTGAGCCTGGAAGCCAAGGGCGACTTTTTCACCAATGGCGAAGTACGCCGTAGCCTAAGCCTGAATCAGCAATGGGAAATATCCCGCAATCTCGGACTGCGCTTGAGCGCCCAGCGCGAGTTCAGCCATTTGGCGACGGCCGAGAACGAAGTGATGCTGGAGCTGAAGTGGTATCACTACTGACCTGACACACCACTCGCTCCCACAGGGGCTGTGTGGTGTTCGACGAAATGCCTGCACACCTTTCACAACCACCCGACGAATCCACTTCTAGACTTTATCTATGGGCCGCGTATCGGCTTGGGAGAGTGAGATGTGGTGGTATGCGGGATGGCTGGGTGTAAAGCCTGGCAGCAGCAGAAAGATCAGGACGCCGCCCGGGCCTATCGCTCGCCATAAGTCGCTTTCAGACATCCAGTGAAACCAAATGCCTGAGACCATGGCCCAAACCCTATACCGGGAGAATTCCATGAGCCGTGCCTTCGTCAATGAAGATAACGCCGCCGCGCAAGCCGATCAGCCTGTCGAACGGCAGGTCAGCGCGCAGCCCAATTACGTCACGCCGCAAGGCCTGAACCTGTTGCAGGGAAAAGTCGCCGAACTGCAAACCCTGCACGCCGAACAATCGGCAAAAGGCGAGCAGGCCGACAAGCAGCGCCTGGCGGATCTCGAACGTGATTTGCGTTACTTCAAGCAGCGCCTGGGCAGCGCTCAGGTGGTACCCGCCGCGACTTCGACCGAGAAAGTGCAGATCGGCAGTTGGGTGACCTACGCCGATGAACACGCCACCGAACGCCGGGTACAACTGGTGGGCGAGGATCAGGCCGATGCCGCCCACGGTCTGATCAATTGGGGTTCACCGCTGGGACGGGCACTGCTCGGTGCGCGACTCAACGATGAAGTGCTGTGGCAGCGTCCCGCCGGGGATCAACTGATTGAGGTGATCCGTATCGAACCGGCTTAGACAATGCCTTGGGCGAGCATGGCATCGGCGACTTTGACGAAGCCGGCGATGTTGGCGCCCTTGACGTAGTTGACCCGGCCGTTCTCCTCACCGTAATGCACGCAAGCGTGGTGAATCGACTGCATGATCGCGTGCAGCTTGCTGTCCACTTCGCCGCCGGTCCATGCCAGACGCATGGCGTTCTGCGACATCTCCAGCCCGCTCACCGCCACACCACCCGCGTTGGACGCCTTGCCCGGCGCAAACATAATGTCGGCTTCGATGAACAGGTCCACCGCCTCAAGGGTGGTCGGCATGTTCGCGCCTTCGGCCACGCAGATGCAGCCATTGCGCAGCAAGGTGCGAGCGGCTTCGGCGTCCAGTTCATTTTGCGTCGCGCACGGCAAGGCGATGTCGCAGCTCAGGCTCCATGGCAGCTCACCTGCGCGGAACTCCAGGCCAAAACGGCCAGCCAGTTCACGGATGCGCCCGCGCTGTACATTTTTCAGTTCCAGCACCGCTAGCCATTGCTCCTCGGTCAAGCCGCTTTCGCAATACAGCGTGCCTTCGGAGTCGGACAGCGAAATCACCTTGCCGCCCAGGTCCATGACCTTGCGCGCCGCGTATTGCGCGACGTTGCCGGAGCCGGAGATCGCTACGCGCTTACCTTCCACGGCCAGGCCGCGGCGCTTGAGCATTTCTTCGGCGAAGTACACGCAACCGAAACCGGTGGCTTCCGGGCGAATCAGGCTGCCGCCGTAGCTTGGGCCTTTGCCGGTCAGCACGCTGGTGAACTGGTTGCTCAGGCGCTTGTACTGGCCGAACAGGAAACCGATTTCCCGTGCACCGACACCGATGTCCCCGGCCGGCACGTCAACGTCGGCACCAATGTGGCGGTACAACTCGCTCATGAAGGCCTGGCAGAAGCGCATGACTTCCGCGTCGCTTTTGCCTTTGGGGTCGAAGTCCGAACCACCCTTGCCGCCGCCCATTGGCAATGAAGTCAGGGAGTTTTTGAAGGTCTGTTCGAAGGCGAGGAATTTCAGGACGCCCATGTTCACCGACGGGTGAAAACGCAGGCCACCCTTGTACGGGCCGATCGCGCTGTTCATCTGGATGCGGAAACCACGATTGACCTGGACCTTGCCTTGGTCGTCGACCCACGACACACGAAACACCACAGCCCGCTCCGGCTCGCAGATGCGCTCCAGAATGCCCGAGGTCAGGTAATGCGGATTGGCTTCAAGAAACGGCCACAGGGTACGCAGGACTTCTTCGACAGCCTGGTGAAATTCGGGTTGATCCGGGTCGCGTTTTTTCAGGCGCGCAAGGAAGCATTCGACGGATTCGATCATGGAAAAGTCTCGGCAAATTTATTGTCGTTGGAGGAGATTGAGCCGGACTGTAACAAACGATTCGCGCACAGGAACAGCGCAAAATGTCGCACTTATGAAATTAAATGGTGCACAGGATATAAATAATCCTGTTTTTTGAGCATTTTTTGCACCTGAACAGGGATTCGCAATTCAAGTTATGCACCATTAGAAACACCGCTTTCGCGAGCAGGCTCGCTCCCACAGGGGATCTTCTGCTGAATTGAGATTTGTGCCTTTCACAAAACCCTGTGGGAGCGGGCTTGCTCGCGAATGGCGCGACTCGGTGTCATTGAAAAAACGCAAAAAAACGGAGCCCGAAGGCTCCGCTCTTTATGCAACCAACCCGAAATCAGGCCAGTTTCTTGTGCCGTACACGATGCGGCTGGGCAGCCGCTTCGCCGAGGCGCTTTCTACGGTCGGCTTCGTACTCGGTGTAGTTACCTTCGAAGAACACCGCTTGCGAGTCGTCTTCGTACGCCAGGATGTGAGTCGCGACGCGGTCAAGGAACCACCGGTCGTGGGAGATCACAATGGCGGCGCCCGGGAAGTCCAGCAGGGCTTCTTCCAGGGAACGCAGGGTTTCAACGTCGAGGTCGTTGGACGGTTCGTCGAGCAGCAGGACGTTGCCGCCCTCCTTCAGGGTCAGGGCCAGGTGCAAGCGACCGCGCTCACCACCAGACAGGTCCTTGACGAACTTCTGCTGATCGCCACCCTTGAAGTTGAAGCGACCGACGTAGGTACGCGACGGGATCTCGTAGTTGCCGATGCGGATCTGGTCGGAACCGTCGGAAATCTGCTGGAACACGGTCTTGCTGCCGTCCAGGTCTTCGCGGCTCTGATCCACGCAAGCAAGCTGCACGGTTTCACCGACTTCGATGCTGCCCGAATCCGGCGTTTCCTTGCCCATCAGCATGCGGAACAGGGTCGACTTACCGGCACCGTTACCGCCGATCACGCCAACGATGGCGCCTTTAGGCATGGAGAACGACAGGTTGTCGATCAACACGCGATCGCCGTAGCCCTTGGTGACGTTCTTGAATTCGATGACCTTGTCGCCCAGGCGTGGACCAGCCGGGATGTAGATCTCGTTGGTTTCGCTGCGCTTCTGGAATTCCTGCGACTGCATTTCTTCGAAGCGTTGCAGACGAGCCTTGGATTTCGACTGGCGGGCCTTGGCGCCTTTGCGCACCCACTCCAGTTCTTCCTTCATGGCTTTTTCGTGGGCCGACTGCTGCTTGGATTCGGCAGCCAGACGATCGGACTTGGCTTCCAGCCAACCCGAATAGTTGCCCTCGTAAGGAATGCCCGCGCCGCGGTCGAGTTCCAGAATCCAGCCTGCAACGTTATCCAGGAAGTAACGGTCGTGCGTGATCGCGACCACGGTGCCCGGGAAGTCGTGCAGGAAGTGCTCAAGCCAAGCAACGGAATCGGCGTCCAGGTGGTTGGTCGGTTCGTCGAGCAGCAGCATGTCCGGTGCGGACAGCAGCAGGCGGCACAGGGCCACGCGACGTTTTTCACCACCGGAGAGGAATTCGACCTTGGCGTCCCAGGCTGGCAGACGCAGTGCATCGGCGGCGACTTCCAGCTGGCGATCGAGGTTGTGACCGTCGCTGGCTTGCAGGATCGCTTCGAGCTTGGCCTGTTCGGCAGCCAGTTTGTCGAAGTCGGCGTCTTCTTCAGCGTAAGCCGCATAGACCTCGTCCAGGCGCGCCTGGGCGTTCTTGATCACGCTGACCGCTTCCTCGACCACTTCACGCACGGTTTTGGTCGGGTCCAGGATCGGCTCTTGCGGCAGATAACCGATGTTCAGCTCCGGCATCGGGCGGGCTTCGCCGTCGAATTCGGTGTCAACGCCAGCCATGATTTTCAGCAGCGTGGACTTACCCGAACCGTTGAGGCCGAGTACGCCAATCTTGGCGCCAGGGAAGAAGGACAGAGAAATGTTTTTCAGGATTTCCCGCTTCGGCGGAACAACTTTGCCCAGCCGATGCATGGTGAATACGTATTGAGCCATGGAGAACCTAGGGTCAGTGACTGATGAATGATTGGAGCGCAGGCAATGCCCGGCCAGACCGTGCGCGTCGTCCATAAGAGGCGACGCTGAAAAAGTCTGAGTCTAGGAGCTGGAACGCTCCCGCGTAACCGGCAAAGCTACCTTAATGACAGATGGCAGTCCAGCCGACGGGCTGGGGCTGGCACTTCGCCACAACTCAAGGCATGCTAGCCGCCCTTCGGGCGTCCGGCTTATAGTGCACGTCGCGCCAGTCCAGCCAAACCGCAGGATTACAGCTTGTCCATTGTCCCTCCGCCTCTGACTTCAAGTGCGCCGGCCACAGCGCCCGGCGCCCCCCTGCGCGGGACCTTGAAGGGCACCTTGGCGACACTCGTATTATTGTTGTTGGCCCTGCTGTTCTGGCAGTTGCTCGACCAGTTGCGGGAAACCCAGAAGAACCAGCGCCAGTACACCATCGACTACACAGCCGATCTGGCCGCGCAGGTCAGCCTGAACATGGCGCTCAACGCGCAGATCGCCCTCAACCTGTTGCCGATCGTCGAGCAACCGCAGGGCGCCGATGAATTGCAGGCCCTGTTGCGCAAGCTGCAACAGTCGCTGCCAGACCTGCGCAGCCTGGCGTTGCTCAGCCCCTCGGGAAGAGTCATCAGTGACAGCGCTCCCGACAGCGATGACAGAGACTACCTGGGTGAACTGGTACGCCGCAGCCACGCCCAGGCGCACTACTTCAGCAATGCCACCGACGGTTCCGTGGTGCATTTATTGTTGCATCAGGCCAGCGGCAGTTCCCGAGGCTATTGGGTCTTGCGCCTGACACCCACCTTCTTTTCGTCCCTGACCAAGCAACGCGAGGCCGACGGCCGCCCGTTGTGGCTGGTGGAAAACCGTATCAATCATCAGATCATCAGCCGCGACGAAGCGCAGCCCTCGGTCAATCCGGGTACGCTGACCGAGGACGATGTCGCCAACAGCGTGCTGACCGTTCCGCTGAGCAGCAGCGATTGGCAACTGCGCGGTTTGTTCGACCGTCAGCGCGTGCTGGAAGAGCTGCTGCCGGCGTTCATCGGCAAATGCCTGCTTGGCCTGGCGTTTTCCATGCTGCCGTTCCTCGCCTTGCTGAACATGCGCCGGCGTCAGCGTCAGTTGAATGAAGGCCGTCGGCGTTATCAGGACATTTTCGAAGGCACCGGCGTGGCCTTGTGCGTCCTCGACATGTCCGGACTCAAGGTCTTTTTCGACAAGGCGCAACTGCAGGGCAGCGAGCAACTGCAAGCGTGTCTGGCGATCCCGGAGCAACGCCGGTCATTGCTCAAGGAACTGCGGATCACCGAGGTCAACCAGGTAGCGTTGCAACTGCTTAATGTCGATAGCGCCGACAAAGTTTGGAAACTGCTGATCGACGGTAAACCGCAGGACGGCACCGCCATCGGCAACCAGGTGCTCGACGCGATGCTCAACCAGCAGCAACAGCTTGAGCTGGAAATCAAGCTGCAGGACGCCAGCGGCCGCGACCAGCACCTGTGGCTGATGCTGCGCCTGCCGCAAACCCCGGACGACTATAAAGCGGTGATCCTGAGCATCACCGACATCACCAGCCGCAAGCTCATCGAACTGTCGCTGCAGGAGCGCGAAGGGTTTTGGTCGGACGTGGTGCGCACCGTGCCGGATCACCTGTATGTGCAGGATGTGATCAGCCAGCGCATGATCTACAGCAACCACCATCTGGGCCAGACCCTGGGTTACAACCGCACCGAACTGCACCAGATGGGCGAATACTTCTGGGAAATCCTCCTGCATCCCGAAGACGCCGACTATTACCATCGCTCCCGTCAGATCCAGCGCCAGGCCGGTTATCGCCAGTTGATGCAGTGCCAGTTGCGCTTCCGCCATCGGGACGGCCAATGGCGACGCTTCGAGATTCGCGAGCAGGCACTGGCACGGGACAAGAACGACCAGGTCACTCGGATCATCGGCGTGGCCAAGGACATCACCGACCAGATCGAAGCCAGCGAATCCCTGCGCGACAGCGAGCAGCGCTACCGGATGCTGGCCGAAAGCATCAGCGACGTGATCTTCTCCACCGACAGCCGCCTTAACCTCAATTACGTCAGCCCTTCGGTACAAGCGGTGCTGGGTTACGACGCCGAGTGGATTTTCCAGAACGGCTGGCAATCGACCATCGCCAACCCGCAACAGCTGACCGGCATCTACCAACTGATGGACCGGGTCAGCAAAGCACTGGATCAACCGGACCGACTGGCGCTGCTGCGCAGCCAGGTGCAAACCCAACTGTTCCTGTTCGATTGCCTGCGGGCCGACGGGCGCAAGATCCCGATCGAACTGCGCCTGGTATTGGTCTGGGACGAACACGGTACGTTCGAAGGCGTGCTCGGCGTCGGCCGCGACATCAGCCAGCAACGCCGGGCCGAAAAAGACTTGCGCATGGCCGCCACGGTATTCGAACACTCGACCTCGGCGATCCTGATCACCGACCCGGCCGGCTACATCGTCCAGGCCAACGAAGCCTTCAGTCGTGTCAGCGGTTACGCCGTGGAACAGGTCCTCGACCAGTTGCCGAACATGCTGACGGTCGACAACCAGCAGGAAGCCCATCTGCGTTACGTACTCAAGCAATTGGGCCAGCACAGCACCTGGGAAGGCGAAGTCTGGCTCAAGCGTCGCAACGGCGAGCATTACCCGGCCTGGGTCGGCATCACCGCCGTGCTCGACGACGAAGGCGACCTGGCCAGCTATGTGTGTTTCTTCAGCGACATCAGCGAGCGCAAGGCCAGCGAGCAGCGGATTCACCGCCTCGCCTACTACGACGCCCTGACCCACTTGCCCAACCGTTCGCTGTTCCAGGACCGCCTGCACACGGCACTGCAATCGGCCGAACGGCAGAAGTCGTGGGTGGTGCTGATGTTCCTCGACCTCGACCGTTTCAAGCCGATCAACGACTCCCTGGGCCACGCCGCCGGCGACCGCATGCTCAAGGAAATGGCCACGCGCCTGCTCGGTTGCGTCGCCGATGACGACACGGTGGCGCGCATGGGCGGTGACGAATTCACCTTGCTCCTGCAACCGCGAGCCAACCGTGAAATCGCCTTGAACCGGGCGATCCATGTGGCCGAACAGATTCTTGCCAGTCTGGTGAAACCCTTCGTGCTCGAAGGCCGCGAGTTCTTCGTCACGGCCAGTATCGGCATCGCCCTGAGTCCGCAGGACGGCAACGAACTCAGCCAGTTGATGAAGAATGCCGACACGGCGATGTACCACGCCAAGGAGCGTGGCAAGAACAACTTCCAGTTCTATCAGGCGGACATGAACGCCAGTGCGCTTGAACGTCTGGAGCTGGAAAGCGATTTGCGCCATGCCTTGGAACAGAACGAATTCGTGCTGTATTACCAGCCGCAATTCAGCGGCGACGGCAAGCGCCTGACCGGCGCCGAGGCACTGTTGCGCTGGCGCCATCCACGCCGCGGGCTGGTGCCGCCGGGGGATTTCATTCCGGTGCTCGAAGAGCTCGGGCTGGTGGTGGATGTCGGCGACTGGGTGATCAGCGAAGCCTGCCGTCAACTCAAGGCCTGGCATCAGGCCAGGGTACGGGTGCCGAAGGTGTCGGTGAACATCTCGGCGCGGCAGTTCTCCGACGGCCAGCTCGGTACACGGATCGCTACCATCCTCAAGGAAACCGGCCTGCCGCCGGCATGCCTGGAACTGGAACTGACCGAAAGTATCCTGATGCGCGAAGTCAGCGAGGCGATGCAGATCCTCGACGGACTGAAAAACCTCGGACTGAGCATTGCGGTCGACGATTTCGGTACCGGTTACTCATCGCTCAACTACCTCAAGCAGTTCCCGATCGACGTTCTGAAGATCGACCGCACCTTTGTCGATGGCCTGCCCAGTGGCGAGCAGGATGCACAAATTGCCCGGGCAATCATCGCCATGGCCCACAGCCTGAACCTGGCGGTGATCGCCGAAGGCGTGGAAACCCATGAGCAGCTCGACTTCCTGCGTGAGCATGGTTGCGATGAGGTTCAGGGGTATCTGTTCGGCCGACCGATGCCGGCGAGTCGGTTTGAGGCGCAGTTCAGTAATGATGCGTTGTTCATGCTTGACTAAGCGCTCTTGTGGCGAGGGAGCTTGCTCCCGCTCGAGTGCGTAGCGCTCGCAAGATTTGGGGCCGCTTCGCAGCCCAGCGGGAGCAAGCTCCCTCGCCACAAACACTAAAAATCCCACGCATGAACACCACTTGTCTGCGACATGATGCCGTTTCATATGCCATCTAAAACCCATTGGGTTAGAATGCCCCCCTTTTCCGCCCCCGATCCCTGAGGACCGCCATGTTCAGCCGTGATTTGACTATTGCCAAGTACGACGCCGATCTCTTTGCCGCCATGGAGCAAGAAGCTCAGCGCCAGGAAGAGCACATTGAGCTGATCGCTTCGGAAAACTACACCAGCCCTGCGGTGATGGAAGCTCAAGGCTCGGTACTGACCAACAAGTACGCCGAAGGCTACCCGGGCAAGCGCTACTACGGTGGTTGCGAGTACGTAGACATCGTCGAGCAGCTGGCTATCGACCGCGCCAAAGAACTGTTCGGCGCCGATTACGCCAACGTTCAGCCGCACGCCGGTTCGCAAGCCAACAGCGCCGTTTACCTGGCCCTGCTGTCGGCCGGCGACACCCTCCTGGGCATGAGCCTGGCCCACGGTGGTCACCTGACCCACGGTGCAAGCGTCTCGTCTTCGGGCAAGCTGTACAACGCTATCCAGTACGGCATCGACGCCAATGGACTGATCGACTACGACGAAGTCGAGCGCCTGGCCGTTGAGCACAAGCCAAAAATGATCGTGGCCGGTTTCTCTGCCTACTCGCAGATCCTCGACTTCCCGCGCTTTCGCGCAATCGCCGACAAGGTAGGTGCTTACCTGTTCGTCGACATGGCCCACGTGGCCGGTCTGGTCGCCGCTGGCGTCTACCCGAACCCGGTTCCATTCGCTGACGTGGTGACCACCACCACCCACAAGACCCTGCGCGGTCCACGTGGCGGCCTGATCCTGGCTCGCGCCAACGCCGACATCGAGAAGAAGCTGAACTCCGCGGTATTCCCGGGCGCCCAGGGCGGCCCGCTGGAGCACGTGATCGCGGCCAAGGCGATCTGCTTCAAGGAAGCGCTGCAGCCTGAGTTCAAGGTTTACCAGCAGCAAGTGGTGAAGAACGCCCAGGCCATGGCCAGCGTGTTCATCGAGCGCGGTTTCGACGTGGTTTCCGGCGGTACTGAGAACCACCTGTTCCTGCTGTCGCTGATCAAGCAGGAAATCTCCGGTAAAGACGCAGATGCCGCTCTGGGCAAAGCGTTCATCACCGTGAACAAGAACTCCGTGCCAAACGACCCACGCTCCCCGTTCGTCACCTCCGGCCTGCGCTTCGGCACCCCGGCTGTGACCACTCGCGGCTTCAAGGAAGCAGAGTGCAAGGAACTGGCCGGCTGGATCTGCGACATCCTGGCTGACCTGAACAACGAAGCGGTGATCGATGCCGTTCGTGAGAAGGTCAAGGCCATCTGCAAGAAGCTGCCGGTGTACGGCGCTTAATCAGCCCGCTAGACCGCAACTATAAAAACCGGCCAGAGATGGCCGGTTTTTTTTCGCCCGTTTAATTATTCAACCGGGGGAAAGGCTCTATATCGGGCTTATCCATCAACTGGTAAGACCGGTCATGCCAATTTTCTAATTTTTACTTGCGAACACCCAAAAACAGCGCTTAGACTGCGCCTGCATTGGACATACCGGTAAGACCACAATAATTAAGTCCTGAATCTGATGTGCTCCGCACACGGCAGCCAGGACACCGACCAGGATTCCTCCCATGCTCAGATGGTGCTCGCGTTCAATCTTCCTCCAAGTGGTTCTCGGACTGGTGCTCGGCATCGTCTGCGGGCTGACCCTTCCCGAATACTCCGCTCAGCTCAAACCGCTCGGTGACGGTTTTATCAAGCTGATCAAAATGCTCATTGGCTTGATTGTGTTTTGCGTAGTGGTCAGCGGTATCAGCGGTGCCGGCGACCTGAAGAAGGTCGGCCGTATCGGCCTCAAATCGGTGATCTACTTTGAAGTGCTGACCACCATCGCCCTGGTGATCGGCCTGGTGTTCGCCTTCAGCACCGGCATCGGCAGCGGCGCAAACATTCACCTGGAGCAGCTTTCCGCAGCCGACATGGGCGACATTGCCCAGCGCGGCCAGCACATGCACACCACCACACAGTTCCTGATGGACTTGATTCCGACTTCGGTGATTGGTGCCTTTGCCGATAACAATATCCTGCAGGTCCTGCTGTTTTCAGTGTTGTTCGGCAGCGCACTGAATCTGGTGGGCGAGGCGGCGTCGGGTATTTCACGGCTGATCAATGAACTCAGCCATGTGATCTTCCGCATCATGGGCATGATCGTGCGCCTGGCGCCGATCGGTGTGTTCGGTGCGATCGCCTTCACCACCAGCAAATACGGCCTGGACTCGCTGCAGCACCTGGGCAGCCTGGTCGGCCTGTTCTACCTGACCTGTACTGCCTTCGTGGCCTTGACTCTCGGCCTGGTGATGCGCCTCTCCGGCTTGAAGATGTGGCCGTTGCTCAAGTACCTGCGCGAAGAACTGCTGATCGTCATGGGCACCGCTTCGTCCGACGCTGTGCTGCCACAAATCATGCGCAAGCTTGAGCACCTGGGCATCGGCAGTTCGACGGTCGGGCTGGTGATTCCAACGGGTTACTCGTTCAACCTCGACGGTTTCTCGATCTACCTGACCCTGGCCATCGTGTTCATCGCCAATGCCACCGGCACGCCGCTGGCGATGACCGACCTGCTGACGATTCTGTTGGTATCGTTGATCACCTCCAAAGGTGCCCACGGCATTCCGGGCTCGGCGCTGGTGATTCTGGCGGCCACCCTGACAGCCATTCCGGCCATTCCGGTGGTGGGTCTGGTGCTGGTGCTGGCCGTGGACTGGTTCATGGGCATCGGCCGGGCGCTGACCAACCTGATCGGCAACTGTGTGGCGACCGTCGCCATTGCGCGATGGGAAAAGGACATCGATGTGGAGCGGGCGAACAAGGTACTTTCGGGTCAGGCGGGTTATACCTTCCAGCCGAGAAAACCGGTTGCTCAAGCGGCAGCCAAAGAATTCTGAATGACCGCCGTGCCTGCCGACCGCAGGCACGGCTCATGGAGCGAACAAGTGATTACCTCATCAACCGTCGTCAACTCAGTGGTAGAAAAACTTCGGGCCGCTTTGGCCCGTGGTCAGTGGCGCTCCGGCGAAATGCTGCCGGGGCAACGCGATCTGGCCGAACAATTGGGCATCAGCCGCCCGAGCCTGCGTGAAGCAGTCATCGTTCTGGAAACCCTCGGTCTGGTGCGCTCGATGCCAGGCAAAGGCGTCGTCGTACTAGAGGCCAATCTCAGCGATGGCCAGTCCCACGACAGCGCGGTGGCCGCAGCGAGCCTGGAAGACGTGCTGCAACTGCGCTACACCCTGGAGCCATTCATCGTCGGCCTCGTGGCCCAATCCATCAGCAGCAAGGAAGTCGGGCAACTGCGCCTGACCCTGATGGACATGCGCGAAGCCCTGGAGGCCAATGACAGTGAAGCCGGCGTAAGCGCCTACATCGCGTTCCACGAAGAGCTGTTCACGCTGACGTCGAACCCGATCTTCCAGAGCGTGGTCCAGCAAACCAGCAATGCCCTCAAGCAAAGCGCCGAAGTGTTGCGCAACTCCCCGGAGCATTTGGCTGAACGCCTTGAAGAAAACGAAGCCGTGGTGCGGGCGATCCGCAACAAGAACAGCGCCCAGGCCAGCGCCGAGATGCGTCGGCACATTTTGCGCGAAGGCCAGCGCATGGGCATCGAACTGAACATCCCGGAAGACAACCTCGGCAGTTGAAACCTCTTCGAACTGGAGATTGGCCATGAACAGCTTCGCCTCGCCACAAACGCTCGCCACCCTGC
>NZ_JAGYGI010000021.1:0-99632 GCF_019947365.1 Pseudomonas sp. GL-R-26 | reverse complement strand
CGCCATCACCGGGCCGGCGTTCGGGCTGTCCCAGGTCGAGCCCTGGGTGCGCCAGCATTTCAACGCCAGCCGGGTTTTACCCAGCAGCGCGTAAGTCAGTGCCACCAGGCGTGCAGGAATGTAATTGAGCACGTCGTCGACCTTCGCCGCCGCCCAGCCGAAGCGTTCGAAGCGTTCATTGCGATAACCCCACATCGCATCCAGCGTATTGCTAAGGCGGTAGAGCACCACGCCCGGCGCGCCTGCCACGGCAAACCAGAACAACGCCGCAAACACCGCATCGCTGCCGTTCTCCAGCACCGACTCGGTAGCGGCACGGGCGACCTCGGTTTCATCCAGTTCGCTGGTCTGGCGACTGACCAGATAGCTCACCCTCGTGCGCGCAGCTTCCAGGTCATTACTGCGCAGGGCCTTGGCCACAGGCGTGACGTGCTCACCGAGGCTGCGCATGCCGAGGGCGCAATAGAGCGCGATAATCTCGACGATCCAGCCGACATAAGGCGCCCAGGAGAATGCCGTGGCCAACAGCGTCAGCGGCAACACGGCGATCACCCACGCGGTGACGCCATGGCTGCGCCAGCCGCGACCGCCGCCGTTGAAACGTTGCTCGATGCGCTCGGCAAAACGGCCGAACGCCACCAGCGGATGCCAGCGTTTGGGTTCACCCAGCAGCGCATCCAGCGCAACCGCGGCGACACTCAACAACGCCACACTCATTGACTCACTCCCCAATAATTTTCGTACAGCAATTCATGTAGCGGACGCGCCTGTGCCCAGCCTTCGAGCACCAGCATCGGCGCCGGGTAGAACTCTTTGACGGGTCCGAGGCACAGCACGGCGAGCGGCTTGGCTCCCGGCGGCAACCTCAACAGGTCCGCCAGTGCCTGTGGTTCGAACAACGACACCCAGCCCATGCCCAGCCCTTCGGCGCGGGACGCCAGCCACAGGTTCTGGATCGCGCAGGACAACGAAGCCATGTCCATTTCCGGCAGCGTGCGGCGGCCGAAGATATGCTGCTCGCGGTCGTCCATCAGCGCGGCGACCAGTACCTCGGCGCAATCGTTGATGCCTTCGACCTTGAGCTTCATGAACTCATCGCTGCGCTCACCGAGGGCTTCGGCGGTGCGGATGCGTTCCTCTTCCACCAGGGCCTGGATTTGCCCGCGCAAGGCGCGATCAGTGATGCGGATGAAGCGCCAGGGCTGCATCAGTCCGACACTGGGTGCCTGGTGTGCGGCCTCGAGCAGGCGCCGGAGCAATTCGGGTTCGACAGTGCCGCCGCTGAAGTGGCGCATGTCGCGGCGCTCGGCGATGGCGCGATAGACCGCTGCGCGTTCGGCTTCAGAGAATGCGTTGTCGCTCATGGCCGCTTCGCGAGCAGGCTCGCTCCCACAGGGTTTTGGTCCGGCGCAAACAGTGCGGCAATCGCCGAGGGGTTCGACGGAAAATAAAAGTGCACATACGAGGCAGTCATCCGCCCCTCACGGTAGACCGCCTCCGCTCCGCGCCCGCCGTTAGGGCTCAAGCCCCGGGCAATCGGCCCCAGTTCAGTGCTGGTCAGCGAATGGTGATAGGTGTGCCCGCGCAGCGAACCTTCCGGCAATTCCACCGCCTGCAACGCCAGCGCCGCCAGACGCTTTTGCATCACCGCATTACCGGCCAGCAAGCCAACCAGTTCGGCGCGAGTGCCCTCGACGTCGGTCAGGGAATCGAGCAGATACAGCATGCCGCCACACTCGGCGAGCAATGGCTTGCCGGCGGCGTGGTGCGCGCGGATTGCGTCGAGCATCGCGGTGTTTTGCGCCAGCGCAACATGGTGCAGCTCCGGGTAACCACCCGGCAGATACAGGCTGTCCGCCTCCGGCAACGCTGGGTCGCGGATCGGCGAGAAGAACGACAACTCGGCGCCCATCGCCCGCAGCAGATCCAGGCTCGCGCCGTAGGTGAACGCAAAGGCTTCATCGCGGGCGACGGCAATTCGCACACCGGCCAGCAGCGGTTCGACTGCGATGACATCAGGGGCAGCGAACTCGACTGCCGGCGGCAGTGCGACCTCGCAACTGCTGGCCAGGGCATCGGCGGCCGCATCGAGGCGCAGGTCGAGATCGTTCAACTCACTGGCCTGCACCAGCCCCAGGTGCCGGCTCGGCAATTCGATCCCGGTTTCCCGGGACAGCGCGCCGTACCAGCGCAAGCCTTCAGTCAGGCTGCCTTCGAGCAGTTGCGCGTGACGCAGCGTGCCGACACGATTGGCCAGCACGCCGGCGAACGGCAAATCCGGCTGATAACGCGCCAGCCCCAGGGCCAGCGCGCCGAAGGTCTGGGCCATGGCGGTGCCATCGATCACACCCAGCACCGGCACACCGAAATGCCGCGCCAGATCGGCGCTCGACGGCGTACCGTCGAACAGTCCCATGACGCCTTCGATCAAGATCAGATCCGCTTCAGCAGCGGCTTCCCACAGCAACCGGCGACTCTCCTGTTCGCCGACCATCCACATGTCCAGTTGATACACCGGCGCACCGCTGGCGCGTTCGAGGATCATCGGATCGAGAAAGTCGGGGCCGCACTTGAACACACGGACCTTGCGCCCCTGATTGCGATGCAATCGGGCCAGCGCCGCGGTGACGGTGGTCTTGCCCTGACCGGAAGCCGGCGCGGCAATCAGTACCGCCGGACAGTGTCGAGGCTGACTCACAATTCGACGCCTTTCTGCGCTTTGATCCCGGCTTGAAAGGCGTGTTTGATCACGCCCATTTCGGTGACGGTGTCGGCCATCTCGATCATTTCCGGCTTGGCGGCACGACCGGTGACCACCACGTGTTGCATCGGCGGTCGGGCCTGCAAGTCGCTGAGCACCTGATCGAGATCGAGGTAGCCGTGCTTGAGGGCGATGTTCAGCTCATCGAGCACCACCAGGCCGATGGACGGATCGCGCAGCAATTGCTGCGACACCACCCAGGCGGCTTCAGCGGCGGCGATGTCGCGCTGGCGGTCCTGGGTTTCCCAGGTAAAGCCTTCGCCCATCACGTGAAATCGCACCTGCTCGGGAAAGCGCCGGAAGAACAACTCTTCGCCCGTGCTATTGCGGCCCTTGATGAACTGCACCACGCCGCATTGCATGCCGTGCCCCATGGCGCGGGCGAGCATGCCGAAAGCCGAACTGCTCTTGCCCTTGCCGTTGCCGGTCAGCACCAGCAGCAGGCCACACTCGTTCGGGGAATTGGCGATGCGCTCGTCGATCACGGCTTTTTTGCGCTGCATGCGCGCCAGGTGGCGTTCGTCACGATCGGGGGTATCAGTCATGGGGGAGCTCTCCGTTGAGGCAGGAATAACGGCGGGCAGGCACAAGAATAGAAGGCAAAAAGCCTGGCATCGCCCACCGTGATGCCGCTGGATGAATCAGGCCGGTCTCCGGGCTCATGAGTGGCGCAGGGCCAGACTGTGCACCTTCCCGCATCGATTCGACACAGTGGCATCAGACACAGTTTTCACTCATTTACCGTTGCGGGGGCAGCGCCGGAATTGCGGGCCTTCGACCAACAGAAGGACTCACTCACCGGCTTCCCTGTTTCACTCTGTCGACCCAAGCCACAGAGCACCTGAAACAAGCCGCGAAGGTTAGAGGGTTGGGGGTGGAGCGTCAATTAAAGCCGGGAGGCCATCGACCGAATAACTGCTATCCATCAATAAACTGACGTCAATCTTGTGCCACGCTCTCAGCAGTGATATCAAAGAGCCACAATCTCACAACACAACAACAAGGGTGAGCCCATGCAAGGCATGATCATCAGCAATCCAAAGCTGGAATTCCTGCGCCCGGTGCTCGAGCACTGGTTCGAATGCATCGACCGTTACAACGCCGTCCGCGGTGATGGCGACACGCCGTACTGGCACGACGAAAAAGCCAATCTCGGACTGCTGTCTGCCGCCGCCTGGATGGCCGAGATGGTCACGCTGCAACAGACGCCCACCCGCAAGCAGACCGAAGAAGGCGAACGCAACGGCCGCGCCGACCTGCTCCTGGCCTCCCCCGAAACCCGCGCCTACATCCAGACCAGCCAGCGCTGGCCACGGGTCAACAGCCTCAACCTGTCCCAGGCCCTGCTCGACATCGCCAGCGATGCGAAGCGCCTGAGCCACGCCAGCGACCTGAAACTCGGCTGCCTGTTCGTCGCCCCGCAAAAAGCCCAGCAGGGCGCCACACCGGAAGAACTCCAGGACATGGTCGACGACCTGCAAAAGGAACACACCTGCGCTGTCGCCTGGTATTTCCCTTATGCCTACCGCAAGTTGCGCAACGAAGCCGGCAACTATCACCCCGGCATTGCAGTGCTGTTCAAGGAAGCTCGCGGCTGAGGGTTGAACCATCGGACGACAATGCTTCTCTATGATTAGAACAAGGCATTCATAGGGAAGACCAGCATGCGCACGCCCCCGCTCGCTCTCGTTATCGCGCTCTGCGGAGGGCTCGCCGCTTGTGGCGAGACCTCCCGCCTGCAAGTCTCCGACGGTACCGGCCCGTCACCCCAACTACCAGAACCCAACAAGACACTGGTTCCGACCGTGAACATCGCCCCGGCCATCGGCTGGCCACAAGGTGCGAAACCCGTCGCCGCCACGGGCACTCAAGTGACTGCTTTTGCCGAAGACCTGGATCACCCCCGCTGGCTTTATGTGCTGCCCAATGGCGACGTGCTGGTGGCGGAAACCGCCGCGCCACCCAAACCCGAAGACGGCAATGGCATTCGCGGCTGGGTCATGAAGAAAGTCATGGGGCGTGCCGGCTCTACCGTGCCCAGCCCGAACCGCATCACGTTACTGCGGGACAAGGATCACGATGGCTTCGCGGAAACCCGCACAGTGTTTCTGCAAAACCTCAATTCCCCCTTCGGCATGACGCTGGTCGGCAACGACCTGTACGTGGCCGACACTGACAGCCTGCTGCGATTCCATTATGAAAACGGCGATACGCAGATCAAGTCACCAGCCATCAAGGTGATTGACCTGCCGGGCGGCCCTCTGAACCACCACTGGACCAAAAACGTCATTGCCAGCAAGGACGGCAGCAAGCTGTACGTCTCCGTGGGTTCCAACAGCAACGTCGCCGAAAACGGCATGGACAAGGAAGAAGGTCGCGCAGCGATCTGGGAAGTGGACCGTGCCACGGGCCGGCACCGGATCTTCGCCTCCGGTCTGCGCAACCCCAACGGCATGGCCTGGGAACCGCACAGTGGCGCGCTGTGGACCGCGGTCAACGAACGGGATGAAATCGGCGGCGATCTGGTACCTGACTACATCACCTCGGTGAAGGACGGCGCGTTCTATGGCTGGCCGTTCAGTTACTACGGCCAACATGTCGATATTCGCGTTGAACCGCAAAACCCGGACCTGGTGGCCAAGGCTATCGCTCCGGACTACGCCGTCGGCCCGCACACGGCGTCACTGGGCCTGACCTTCGCCGAAAACAGCAAGTTGCCGCCGCCGTTCACCCAAGGGGCATTCATCGGGCAGCACGGTTCATGGAACCGCAACCCCCGCAGTGGCTACAAAGTGATTTTCGTACCGTTCAGCGCAGGCAAACCTGTCGGAAAGCCCGTTGAAGTGCTCACAGGTTTTCTCAACGACAAGGACCAAGCCATGGGCCGCCCGGTGGGCGTGGTGATCGACCGGCAGGGTGACCTGTTGGTGGCCGATGATGTGGGGAACAAGGTGTGGCGGGTGTCGGCAGTCAAGTAAGTCACTTGACCTGTGGGAGCGGGGCTCAGCGTTTGCGACAGAGTGTGAGCCCGTCACCCAACGGCAACAACGACAGATCCACCCGCGCATCCACTTTCAAGGCCTGGTTGAGCGCCTGGATCGCCCGGGTGTCCGCGCTCTCGGGATTGGCCTCAAGCACGCGCCCGCTCCACAGGGTGTTATCGAACACCGCCAGCCCACCGACCCGCAGCAATTGCAGGGCGTGTTCCAGATAAGCCGGGTAGTTGGCCTTGTCGGCATCAATGAAAACCAGGTCGTACTGCCCGCCCTGCCCTTGTCGCTCAAGCTCGGCGAGGGTTTCCAGTGCCGGGGCCAGTCGCAGGTCAATCCGCCCGGCGAGCCCCGCTTCTTGCCAGTAGCGCCGCGCGATGGCGTTGTAGTCGCCGGGGATATCACAGCAAATCAGCGAACCCTCAGCAGGCAATGCCGCCGCCATGCACAGTGCGCTGTAGCCGGTAAAGGTGCCGACTTCGAGCAAGCGCCTGGCCCCCGTCAGTTTCACCAGTAAAGCAAGAAACTGCCCCTGCTCAGGCGCCACCTGCCAGCGTGCCATCGGCAACGCCTGGGTCTCATCGCGCAAGCGCTTGAGCAGAGGCGTTTCGCGCAGGGAAACATCGAGCAGGTATTGGTACAGGTCGTCGTCGAGATTGAGCGTGCGAGCCGTCATGACCATCAGCTCCGAACGTTACGGATTGCGCGCCAAATGTTCAGGCTGCAGAACACGCTTGGCGCTCAGGTAAGCCTTTTGCCAATACGCCTTGGACAGGCTGTCGAGCTTCACGGTGCCGCCCGTGGCCGGCGCGTGGACGAAGCGCCCTTCTCCCACGTAGATGCCGGCATGACTGACCTGGGAGCCGCCATTGGTGGCGAAGAAAAGCAGGTCGCCGGTCTGCAGGCCTTCCTTGCCCACATTCGCCGCTTGCATGGAGATCATCTCGCGAGTGGTGCGCGGCAAGGCAATACCGGCGACATCACGGTACACATAAGCGATCAGGCCACTGCAATCAAATCCGGAATCCGGCGTATTGCCACCCCAGCGATAAGGCGTGCCCACCAATCCGAGCGCGCGAAACAGCACGTCTTCCGCTTCAGGCGAAAAAGCTTGAGGGGAACCAAATACGATAGGAGCGCGAACCACCGGCGCAGGCGGCGGTGTGCGGCTGGCGCAGGCACTGAGCAGCGCTGCGAAGAACATGATTGCGAGGCGGGCCGACGTCGTCATAAGCAGAACATCCTGATCTGGCTGCGGCTTTTTCTGCGGGGAGCGCAGAAAAGAAAACCGCCTGCGTTGGACGCAGGCGGTTTGCCATCATTTGTAGATCAAGATTCTAGCGGCTACACGACAAACTTCAAGTAAGACTTTAAGTTCGCCCTACAAATTGTCAGCTTATTTTCGTGCAGTGACGATTGGCGACGCGTTAGGCGCCATTGCCAGGGCGCGCTTGGCCTCGATGAAGGTCTTGCTCCAGTAGCTGTCGCCCAGACTATCGATGCGCACACCACCGCTGCGGCGGCTGCTGGAGTGGATGAACTGATTGTCGCCCAGGTAGATCCCGGCGTGACTGACGCGACCACGACGACCGTTGGTTGCGAAGAACAGCAGGTCGCCCGGCTCAAGCTTGCTGCGCGAGACCAGCGGAGCGTCCACGTTGATCATTTCGCGGGTGGAGCGTGGCAGGTTCATGCCCGCTTCTTCGCGGAACAGGTAACCAATGAAACCACTGCAATCGAAGCCGGCTTCAGAAGTACCGCCGAAACGGTAACGGGTACCGATCAGGGACATGCCACGTTCGAGGATGCTGTCGGCCAGGACTGGAAGCTGGTAGGACTTGCCGCCAGCGAAGTCTGCGAGTTCTTTTTCGGTAGCCAGCTCTTCTTGAAAGAGAGCGGAAGACTGGGCAGTGGCCGAGTTTTGAACCTGCTGTTGCGGAGTTTGCTGGGCCACTGGAGTGTGGGCAGCGCAACCGAACAACAGGGTAACGAGTGCGAGAGGCACGAGGGGTGCGAAGCGATTTAGCATGGGCACGACCGTGGCTGAAGTTGTAAAGAAGCCGAGACTATGCCCGCTATCAACCTCATTTGCAAATTCAATCGATCTTTTTGTGACTTATCCGTTTCTCGTTTACATCTAAGCGCTTAAGCCCATTTAAAACATACACGCGGCCTGCAACCTGGCAGGAAAGCGGGATTTCTGGCGCCTGAAAGATGCCGAACCGGCTAAAAGTCCCGGTTTCAGCGGGTTTACCAGCCGAGGGTTTCTTTCAAAAACGGGATTGTCAGCTTGCGCTGAGCCTGGAGGGAGGCCTGGTCGAGACGCTCGAGCAGCTCGAAAAGTGCGCTCATGCTGCGGGTACCGCGAGTCAGAATGAAATGCCCGACTTCATCGGTCAGATGCAGGCCGCGACGAGATGCGCGCAATTGCAGGGCACGCAATTTGTCCTCATCGGACAGCGGGCGCATCTGGAAGATCAAGGCCAGGGTCAGGCGGGATTTGAGATCCGCCAGCTTCACTGGCAGCTCACGCGGGGATGTCGATGCGGCAATCAGCAAACGTCGACCGCTGTCACGCAAGCGATTGAACAGATGGAACAGCGCCTCTTCCCAGTCCGCTCGCCCGGCAACCACTTGCAAATCATCCAGGCAGACCAGTTCGTACTGTTCGAGGTTGTCGAGGATTTCAATGCCGCGATCGAGCAGCTCGGCCAACGGCAGGTACACCGCAGGCTCCCCCATTTGCTCGAAGCGCAGGCAGGCGGCCTGCAACAGGTGCGTACGCCCGACCCCGTCCTTACCCCAGAGGTAGATCAGGCTTTCGGTCCAGCCGGCGTCGGCTTCGCACAGCCGCTCGACATAGCCGAGTGCAGCGGCATTGGCGCCTGGGTAGTAGTTGATAAAGGTGGCGTCGTCACGCAGACGCACACCTAGGGGCAGCTGAATCGGTTTCATGCTGACTGAACAGTTCCAAAGGAACCGTTAGTGGCCTCTGTGTAAAGTTTGCGAAGTTTATACCCGTGAAGCGGACCGCACAATGCGACAGACCACAAGCAAAATCAAAGGTTTGCGTTAATGCACCGGTTTTGTGGCAGATTCTTTGGCGGTGCATGTGACAGTCGGGCGACGCCAGCAGGCTGACCTGGTACGAACCGGGGCAGCCTGCCATCGCCCATTGACGCCCCTTACATCTGCGGCTCGTCGGCTCCTCCGTAGATTTCCGAATCCTTATACAAATCATGCACATGCCGCACCAGCACCATGATCACCGCGGCGACCGGCAATGCCAGTAACACACCGGTAAAGCCAAACAGTTCACCACCGGCCAGGATCGAGAAAATCACCGCCACCGGGTGCAGGCCAATCCGGTCACCGACCAGCATGGGGGTCAGCACCATACCCTCCAGCGCCTGGCCGACCATGAACACCGCGACAATGCCGAGCATCGGGTAAAGATCGCCACCGAACTGGAACAGCCCCGCAATGAGCGCCGCGCCAATGCCGATGATAAACCCCATGTACGGCACGATCGCCGCCAGGCCGGCAATCAGGCCTATCAGCAGACCCAGTTCCAACCCGACCAGCATCAGGCCTGCTGCGTAGATCACACCCAAGGCCACCATCACCAGCAACTGTCCGCGCACGAACGCGCCGAGCACTTCATGGCATTCACCCGCCAGCGACACCGCGCGCGCTTCACGGTCACGGGGCAGCAGGCTGCGGACCTTGGCCATCATCAGGTCCCAGTCCCGCAACAGGTAGAAGCTCACCACCGGAATCAGCACCAGGTTCGCCAGCCAGCCGATCAACGCCAGCCCCGAGGCCGTGGCATGGCTCAGCACCACGCCGACAACATCAGAGGTCTGACTCATATGCTCGCTGATGGCGGCCTTCAGCTTGTCGAACTTCCAGAAACCGTCCGACAGGCCGAACTTCGATTGCGCCCAAGGCAACGCCGTGTGTTGCAGCCAGTCGAGCATCTGCGGGGCCAGTTCATACAAACGAAACAACTGCCTGGCGAGCAACGGCACCAACACCAACAGCAGCGCGGTGAAGATCAATGTAAACAGGGTAAACACCGCCACGACACCCCAGGTTCGGGACAAGCCTGCCTTCTCCAGCCGATCCACCAGCGGGTCGAACAGGTAGGCCAACAGCAGCGCCACCAGGAACGGCGTCAGGATCGGATGCAACAACCAGACAAACACACACAGCAGGACCACCCCACCGAGCCAGAACCAACGCCGCGTATCGGCCATGAACCACTCCATTGCTTCTATATAAAGAAAAAAAACTACCAGCGATAACGCAGTTGCGGTGTCGGGGCCGGCGCTGCGACTGGTACCGCGCCGCCAGTGGCTGGCTGAACGGGCGCTACCGGGGCCGGGGCCTGACCCGCCGGCGCTTCCTGCAGCCTCGCCAGAGACAATTGCGCACGCAGTTGATCGACGCTGCCATTGACCCGATAGAGAATCCGGTCGCCCTCGACACTTTGCACACGCCCGCCAAACGGCTCCAGCAAACGCCCGAGTGACGCGTAGTGCTCAAGATTCATACCTTGCACTTCCAGCAATTGCTCACTCGACGCACCAGGTTTGGCGACAAACCGCGGCGCCAGGCGTTCATTGACCGCCAGCATCACCGCATCGGCCAGGGCGGCCTGATCGGCGCCCTGCACACTGCCCGCCTCTTTTTTATCCCCCAGCCACAATTGCCACTTGGCTTGCCACTGCCCGCCCTCTTCCTTGGCGTGTACCGCGAGCAGGGCGTCGGCGTTGTAGCGTTCCGATGCCGCTTGCAAAGGCGCGGGATCTACGCCCTCCAGATTCGGCGCGGTCGCGACGATCTGCTCATTCAAATCCGCCAACGGCAAACGCAATGGCAAGCCACGGTGCTGGGCAGCCCGACGCAACGGTGCCGCGCTGGCCTGACCGTCGCCCACCAGGCTTGAACCTTCGGTGGAATCATTCAACCACCAGCCGAGGATCGACGGCCGATTGGCCCCCCACATGGCCAGGCCGGCGCGGCGCAAGGCCTGCTCGGTGGTACCCGGATCGAAATCGACCTTCAGGACTTCCGGCGGCCCGGCCTCAAAGCCGTACTGGCTGATGATCTGTTGCGGATCTTTGCGAATCGCCGCCAGCCCCGGACTTTGAGCGGCCTTGGGGTCGCCGGTCAGGCGCAAAACCAGTGTATCCAACGCACGCTGAGTCGCCTGATCGCGCTCCTCGGGCGACTGGCCATTCACCGGCTCGCGCACCAGGTAAAGGCCTTTGACGGTTTCGGCTTGACTGACCAGGCTGACCACTGACAAACAACTCACAAGCAAGAATTTACAAAAACGCATGGAAGATTCCTGACGACAAGAGCGGCTGGAACAGACCGCATGAAGACGATCGAGCAAGACTGTGACCGTTGCCCGACGCAAAACATTCACACGCTCCGGGTAAGTTTTCGCACTGTCATAACGATAGACGGTTAATCGCGATACCTTATACAGCCATGCAGGATGCCACCAACACTGCGCATTAACGGTTTTTTTTGACCGTATATGGCCCTGCTGTCGGCCTGAGGATGGCCGCTGCGGCTCAAGCCTGATAAAATCGCGCGCCTTCGCAGACCGGCAACAGCCGGGTAGTGTCCGAATAGCGCGCATGGTTCTCGCCTACGCAGTTTCGGCGCTCCCGACGGACTCGGTCGTTACCCAGAAATCCCCCCCTAAAGGCCTGGATCATGAGCAAGCAACCCTCCCTGAGCTACAAGGACGCCGGTGTAGACATCGACGCCGGTGAAGCATTGGTCGAACGCATCAAGAGCGTCGCCAAGCGCACTGCGCGCCCGGAAGTCATGGGCGGCCTGGGCGGTTTCGGCGCCCTCTGCGAAATCCCGGCCGGCTACAAGCAGCCTGTGCTGGTTTCCGGTACTGACGGCGTCGGCACCAAGCTGCGCCTGGCACTGAACCTGAACAAGCACGACAGCATCGGCATCGACCTGGTTGCCATGTGCGTCAACGACCTGGTCGTCTGCGGCGCCGAGCCGCTGTTCTTCCTCGACTACTATGCCACCGGCAAACTGAACGTCGACACCGCCGCCCAGGTGGTGACCGGCATCGGCGCTGGCTGCGAGCTGTCCGGCTGCTCCCTGGTCGGCGGCGAAACCGCTGAAATGCCTGGCATGTACGAAGGTGAAGACTACGACCTGGCCGGTTTCTGCGTCGGCGTGGTAGAAAAGTCCGAAATCATCGACGGTTCCAAAGTGGCTGCCGGCGACGCCCTGCTCGCCCTGCCGTCCTCCGGCCCGCACTCCAACGGCTACTCGCTGATCCGCAAGATCATCGAAGTGTCCGGCGCCGACATCGAGAACATCCAGCTCGACGGCAAGCCGCTGACCGACCTGCTGATGGCCCCGACCCGTATCTACGTGAAGCCGCTGCTCAAGCTGATCAAGGAAACCGGCGCGGTCAAAGCCATGGCCCACATCACCGGTGGCGGCCTGCTGGACAACATCCCGCGCGTGCTGCCAAAAGGCGCTCAAGCCGTGGTTGACGTGGCAAGCTGGACCCGCCCGGCAGTGTTCGACTGGCTGCAAGAGAAAGGCAACGTTGACGAAAACGAAATGCACCGCGTGCTGAACTGCGGCGTGGGCATGGTCATCTGCGTGGCTCAGGAGCACGTCGAAGCCGCCCTGAACGTTCTGCGCGAAGCTGGCGAGCAGCCTTGGGTCATCGGCCAGATCTCCACCGCTGCCGAAGGCGCGGCTTCGGTTGTACTGAACAACCTCAAGGCACACTAATGCAAGAGCGGATGTCTCAGACCTGTGATGTGGTGGTGCTGTTGTCCGGCACCGGCAGTAACTTGCAGGCCCTGATTGACAGCACGCGGACCGGCGACAGCCCGGTCCGCATCGCTGCGGTGATTTCCAACCGCGCCGACGCCTACGGCCTGCAACGCGCCAGGGACGCGGGTATCGACACCCGCGCCCTTGATCACAAGGCTTTCGAAGGTCGCGAGGCCTTCGATGCCGCATTGATCGAACTGATCGACGCCTTCAATCCCAAACTCGTGGTACTGGCCGGATTCATGCGCATTCTCAGCGCCGGTTTCGTACGCCACTATCAGGGTCGCCTGCTCAATATCCATCCCTCGCTGCTACCCAAATACAAAGGGTTACACACTCATGAGCGCGCGCTGGAGGCCGGCGACACCGAGCACGGCTGCTCCGTGCACTTCGTCACCGAGGAACTCGATGGCGGACCACTGGTCGTACAGGCTGTAATACCGGTAGAGTTACAGGATTCGCCGCAGAGTCTGGCGCAGCGGGTTCATGTTCAGGAACACCTGATCTACCCGATGGCCGTACGCTGGTTTGCCGAAGGTCGTCTGGCCCTCGGCGAGCAAGGTGCTTTACTGGATGGACAGTTACTCGCGGCCAGCGGCCACTTGATTCGAAACTAGGAGATTTTATGCGTCGCGCCCTGCTCTTCGCTTGCGCTCTGCTCGCCTTGCCCTTCGCCCAGGCGGCAGACCTTCAACCCTTCTCCGCCAGCTACACCGCCGACTGGAAACAGCTGCCCATGAGCGGCACTGCCGAGCGCAGCCTCGAAAAAACCAGCGACGGCAAATGGAAACTGAGTTTCAAGGCGTCGATGATGATCGCCAGCCTGTCCGAGGAAAGCACCCTGACCCTGGACAAGGACACGCTTCTTCCAGAGTCGTACCACTTTGAACGTGGCGGCTTGGGCAAGGCCAAGAAATCGGATCTGGATTTCGACTGGAATACCAAGATGGTCACCGGTACCGATCGCGGCGACGCGGTCAAGGTTCCGCTGAACCGCGGTATGCTCGACAAATCCAGCTACCAACTGGCCCTGCAACACGACGTCGCCGCCGGCAAAAAAAGCATGAGTTATCAGGTGGTCGACGGCAGTGAAGTCGATACCTATGACTTCCGCGTGCTGGGCGCTGAAAAGGTCGACACCAAGGCCGGCAAGATCGATGCGATCAAGGTTGAACGTGTACGCGACCCGACACAGAACAAACGCATCACCGTGATGTGGTTCGCCAAGGATTGGGACTACCTGCTGGTCCGCCTGCAACAAGTCGAAACCGATGGCAAGGAATACAACATCATGCTCCTGGACGGCACGGTCAACGGCAAGTCAGTCAAAGGCAGCTGATCCGGATCGATATGAAAAGCCCCGCAGTCGCGGGGCTTTTTTTCGTCTGTCATTCAGACCGAAAACCGCGCCACCAAGGTATTCAGGTCCACCGCCAGGCGCGACAACTCCTGACTCGCCGCACTGGTCTGGTTTGCCCCGGCCGAGCTCTGTTGCGCCAGGTCACGGATATTCATCAAGTTGCGATCCACCTCCCGCGCCACCGCTGCCTGCTCCTCCGAGGCACTGGCAATCACGATGTTGCGCTCATTGATCATGGTGAATGCCGAGGCGATATCCTCCAGGGCAACGCCCGCCGCTTTCGCCGCCTCAAGTGTCGAGCGCGCCCGGGTGTTGCTTTGCTGCATCGAGCTGACAGCCAGATCGGTGCCCTGCTGGATACCGGTAATCATCTGTTCGATTTCCCGGGTCGATTGCTGGGTGCGATGCGCCAGAGCCCGCACCTCATCGGCCACTACCGCAAACCCGCGCCCGGCGTCCCCGGCCCGCGCGGCTTCGATGGCCGCGTTCAAGGCCAGTAGATTGGTCTGCTCGGCAATCGCGCGAATCACGTCCAGCACGGTAGTGATGCCATACACCTTCTGCGCCAGGTCTTCGACCTGAGACACATTGGTGGTGACATCTTCTGCCAGCGACTCGATCGACAGCACCGTCTGATGCACCTGTTCGCGACCGTGCTGGGCAATGCGGTCGGACTCGCGGGAAGCTTGCGACGTTGCGGCGGCATTGCTCGCCACTTCTTCCACGGCGGCGGTCATCTGGTTGACCGCCGTGGCGGCCTGCTCGATTTCCAGACTCTGTTGATGCAGGCCACGGGTGGCGTCTTCCGTGACGCAACTGAGCTCCTCCGAAGCCGAGGCCAATTGACGGGATGAATCGGATATACGTTGAATGGTTTCACGCAAACTCTGTTGCATGCTCTTGAGCGCGTGCAGCAGCCGCGCGGGTTCGTCCTTGCCTGTAATGCTGATGGCTGCGGTGAGGTCGCCACCGGCGACCACCTCGGCCACTTTCAAAGACTGTGACAGCGGCAACACGATACTGCGCGTCAGCAGCAGTGCCAGGCCAATGGTGATCAGCGCTGTCACACCGATCATCACCCCGACCCAGACTCGCGACTGGTTGAACACCAGGCGTCCCGCTTCAGTCGCCAGATTGGCGTTGTGCCTGTTGAGTTCGACCAGCTCCCTGAGCGTGACCGTGATCTCATCGGCCAACGGATTCATCTCGCCATTGAGAATGGCCGCCGCCTCTTCCACCCGTCCCTGGGTAGCCTCGGCCATCACCTGACTCTGAAACTGCAGGTATTTGCTCTTGGAAGCCTTGAAGCGATCGAACAACACCCGCTCTTCAGGCAGCGCGATCAACTTGTCATAACGTTGTTGGGCCTGGTCGAGAACACTTTTGAGATCGTTGATTTTGCCGACGTTCTGCGTCTGTGCCTGTGGATCGCGATTGATCAGCAAACGCATGGTCAATGCCCGCAGCCGCAACATGTCCTGACTCATATCACCGACCGCCATCACACTGGGCAGCCAGTTGTCATCGATTTGATCGGACTGCGCCCGCATATTCGACATTTGCAGCAGGGCGAACGCCCCCAGGCCAAAAACCATCAACGCCAACAGGCCAAAACCGAGACTCGCGCGTGGCGCAATATTGAGACTTCTGATACTCATTCCCCTGGTTCCTTCCAAAAGCGCTGCGTCAGGCAGCAGGTCCTTTAGACGGTATCGGACTGTTGAAAATTTGCGTAAGACGAAAACGTGATATCAAAACACCATTACTGTTACGGTAACGATTCAGCCAAAAGACTCACCGATACAAGAAAACCGGAACGCACATCCGGCACCATGCTCTATACCTTCAAGGTCTTTTTTTGATCGAATAAATATCCTGCTGCTTGCGAGGTTTCCCATGACCGTTACTGTCAACACTGTTTCTGCCGAAGGTTTGCGCCACAGCGTCCAGATCGATGACCATGAACTCTTCGCCGACGCGCCCGTCACGGCTGGCGGAGAGGGCTCGGCGCCGGAGCCCCACGATTATTTCGATGCCGCGCTGGGTGCCTGCAAAGCCTTGACCCTGAAGCTTTATGCCAGGAAGAAGGACATCCCGCTGACCGGTGTCGGCGTCGAGGTCAAGCGCGACAACAGCCTGGAACAGAAAGGCCAGTACGCGTTGCACGTCAAACTGACCCTCAAGGGCGTACTCACCGACGCCCAGCGCGATGAACTGCACCGCGTGGCCGATCGCTGCCCGATCCACAAGCTGATGACCACCTCTGAAGTCAGCATCGAAACGCATTTGTCCGAAGGCGCGTTCAGCCAATAGCGGCAAGGGCTGCGCAAGCGGGTTATGCTCGAACGCATTACCCGCTCAGCCTGGAACGCACCATGAACACTCCGCTCGTGATCCGCCCCCGCACCGAGGATGTCGAAGGCCAGCCGATTCTCCGCCCGCTGCCGTCGGCCAAGTGCCGCAGCGTCGGGCCATTCGTGTTTTTCGACCACATGCTGGAAACCCGTTATCCACTGGGCAAAGGCATGAACATCCGCCAGCATCCGCACATTGGCCTGTCCACCCTCACCTACTTGTTCCAGGGGCAGATCCAGCACAAGGACAGTCTCGGTTCCGATCAAGTGGTCGGGACCGGCGACGTCAGTTGGATGACGGCCGGCAGTGCCATCGCCCACGTCGAACGCACACCCGAGGCCCTGAGAGAAAGCGGCTTCACGATGCACGGCTTGCAGATCTGGCTGGCTTCACCCAAGGATAAAGAACAGGGTCCGGGGCATTACAGCCACCATCCGGCTTCCACATTGCCGGTCAGCGAAAACCTGGGGGTGAAGATTCGCATGATTGCGGGGTCAGGCTTTTGCCTGGAATCGCCAGTGCCGGTGCTTTCTCCTACGCTGTATGCGGAGCTGCACCTGCAAACAGCGACGACATTGCTGATCCCCACCGAGCATGAAGAACGTGCGTTGTATGTGTTGAGCGGTGAGGTGCAGCTGGATGGCGAGCTGATAGAGCCGTACTCGCTGGTGGTACTGCCTGCGGGGGAAGAGATGACCCTGTTTGCCGAGAGCGACAGTCACGCCGTGTTGTTTGGCGGAGCACCGCTTGACGGGCCACGGCGGATCAACTGGAATTTTGTCGCGAGCGATCCGGCTGCTATCGATGAGGCACGCCGACGTTGGGCGGCCGGGGACTGGCCGAAGGTGCCGGGGGAAGTTGAGAGGATCGAATTGCCCTGAGCGATGCATTGCCGATCAGTCAGTCTTCGCGAGCAGGTTCGCTCCCACATTGGAACACGGTCAACTGCAGGAGCGAGCCTGCTCGCGATGGGGCCGGTAGAGTCACCGACTAACCAGAACTGAAACCAGCTATCAGCCCTTGAACACTTCATCCAGCAAGTTATGCATCGACGTGAAGGCCCGGACAGCCACCTTCGCGTCGTACATCATCATCCCCGGCACATTGGCGTGCGGGTCGGTGAACGAGTGGAACGCACCGCCGTAGCTCAGCAACTGCCAGTCCACACCCGCCGTGTTCATTTCATCTTCGAACGCCGGCAACTGCTCCTTCGGCACCAATGGATCGGAAGCACCGTGCAATACCAACACCTTACCCTTGATGTTTTTCGCATCAGCCGGATTCGGTGTGTCCAGCGTGCCGTGGAACGACACCGCGGCTTTCACCGGCGCGCCGGTACGAGCAAACTCCAGGGCGCAGCAACCGCCGAAGCAGAAACCGAAAGTGGCCAGTTTTGAAGTATCGACAGCCACTTCACCCTGGCTTTGCAGCTGTTCGAACGCCACCTGCATGCGCTTGCGCAGCAATGGGCGGTCATTCTTCAACGGCATCATGGCCGCGCCGGCCTCATCATTGTTCGTCGGACGAACCGATTGACCGTAAAGGTCTGCGATCAGTACCACATAACCCTTGGACGCCACCGACTTGGCGATCTCCTCGGCACCGGCACTGACGCCCATCCAGTTCGGCGCCATCAACAAACCCGGGCGCGGGCCTTTATGGTCGGCATCGAAGGCCAGACGGCTTACGTAAGCCTGGCCGTCAATCTGATAGGCAACGGAACGTACAGTGATTTGGCTCATTTCTGACTCCTGATGTTTTAGCACCGAAATGAAAAAACCCGCCGAAGCGGGTTTTTCTACAACACAGTCAGGCCGATAGCTCGACCAACAGCTTGTTCAGACGGCGCACATAGGCCGCCGGGTCTTTCAAGCTGTCGCCGGCCGCCAGGGCCGCCTGATCGAAGAGGATGTGCGACAGGTCGCCGAAGCGCTCGTCACTCTGCTCGTTGTCGAGCTTCTCGATCAGCGGGTGAGCCGGGTTGAATTCGAAAATCGGCTTCGAATCCGGAACCTTCTGGCCGCTCGCTTCCAGGATCTGGCGCATCTGCAAGCCCAGGTCCTGCTCGCCGATGGCCAGGATCGCCGGCGAATCGGTCAGGCGATGGGACACCCGCACTTCCGCAACGGATTCACCCAAGGCGGTCTTCAGACGCTCGACCAGACCTTCTTTGGCCTTGGCGACTTCTTCCGCGGCTTTCTTGTCCTCTTCCGAGTCCAGGTTGCCCAGGTCCAGGTCACCGCGCGCCACGTCGACGAAGCTCTTGCCGTCGAAGTCGCTGAGGTAGCTCATCAGCCACTCGTCGATACGGTCGGTCAACAGCAGCACTTCGATGCCTTTCTTACGGAAGACTTCCAGGTGCGGGCTGTTCTTGACCTGAGCGTAGGTTTCGCCGGTCAGGTAGTAGATCTTGTCCTGACCTTCCTTGGCGCGCGCCAGGTACTCGGTCAGGCCAACAACCTGCTCGCCATCGTCGCCATTGGTCGAAGCAAAACGCAGCAGGCCGGCGATTTTTTCCTTGTTGGCGAAATCTTCTGCCGGGCCTTCTTTCATGACCTGACCGAAGTTTTTCCAGAAGCCCTTGTATTGCTCAGGCTCGTTCTTCGCCAGTTTTTCCAGCATGTCCAGGACGCGTTTGGTCAGCGCGGACTTCATCGAGTCGATGATCGGGTCTTTCTGCAGGATTTCCCGCGACACGTTCAGCGACAGGTCGTTGGAATCGACCACGCCTTTGATGAAGCGCAGGTACAGCGGCAGGAAGGACTCGGCCTGATCCATGACGAACACGCGCTGCACGTACAGCTTCAGGCCTTTCGGCGCTTCACGCTGGTACAGGTCGAACGGCGCACGGGTCGGCACGTACAGCAGCGAGCTGTATTCGAGCTTGCCTTCGACCTTGTTGTGGCTCCAGCTCAGCGGGTTTTCGAAATCGTGAGCGATGTGCTTGTAGAACTCCTGGTATTCCTCGTCCTTGATCTCGGTACGCGGACGGGTCCACAGGGCGCTGGCGCGGTTGACGGTTTCCCACTCAACGGCCGGCTGCTCTTCGCCTTCGGCAGCGGCCACTTCTTTCGGCAGCTCGATCGGCAAGGCGATATGGTCGGAGTACTTCTTGATGATGTTGCGCAGGCGCCAGCCGTCGGCGAACTCGTCTTCACCGGATTTCAGGTGCAGGACGATGCGAGTGCCGCGTTCGGCCTTGTCGATGGTCGCAACTTCGAAATCGCCTTCGCCCTTGGACGACCAGTGCACGCCTTCGCTGGCAGCGCTGCCGGCACGACGGCTGTACACATCGACTTTGTCAGCGACGATGAATGCGGAGTAGAAACCGACACCGAACTGGCCGATCAGGTGCGAGTCTTTCTTCTGGTCGCCGCTCAGATGCTTCATGAAATCGGCGGTGCCGGACTTGGCGATGGTCCCCAGGTGGGTGATCGCGTCTTCGCGGCTCATGCCGATACCGTTGTCTTCGAGGGTGACGGTTTTAGCGTCCTTGTCGAAGCTAACGCGGATTTTCAGTTCGGCGCCACCTTCCAGCAGCTCGGGCTTGGCCAGGGCTTCGAAACGTAATTTGTCGACAGCGTCAGAGGCGTTCGAGATCAATTCGCGAAGGAAAATTTCCTTGTTGGAATACAGCGAATGGATCATGAGGTGCAGCAGCTGCTTCACCTCGGTCTGGAAGCCCAGGGTTTCCTTTTGAGTTTCCACACTCATGGTCATCAAACTCCAATCAGATGGCATAAGCCGCGACCTTGAGGGTCGACGGCGGGTTGTCCTCAGAGTTTGGGGCTGAGTTCAGGATTTCAAGGGCTCTTCGAGTTTGAAATGTGCACGGGCCGTGGCAATGGGTTCGGCTTCGGTGCTTTGCCAGGCGGTAATCGCCACATTGGCGACCCGCCGACCCTGGCGCCAGACCTGGCATCGGGCCCAGGTATCGCGAAACTGCCCGGCTCGCAGGTAATCCAGGGAGAAGTCGATGATCTTCGGCACCCCGGGCGATCCGGTGAACACCAACAGGTGCAGCGCCGCGGCCAACTCCATGAAACCGGCGATCACACCGCCATGAATCGCCGGCAACAAAGGGTTACCGATGTTGTCCTTGTTCGCTGGCAGCTTGAACAGCAACTCATCTCCCACCCGTGAACATTCGACGCCGATCAGCCGGGCATAGGGAATCAAATCCAGCAGCGAGGCGTAATCGCCCTGCTCGTGGGCCTTTTGCAATTGGTCCTTCAGCGACTCGCTCATTGCGCACCTCCGGCAACCGCGCCACCAAAGCCCTTGATGCCCTTGATGCCCTTGCCCATGCGCATGAAAGTGCCCATCACATGGGCAATCGGTTGCCCAGGGTCATCCTGATAGGCGAAGCCACGGGCAAAAATCACATCGGTGGTGACCCGATAGCACTGGGCAAAGCCGTAGACATCTTTATGTGGCTCGGCGGCGTGCATGTAGTCGATGCGCAGGTCGAGGGTCGGGCAGACCTCGAATTCCGGGAGCACGCAGAGCGTCGCCATGCCACAGGCGGTGTCCATCAGCGAGGTCAGCGCCCCGCCATGAATCACGCCGGTTTGCGGATTGCCGACGATCTGCGGGCTGTACGGCAGCATAATCGTCAGCCCTTCGCTGCTGGCGCTGTGAACGCTTAGTCCAAGTACCTGACAATGTCGCAGCGCCGACAGAAAGCGCATCGCACGCTCAAAAACGGGGTTTTCAGCCATTTGATAAAAACTCTTGTTAATGTCCGTGCAGTGCGGTGGCGGTCCGGGTAAAAGTTCCGCACTAGAACAAACTTATATATCTGAAAGACTTAAGGAACTTAACCCTGATGCCTGGGCTCTTAATGCCAGTAGATGCTTTTCATCAGGAGAAACACCCCATGCGTAAGACTTTAGCTATTGCCTTGATGTTGACCGCTTCCCTCGGTCTCGCTGCCTGCGATAAAAAATCCGAGGACAAAGCTCAAGATGCTAACCAACATGCTGAGCAAGCCCAGCAAAAAATGAACGAAGCTCAGGATAAAGTGAACGACGCGGCGAAAGAAAACGCCGAAGCCGCCAAAGATCAGGCTGCTCCGGCCGCTCCAGCCGCTCCGGCCGCTCCGGAAGCACCTAAGAACTAATACGGTTTTTAGAGTGGCAAAAGAAAACCCGCCAAGTGCGGGTTTTCTTTTACCTTGAAAAAATCGGTTAGAGCAAAATCGTTCGAAAAGTCGGACTAATCATCAACAACAGCGAACAAATTAATCCCACCAGCCAAACCAGACTGCGCTGCCAGGCCAAGTCCTTCCAGTAACACACCAGGTAAATAACCCGCGTGATCACGAAGATGATCGCCAGGCCGTCGATCAGCCAGCCCGCCGTCTGCGTGGTATGCGCCATCAACACACCCACAGCGAACAATATGAAGGCTTCGAAACTATTCTGATGCGCCGCCAGCGCGCGGGCACCCAGGCCTGTGAGTTGCATCTGCTGTTGGCGCGGCAGGTGGTTATCGTAACCACCCTGCTCTTTCATGGCCCTGGTCACGGGCATTCGTGCCAGATAAATCAACACCGCACTGATAAACACGCACCAGAATGGAATACTCATCAAGCAGCCTCTTTGATTACCTCCGGCAACGGCGCCTCTGTAGGGGTATAGACCATCACGTCGAGTACGTCGGAATGAAACTCGCGGTGGTACAACACGAACACGACGCCGGCACTCATCAACATGAACAGCCATGGGCTGACGAACCAGGCCAGCATGGTCATACCGAAGTAGTAGGAACGCAGCCCGAAGTTGAACTGGTTGGCAGCCATGGAGATGACGCGGGCGGCGCGTAAAGCGAACGCCTTGCGTTCCTGCTCCGACACATGGCGCTCGCCGACCATCGGCGCCGAACCCACCAGTACCGCCGCAAAGTTGTACTGGCGCATGCACCAGCTGAACGTGAAGAACGCATAGACAAACACCAGCGCCAGGCACAGCAACTTGATTTCCGACATGCCCTGGGACGCCTGTTGCACCATCGGGATATCCGCCAGCAACGATACCGCCCGCTCCGAAGCCCCGAGCACCGTGAGAATGCCGGCCAGGATAATCAGCGTACTGGAGGCGAAGAACGAAGCATTACGCTCCAGATTGCCGATCACGCTGGCATCGGCGATGCGGTTGTCGCGCAGCAGCATGCGGCGCATCCAGTCTTCACGATACAGGTGCAGCACACTGGCCAGGCACGCGGTGTCACGGCCTTTCCATGTGGCATAGCGGGTGTACCCGCCCCAGCAGATAACGAACCAGACGGCGGCAAGAATGTGGATCAGGTTGGCTTGGATGAACGACATGCAGGTCCTTGTGATGTAAATGCGGATTACACAGACCCTGTGGGAGCTCGCTCCCACAAAGGGTGTTGCAGTGCTTCGACGTTAGCTCAACGGAAAAGACACCGCATCCCTCACAAAAAAATGCCCCGTATCGATTGATACGGGGCATTTCTGTTTCTGCTCAAGACCCGCTTGTGGCGAGCCTCGAAGCGACTTAAGCCAAGGCTTCGGCGCGTTTGCCCAGCAGGCGATCGCAAACCACCGCGACCACCAGTGTCATCACCGATGGCACCAGCCAGGCCAGGCCCTGCTCGCTCAGCGGCAGGTGGGCCATTTGCGTCGGCATCCAGTCCGCCAGGCCTGCACCCTTGAGGGCGTCGATCAGACCGAAGATGAGCGACACCAGCATGACCGGGCCGAGGATACGACCCTGCTCATGCCAGAAGTCCTTGCAGAAGCTCAACGCCACCAGGACGATGCACGGTGGGTAGATCGCGGTGAGCACCGGGATCGAGAACGCAATCAGCTTGGTGAGGCCCAGGTTGGACACCAGCAGCGAGAACGCAGCGAGGATGATCACCAGTGTCTTGTAGGACAGCGGCACCACACGACTGAAGTACTCGGCGCAGGCACAGGTCAGGCCGACCGCGGTCACCAGGCACGCCAAGGAGATCAGCACGGCAAGGAAGCCGCTACCCAGCGAACCGAAGGTGTGCTGCACGTAAGCGTGCAATACCGCCGCGCCATTGGTAGCGCCAGCGGCCACTTCATGGCTGCCCGAACCGAGACGGAACAGGCTGACATACACCAGCGCCAGGCCGACACCGGCGATCAGGCCGGCGATGATCGCATAACGGGTGATCAATGCTGGCGACTCAACGCCGCGGGAACGGATGGCGTTGACGATTACGATGCCGAACACCAGGGCGCCCAGGGTATCCATGGTCAGGTAACCATTGATGAAGCCTTGGGAAAACGGCGCCGCCACGTATTCAGGCGTGGCTTGGCCAATGTCACCGGCCGGCAAGGCGAATGCTGCAATGCCCAGCACGGCCAGGGCAATGATCTTCAGCGGCGCGAGGAAGCGCCCTACGGTATCCAGCAAACGGCCTGGATACAGCGAGATGAAGAACACCAGCAGGAAGTACACCGAACTGTAGAGGAACAGCGCCAACGGGCTCTCCCCGGTCAGCGGCGCCAGGCCCACTTCGAAAGATACCGTCGCGGTACGTGGCGTCGCGAACAGCGGGCCAACAGCGAGGTAGCAAGCCGCTGCCAGCAGGCCACCGGCGACTTTACCGATCGGGCTGCTCAAGGCATCCATTGCACCGCCGACCTTGGCCAGCGCCACAACGGTGATCACCGGCAGACCAACTGCCGTGACCAGGAAACCCATCGCCGCCATCCAGACATTAGGCCCGGACTGCAAACCGACGATAGGCGGGAAGATGATGTTGCCAGCCCCGACGAACAGGGCAAACGTCATAAAACCAAGTGCCAGGATGTCCTGGCCTTTCAACACTTTCATTAAGGAAATACCACACTACTGAATCGGAATTTAGAGAGGGATTTCCCTATGGGTGAGGGAAATGCTGTCAGTCCGTATAAGACCGACCCTTTTAGCGCGTTGCCGCCTTGTGGGCCGCAGACGCAAAAATGGCGAGTAGCCTAACGAATTTGGATCAGAAACGCACTGTTAGAGGGCGAACATTCCGATGCACGACATTTTTGTGTCGCGTTTACATATCTAATTTATTTACGCGGACCTCTGTGGCGAGGGGGCTTGCCCCCGTTCGACTGCGCAGCAGTCGTCAATCAGGCAAACGCGGTTCGCCTGACATCACGCGATTGCAGGTTTTTGGGGTCGTTTCGCAACCCAACGGGGCGATGCGGCGGTCCGACGAGCCCCCTCGCCACAAAAGCCCTGCGGACAACTGAAACCCCGGAAACGACAAAGGCCACCCGAAGGTGGCCTTTGTCTGGTGAAGCGTCAGCCAAGCACGAGGCTTACTTGACAGCCCAACCAGTCAGCTCGGCCAGGGCCTTGCCGATGTCTGCCAGCGAACGCACGGTTTTAACGCCTGCGTCTTGCAGAGCAGCGAATTTCTCGTCTGCAGTGCCTTTGCCGCCAGAGATGATTGCGCCAGCATGGCCCATGCGCTTGCCCGGAGGAGCAGTCACACCAGCGATGTAGGAAACAACCGGCTTGGTCACGTGTGCCTTGATGTAGGCAGCCGCTTCTTCTTCAGCCGAACCGCCGATCTCACCGATCATCACGATCGCTTCGGTCTTCGGGTCTTCCTGGAACAGCTTCAGGATGTCGATGAAGTTCGAACCCGGGATCGGGTCACCACCGATGCCGACGCAAGTCGACTGACCGAAACCGGCGTCAGTAGTCTGCTTCACAGCTTCGTAGGTCAGGGTGCCGGAACGGGAAACGATACCGACCTTGCCTGGCAAGTGAATGTGACCTGGCATGATGCCGATCTTGCATTCGCCTGGGGTGATCACGCCTGGGCAGTTAGGGCCGATCAGGACTACGCCCAGCTCGTCGCACTTAACTTTAGCGTCCAGCATGTCCAGGGTAGGAATGCCTTCGGTGATGCACACGATCAGCTTGATGCCGCCGAAGGCAGCTTCCAGGATCGAGTCTTTGCAGAAAGGAGCCGGAACGTAGATCACGCTGGCGGTGGCGCCAGTGGCAGCTACAGCGTCTTTCACGGTGTTGAACACTGGCAGGCCCAGGTGCTCGGTGCCGCCTTTGCCTGGAGTTACACCACCAACCATCTTGGTGCCGTACTCGATGGCTTGCTGGGTGTGGAAACTACCTTGCGAACCGGTAATACCCTGGCAGATAACTTTGGTGTCTTTATTGATCAGGACGCTCATTATTTGCCCTCCGCAGCTTTGACAACTTGTTGAGCAGCGTCGGTCAGGCTGGTAGCAGCGATAATGTTCAAACCGCTTTCTGCCAGTACTTTAGCGCCCAGCTCAGCGTTGTTGCCTTCAAGGCGAACAACAACCGGGATTTTCACGCCGACTTCTTTCACAGCGCCGATGATGCCTTCGGCAATCATGTCGCAACGAACGATGCCGCCGAAGATGTTGACCAGTACTGCAGCGACGTTAGTGTCGGACAGGATGATCTTGAACGCTTCAGTTACGCGTTCTTTGGTAGCGCCACCACCTACGTCGAGGAAGTTGGCTGGCTTGCCGCCATGCAGGTTGACGATGTCCATGGTACCCATGGCCAGGCCAGCACCGTTGACCATGCAACCGATGTTGCCTTCCAGCGCTACGTAGTTCAGTTCGAACTTGGCAGCGTGCGCTTCGCGCGGATCGTCCTGCGACGGATCGTGGAAAGTCTTCAGCTTAGGCTGACGGTACATGGCGTTGGCGTCGATGTTGATCTTGGCATCGAGGCAGTGCAGATCGCCGTCAGCCTTGATCACCAGTGGGTTCACTTCCAGCAGGGCCAGGTCGTGATCCTTGAACAGTTTGGCCAGACCTACGAAGATCTTGGCGAACTGGGCAACTTGCTTGCCTTCCAGGCCCAACTGGAATGCCAGCTCGCGACCCTGGAATGGCTGAGCGCCAACCAGTGGATCGATAGTGGCCTTCAGAATTTTTTCTGGAGTGTCGTGAGCGATTTTCTCGATGTCCACGCCACCTTCGGTGGAAGCCATGAACACGATGCGACGGCTCGAACGGTCAACGACAGCGCCCAGGTACAGCTCTTTAGCGATATCAGTGCACGATTCAACCAGGATCTTGGTGACTGGCTGGCCATTGGCGTCAGTCTGGTAAGTCACCAGACGCTTGCCCAGCCACTGCTGTGCGAAGGCTTTGGCGTCTTCTTTGCTGCGAACCAGCTTTACGCCGCCCGCTTTACCGCGACCACCGGCGTGGACCTGGGCTTTGACAACCCACTCGCTGCCGCCGATTTTGTCGCAAGCTTCTGCTGCTGCTTCCGGGGTGTCTACCGCGTAACCGGTGGAAACTGGCAGGCCGTACTCAGCGAACAGCTGCTTACCCTGATACTCGTGAAGATTCATGCTTTTTACCGTCTTCGTTAGGTACTGCGCATTCGGTGCTGCACTCATTCAAGTGCCGCACCACCTGTGACTGCTGCTTGCATAGCCTTTCCGGATACCCGGTGCAGCTATGCAAGACTGCGTCCAGCGGATATTCCGCGGTGAGTCTTGCATGCAAGGCTCACGACGGGCCAAACCGCCGTGGTTTCTTATTATGTCTTAACGCTTCTTGCGGTTGGCGATATGAATGGCGCCGCCATTCACTGCCAGAGCAGCTTCGTGCAAGGCTTCAGACAGGGTCGGATGGGAGAAAACCATCATGCCCAGGTCTTCAGCGCTGGTGCCGAACTCCATACCGATCGCGCCCTGCTGAACCAGTTCTGCAGCGCTTGGGCCAATCACGTGGACGCCCAGTACGCGGTCTGTCTTGGCATCTGCGATGACCTTGACGAAACCACCGGTGTCGTTGGCAGCCATGGCACGGCCAGAGGCTGCGAACGGGAAGGTGCCGACGTTAACTTCAACGCCTTCAGCTTTCAAGGCCTGCTCGGTTTTACCCACCCACGCGATTTCCGGGTGAGTATAAATAACCGAAGGGATCAGGTCATAGTTCATCTGGGCCTTGTGGCCCTTGATGCGCTCGACAACCATGATGCCCTCTTCCGAGGCCTTGTGCGCCAGCATCATGCCGCGAACCACGTCGCCGATGGCGTAGACGCCCGGTACGGTGGTGGCGCAGTGATCGTCAACGTGCACGAAACCGCGCTCGTCCAGGGTCACGCCGCAGTCGGCAGCCAGCAGATCAGTGGTCACCGGACGGCGACCAACGGCTACGATCAGCTTGTCGAAAGTGATGTTCTGTTCGCCCTTGGCATCGGTGTAGTTAACAACGACTTCGTCGCCGTTCACTTTGGAACCGGTTACGCGAGCGCCCAGCTTGATGTCCAGACCCTGTTTGGTCAGGGTTTTCAGCGCTTCCTTGGAAACAGCGGTATCCGCTGCCATCAGGAAGGTGTCCAGGGCTTCCAGCACAGTCACTTCTGCACCCAGACGCGACCAGACCGAACCCAGTTCCAGACCGATCACGCCAGCGCCGATCACGCCCAGACGCTTGGGAACGGATTGGAATTCCAGGGCGCCAGTCGAGTCGACGATCACATTCTGGTCAACCGGAGCTGGCGGAATGTCGATCGGACGCGAACCTGGAGCCAGGATGACGTTTTCGGCTTCGATGATTTCTACCGAGCCGTCTGGCTTGGTGACTTCGACTTTCTTGCCGGCCAGCAGCTTGCCGTGACCCTGGATCGAGGTCACACCGTTGGCTTTGAACAGGGTCGCAACGCCGGAGGTCAGGCCTTTGACGATGTTGGCTTTACGGCCGACCATCGCTGGCACGTCCATGGTCACGCCAGCGTGATTGATACCGTGGATCGCGAAGCCTTCTTTGGCTTCCTTGTACTTCCAGGAGCTGTCCAGCAGCGCCTTGGATGGAATGCAGCCGACGTTCAGGCAAGTACCGCCCAGAGCCAGTTTGCCTTCCTTGTCGGTGTACTTCTCGATGCAGGCCGTCGAAAGACCAAGCTGAGCGGCCTTGATGGCAGCCACATAGCCGCCAGGGCCGGCGCCGATCACTACTACGTCAAATTTCTGAGTCATAAAAGGTTCCTTTTAGCAACAAGCTACAAGCCGCAAGCTGCAAGCATGAAGCCCGCTCGCTCGCTTTGAGCTTGGGGCTTGCAGCTTGCAGCTTGCCGCTGCTTTTTAGATATCCAGAAGAAGACGAGCCGGATCTTCCAGCAGGTTCTTGATGGTCACCAGGAAGGTCACAGCTTCTTTGCCATCGATCAGACGGTGATCGTAGGACAGTGCCAGGTACATCATCGGACGGATAACGACCTGACCGTTGATGGCCATCGGACGCTGGATGATGTTGTGCATGCCCAGGATGGCTGCTTGTGGCGGGTTGACGATCGGGGTCGACATCATCGAACCGAAAGTACCACCGTTGGTGATGGTGAAAGTACCACCGGTCATTTCGTCCATCGACAGTTTGCCGTCGCGGGCTTTCTTGCCGAAGGTGGCGATGCCGCCTTCGATTTCAGCCAGGCTCATCAGTTCGGCGTTACGCAGAACCGGTACAACCAGGCCGCGATCGCTGGAAACTGCAACGCCGACGTCAGCGTAGCCGTGGTAAACGATGTCGCCGCCGTCGATCGACGCGTTGACAGCCGGGAAGCGTTTCAGCGCTTCGGTGGCCGCTTTCACGAAGAACGACATGAAGCCCAGGCGCACGCCGTTGTGGGACTTCTCGAACAGGTCCTTGTACTTCGAACGCAGGGCCATGACTTCGGTCATGTCGACTTCGTTGAAAGTGGTCAGCATCGCCATGTTCGATTGAGCTTCAACCAGACGCTTGGCCACGGTGGCACGAACGCGGGTCATCGGTACGCGCTTCTCGATGCGATCGCCGGCAGCAAACACAGGAGCAGCGGCAGCCGGAGCAGCAGCCTTGGCAGGTGCGGCAGCCGGAGCAGCTTTCTTGGCTTCGACAGCGGCAACCACGTCTTCCTTGGTTACACGACCATCTTTGCCGGTGCCTTTGACGGAAGCCAGGTTGATGCCGTTTTCTTCGGCCAGCTTGCGAGCAGCTGGAGCTGCGATAGCGTCTTCGTCAGCACCGGCAGCTGGAGCAGCGGTAGCAGCGGCCGGAGCAGCAGCGGCTGGAGCAGCGGCAGCGGCGCCGCCTTCAACGATGGAGCCCAGGACTTCGTCGGACAGAACGGTTTCGCCTTCGTTCTTGACGATAGCGCCCAGCACGCCGTCAGCAGTAGCCAACACTTCCAGCACGACTTTGTCGGTTTCGATGTCGACGATCAGTTCGTCGCGCTTGACCGCGTCGCCCGGTTGTTTGTGCCAGGTGGCAACGGTGCCATCGGCAACCGATTCCGGGAAAGTGGGGGCTTTGATCTCGATAGCCATTGTCTGTGGTTCCTTAAATTCGGTTTCAGGTGCGCGAAGGCGTTAAACAGTAAAGGCGTCTTGCAGCAGTTTTTCCTGCTGTTCGGCGTGCATCGATGCGTAACCGCATGCTGGTGCAGCAGAAGCCTCACGGCCCGCGTACTCGAGTACGAGAGACTTGTTGAGGTTGCTGATGCTGCGACGCATGTGGTGTTGGCTGCAGTACCACGCACCCTGGTTCATCGGCTCTTCCTGACACCAAACGGCAGCTTTGACGTTGGTGTAAGGCGCCAGGACTTCTTTCAAGTCGTCCTCAGGGAATGGGTACAGCTGCTCGATACGCACGACAGCGATGTCGTCACGACCTTCGGCACGGCGTTTTTCCAGCAGGTCGTAGTAGACCTTGCCGCTACACAGAACAACGCGCTCGACCTTTTTCGGGTCTTGGGCATCGATTTCCGGGATGACGGTCTGGAACGAACCTTCAGCCAGATCTTCCAGCGTCGAGATGGCCAGCTTGTGGCGCAACAGCGACTTCGGTGTCAGAACGATCAAAGGCTTGCGCAGCGGGCGAATCACCTGACGACGCAGCAAATGATAGATCTGTGCCGGCGTAGTCGGCACGGCTACCTGAATGTTGTGCTCGGCGCACAGCTGTAGGTAACGCTCCAGACGCGCCGAGGAGTGCTCCGGCCCCTGACCTTCGTAACCGTGCGGCAGCAACATGGTCAGACCGCACAGACGGCCCCACTTGTGCTCGCCACTGGTGATGAACTGGTCGATAACTACCTGGGCACCGTTGGCGAAGTCGCCGAACTGGGCTTCCCAGATCACCAGCGCATCAGGCGTGGTGGTCGAGTAACCGTATTCGAACGCCAGTACCGCCTCTTCGGACAGGAACGAGTCGTACAGGTCGAAACGCGGCTGACCGTCGTACAGGTTCTGCAGCGGGATGTAGGTGCCCGCGTCCTTCTGGTTGTGCAGGACAGCATGGCGGTGCGAGAACGTACCGCGGCCGATGTCCTGGCCAGTCATGCGAATCGGGTGACCTTCGAACGCCAGGGTCGCGTACGCCATGGTTTCGGCGTAACCCCAGTTGATCGGCAGGCCGCCGGCTTGCATCTTCTGGCGGTCTTCGTAGATCTTGGCAACCTGGCGCTGAACCACGAAGCCTTCCGGGATTTCCAGCAGCTTGGCGGACAGTTCCTGCAAGGTCTTGAGGTCGAAGCGAGTGTCGTGACGCGCGGTCCAGGCGTGGCCCAGATACGGACGCCAGTCCACGAACAACTCTTTGTTCGGCTCTTTGACCAGGCTTTTCACTACGTGCAGACCGTTGTCCAGCGCATTGCGGTATTCGTCGACTTTCGCCTGAACACGCTCTGCGTCCAGCACACCGCCCTGGGTCAGACGATCGGCATACAGCTCACGGGTGGTGCGCTGCTTGGTGATCTTCTGATACATCAGAGGCTGGGTACCGCTAGGCTCGTCGGCCTCGTTGTGGCCGCGACGACGGTAGCAGACCAGGTCGATCACCACGTCACGCTTGAACTGCATGCGGTAGTCGATGGCCAGCTGGGTCACGAACAATACGGCTTCCGGATCATCACCATTCACATGGAGGATCGGCGCCTGGATCATTTTCGCAACGTCGGTCGCGTACTCGGTGGAACGCGAGTCCAGCGGGTTGCTGATGGTAAAACCGACCTGGTTGTTGATCACGATGTGCACGGTACCGCCGGTCTTGAAACCGCGGGTCTGCGACATCTGGAAGGTTTCCATGACCACGCCCTGACCTGCGAATGCAGCGTCACCGTGGATGGAGATCGGCAGAACCTTCTCGCCGGTCGGATCGTTACGACGGTCCTGACGGGCGCGAACCGAACCCTCGACCACCGGGGAAACGATTTCCAGGTGGGACGGGTTGAACGCCATGGCCAGGTGAACTTCACCGCCGGAAGTCATCACGTTGGACGAGAAGCCCTGGTGGTATTTCACGTCACCAGAACCCAGCTCGACCTTCTTCTTGCCTTCGAACTCGTCGAACAGCTCGCGCGGGTTCTTGCCGAAGGTGTTGACCAGCACGTTCAGACGGCCACGGTGGGCCATGCCGATGACGATTTCCTTGGTGCCGTAGGAACCGGAACGCTGGATCAGCTCGTCGAGCATCGGAATCAGGCTTTCGCCGCCTTCCAGACCGAAACGCTTGGTACCCGGGTATTTGGTGCCCAGGTATTTTTCCAGGCCTTCGCCGGCGGTCACGCGCTCGAGCAGGTGGCTCTTGATGTCGGCGGAGTACGTCGGACGACCGCGCACGCTTTCCAGACGCTGCTGGAACCACTGGCGCTGCTCGGAATCGGTGATGTGCGTGAACTCAGCGCCGATGGTGCGGCAATATGTCTGCTGCAACGCTTCGTGAATTTCGCGTAGGCTCGCTTCCTCTTTGCCGATGAACAGGTCGCCGGCACGGAAGGTCGTATCAAGATCGGCATTGGTCAAGCCGTAATGATTGATCGACAGGTCTGCAGGTGCAGGACGCTGCCACAGTCCCAGCGGGTCAAGCTGGGCTGCCTGGTGGCCACGCATACGGTAGGCCTGGATCAATCGCAGCACTTCAACTTGCTTCTTCTCGTGCTCACTGCTCACGCTGCCGGCGGAAACCGGTTGGGCGCGGCGCTGGTTCTTTGCCAGCAAGACGAAATGATCGCGAATTGTGGAGTGCGAAACATCGGTGGCAGAGTTGCCGTCAGCAGGCAACTTCTGGAAGTAGGTGCGCCACTCTTCTGGCACAGCGTTAGGGTCGTGCAGGTAGAGCTCGTAAAGCTCTTCCACATAGGCAGCGTTACTACCGGATAGGTAGGCACTGTTCCACATGCGCTGCATCACGCTTTCTTGCATGCTTGGTCACCCTCGGTTAGGGGAACACCACCGGTGTCGACACCGAGCAAACTTGCAGAAGTCCGAATGCAGCGACCAAAACAAGCCACTAGGATCACACTGATAGTCCGGGTACCAGCCCGGATGCCCCTGCTTGTCTCATTTCTTCAAAATAAGAGCCGCAGCCTTTTAAGCTGCTGCTCAGGTTAAAACTACGGCGCCGGTTGAAGCCTGCGCCGCAGCATCTACGGGTACAACGGGTACAGCAGCCGAATCACACGCCGCTTGAGAGCAACATGTTACGGATGTGACCGATGGCCTTAGTCGGGTTCAGGCCTTTCGGACATACGTTGACGCAGTTCATGATCCCGCGGCAGCGGAATACGCTGAACGGGTCATCCAGCGAAGCCAGACGCTCGGACGTCTTGGTGTCACGGCTGTCTGCCAGGAAGCGGTACGCTTGCAGCAGGGCAGCTGGACCCAGGAACTTGTCCGGGTTCCACCAGAAGGATGGGCAGGAAGTCGAGCAGCAAGCGCACAGGATGCACTCGTACAGACCGTCCAGCTTTTCACGCTCTTCAGGGGACTGCAGACGCTCGATGGCCGGAGCCGGCGTGTCGTTCTGCAGGTATGGCTTAACCTTTTCGTATTGCTTGTAGAAGATGCTCATATCGACGACCAGGTCACGGATAACCGGCAAACCTGGCAGAGGACGAACGATCAACTTGTTACCTTTTACGACAGCGGACAGCGGCGTGACGCACGCCAGGCCGTTTTTGCCGTTGATGTTCATGCCGTCGGAACCGCAAACACCTTCACGGCAAGAGCGACGATAGGAGAAACCCTCGTCCTGCTCTTTGATCAGGGCCAGCACGTCCAGCACCATCAGGTCTTTACCACCGGTATCAACCTGGAATTCCTGCATGAACGGCGCGGCGTCCTGATCAGGGTTGTAACGATAAACGCTGACTTGCAACATGGCGGCCACCCTTAATAAGTCCGAATCTTAGGTTCAAAAGTCGGAACAGTCTTCGGCGAGAAGTTCACGGCACGCTTGGTCACGCGCTTGTCACCCGGGAAGTACAGGGTGTGGCACAGCCAGTTTTCATCGTCACGATCTTCGAAGTCTTCACGGGCGTGGGCACCGCGGGACTCTTTACGTACTTCTGCAGCGATGGCGGTGGCTTCGGCCACTTCCAGCAGGTTCTGCAGCTCCAGAGCTTCGATACGTGCAGTGTTGAACGCCTGCGACTTATCGCTGATCTTCACGTTGGCGATGCGCTTGCGCAGGTCAGCCAACTGGGCAATACCCTTCTGCATGTATTCACCGGTACGGAATACACCGAAGTAGTTCTGCATGCAGTTTTGCAGCTCGCGACGCAGGGTAGCCACGTCTTCGCCTTCGGTACGGTTGTTCAGAGCGTTCAGGCGCGACAGGGCAGCTTCGATATCGGCTTCGGTAGCGTCGTCGTATTCGATGCCGTCGGTCAGTGCCTTTTCAAGGTGCAGGCCGGCAGCACGGCCGAATACCACCAGGTCGAGCAGCGAGTTGCCGCCCAGACGGTTGGCACCATGAACCGACACGCAAGCCACTTCACCCACTGCGAACAGGCCAGGGATGATTTCGTCGACGCCTTCGCCGTTCTGGGTGATCGCCTGACCGTGAATGTTGGTCGGAACACCGCCCATCATGTAGTGGCAGGTCGGAACAACCGGAACCGGAGCAACAACCGGGTCAACGTGTGCGAAAGTCTTCGACAGTTCGCAGATGCCTGGCAGACGGCTGTGCAGCACTTCCTCGCCCAAGTGGTCGAGTTTGAGCATTACGTGGTCGCCGTTCGGACCGCAACCGTTGCCGGCGATGATCTCTTTAACCATCGAACGGGCAACAACGTCACGACCGGCAAGGTCTTTGGCGTTCGGAGCATAACGCTCCATGAAACGCTCGCCGTGCTTGTTGATCAGGTATCCACCTTCACCACGGCAACCTTCTGTAACCAGTACACCAGCGCCGGCGATACCGGTCGGGTGGAACTGCCACATTTCGATGTCTTGCACCGGAACGCCAGCACGCAGCGCCATGCCAACGCCGTCACCGGTGTTGATCAGGGCGTTGGTGGTCGAAGCGTAGATACGACCTGCACCGCCGGTAGCCAGTACGGTGGCCTTGGCACGGATGTAGGTGGTTTCGCCGGTTTCGATGCAGATGGCGATCACGCCGACGAACTCGCCTTCGCCGTTCTTCACGAGATCGACAGCGTAGTACTCGTTCAGGAACACGGTACCGGCTTTCAGGTTGCCCTGATAAAGGGTGTGCAGCAGAGCGTGACCGGTACGGTCGGACGCAGCGCAAGTACGCGCAGCCTGGCCGCCTTTACCGTAGTCCTTGGACTGACCGCCGAATGGACGCTGGTAGATACGACCTTGCTCGGTACGCGAGAATGGCATACCCATGTGGTCCAGCTCGTAAACGGCAGCCGGGCCTTCCTGACACATGTATTCGATAGCGTCCTGGTCACCGATGTAGTCGGAACCCTTGACGGTATCGTACATGTGCCAGCGCCAGTCATCGTTCGGGTCAGCGGACGCGATTGCGCAGGTGATGCCGCCCTGGGCGGATACAGTGTGCGAACGGGTCGGGAAAACCTTGGTGATCACGGCAGTCTTGTGACCGCCCTGCGCCAGTTGCAGCGCTGCGCGCATGCCTGCACCGCCACCACCAATAATGATGGCGTCGAAAGAAATCGTTGGAATGTTAGCCATGACTCAGATACCCCAGAGAATCTGCACGCCCCAGACGAAGTAAGCGAACATCGCAACGCCGCATACTGCCTGGAAAAGGAAACGTATAGCCGTCGCGGACTTGCCGAACGCCATTGGCGTCAGGTAGTCGGTCGCGATGGTCCACATGCCGACCCAGGCGTGAGCGCCGAGGGCAACGAGGGCCAGGAGGCTGAAGATACGCATTCCGTTGTGGGCGAACAGTTCATGCCACTGGGCGTACTCGAGGCCGGGATGGGCCACGATGTATCCGATCAGGAAGATGAAGTAAGCCGCGAGAACGACCGCAGACACACGTTGCGCCATCCAGTCATAGAGGCCCGAACGCGACAGGTTCGTGACGTTAGTTACCATATCCAAACTCCTGCCAGAACGATTACCACCACGGAAACGGCGATAACGATTTTCGAGCCCAGCTTGCCGCCTTCCAGCGTCTCACCGATGCCCATGTCCATGATCAAATGGCGCACACCGGCTACCAGGTGATAAAGCAGAGCGGACAGGATGCCCCATGTCACTAGCTTGGCTAGCGGACTGGTCAGACACGCTTTCACCTGACCGAAGCCTTCCTCGGAACTCAGCGACTTGTCCAATGCGTAAAGCATGATGGCAAGGCACACGAAGAGGATGACACCGGAAATTCGGTGAAGGATGGACGTGTAAGCAGTGACTGGGAGTTTGATGGTCCTTAGGTCTAGGTTTACAGGTCGTTGGCTTTTCACGGCTTTTTTTTCACACTGAAGAGCCCCTAACAATCAGGGCAAAGTTGTTGGGGAGTGCACTGGTCAGGTAACCACCACCCAGGGATGCGACCCCCAATGAAAGCAAGCCCAAAAGCCCTTGGCGGTCGGTGGCCGAGTATAGACAGTTAGGCTACTAATGACAACGCAAACACCTAACCCAAACAGCTGATTGCGCAACTGACATAAAAGGCGTAAATGGCAGCCAATTTCGAGAAAAAAGTCCGGTTAAAGCCTTTTGGAGCAAGACTTTAGGCAAATTGACATTCGAATTTATCTCACTATAGTGGTGCGGGCCCTGCGTGGGGGGTCTGTCTGATGATTTCAAGCATAAATAGGAGGCCACATGGCTGACAAAAAAGCGCAGTTGATCATCGAGGGCGCAGCCCCCGTCGAGCTGCCCATTTTAACCGGCACCGTTGGTCCCGATGTTATAGATGTTCGGGGCCTGACGGCCACGGGCCGTTTCACCTTTGACCCAGGCTTCATGTCGACCGCCTCGTGCGAGTCGAAGATCACCTATATCGACGGCGACAACGGCATCCTGCTGCACCGCGGCTACCCGATCGAACAGCTGGCTGAAAAGTCGGACTACCTGGAAACCTGCTATCTGCTGCTCAACGGCGAACTGCCGACCGCAGAACAGAAGGCCCAGTTCGTCAGCACCGTGAAGAACCACACCATGGTTCACGAGCAGCTGAAGACCTTCTTCAACGGCTTCCGTCGCGACGCCCACCCGATGGCCGTCATGTGCGGCGTAGTCGGCGCCCTCTCGGCGTTCTACCACGACTCCCTGGACATCAATAACCCGCAGCATCGCGAAATCTCCGCGATCCGCCTGGTTGCCAAGATGCCGACCCTGGCCGCGATGGTTTACAAGTACTCCATGGGCCAACCCATGATGTACCCGCGCAACGACCTGTCGTACGCGGAAAACTTCCTGCACATGATGTTCAACACCCCGTGCGAGATCAAACCGATCAGCCCGGTGCTCGCCAAGGCCATGGACCGGATCTTCATCCTCCACGCCGACCACGAGCAGAACGCTTCGACCTCCACCGTACGCCTGGCCGGCTCTTCGGGTGCCAACCCGTTCGCCTGTATCGCCGCCGGTATCGCTGCACTGTGGGGCCCTGCCCACGGCGGTGCCAACGAAGCCGTACTGACCATGCTCGATGAAATCGGCGATGTTTCGAACATCGACAAGTTCATCGCCAAGGCCAAGGACAAGAACGATCCGTTCAAACTGATGGGCTTCGGTCACCGCGTTTACAAAAACCGCGACCCGCGCGCCACAGTAATGAAGCAGACCTGCGACGAAGTGTTGAAGGAACTGGGCATCCAGAACGATCCGCAACTCGAACTGGCCATGCGCCTGGAAGAGATCGCCCTGACCGACCCGTACTTCATCGAGCGCTCGCTGTACCCGAACGTCGACTTCTACTCGGGGATCATCCTCAAGGCGATCGGCATTCCAACCAGCATGTTCACCGTGATCTTCGCCCTGGCGCGGACCGTCGGCTGGATCTCCCACTGGAAGGAAATGCTCTCCAGCCCGTACAAGATCGGCCGTCCGCGCCAGTTGTACACCGGCTACGAGTCGCGTGACATCACCAAGCTGGAAGACCGCAAGTAAGAGCTGTCTCGCTGTAGGGTGTTGAGTTGTACCGGGAACGGCCTCTGCTTTTTATATAAAGAGCAGGAGGCCGTTTTTGTTTGTGCGCTTTGTCGCGTTTTTTTGATCGAGCGCATATCCGTTTCTTCGGTAACGGCCACTTAGAGCTCCGCTCTTACAGCGGGTCACTTTGAAAAAGCACAAAGTAACCAAACGCTCTTGCCCCTGACATTCGGTGCCTCGCCTAGGCTCGGCATGCCCTCGCTCCGGTCCTGCCTCACGAGGGGGCGTACACCGCAACAGCGTCCGAGGCGGCCTACCGGCCGGCCTGTTTGCTGGGGTCGTTCGGCCGTGAGCTACCTGGTCGGCTGGCAGGCCGCCTTCGTGAGCAAGCCCGCCCCCACAGAAGAGCAAAGGCAGAGCAGCCCCCACCGCGCCGCTTCTCACCACTCATCAGGCCGAGCGTTAGCTCGCCTGCAGCTCTTGATCTTGATCCACCCGCCCCCCTCGGGAGGCTGAGTGGAGGTGTTCATCCGGGGATTGGCGCGCAGCGCCGTTCGACGCAGTCGAACTCATTGCATGTAGGTCGAAGCGAAGCCGACCGGAGGGCAATGCCCCCGGATGAATACCGCAGCGAAGGTACGCCGAGCCTTAGCGAGGGGCCGTACGTTCGGGGCGAGCGTTTTTTTGGTTACTTTTTTTAGGCGCTTGTAAAAAAAGTGACTCGCCGTAAGGGCGAAACCATAGGTGGCCGTTACCGCAGGAATGGATATGTACACCATCAAAAAACACTCCGCCCGACCCAAAGTCTTCGCGAGCACGCCAGTCCCTACAGTAAATCGGCACATCCACGAAATTCAGGTCGATTACCGCCCAATAAAAAAATGCCCCGATCTCTCGACCAGGGCATTTCCAATCAACACAACTTAAACAGTCAAACCCAAACGCTTAGTGCGAAACAGCACCACTTGCACCCAGGCCAGTCTGCGAACGAACAAACTGCGGAAAGAACAGCGCCCGCTCATTGTCAGCCGCAGTGGACTTGTCGGTAACCGAGAAGAACCAGATCCCGACAAAGGCAATCATCATCGAGAACAGCGCCGGGTACTCATACGGGAAGATGGCCTTCTCGTGATGCAGGATCTGCACCCAGATGGTCGGACCCAGCACCATCAGGCCCACGGCACTGATCAGCCCCATCCACCCACCGATCATCGCACCGCGGGTGGTCAGCTTTTTCCAGTACATGGAAAGCAGCAGCACCGGGAAGTTACAGCTCGCCGCGATGGAGAACGCCAGGCCCACCATGAACGCAATGTTCTGGCTCTCGAACAGGATACCCAGACCAATGGCCAGTACCGCCAAGGCGATGGTGGTGATTTTCGAGACGCGAATCTCGTCCTTCTCGTTGGCCTTGCCCTTCTTGATCACGCTGGCATACAGGTCGTGGGACACCGCCGAAGCACCGGCCAGGGTCAGACCGGCAACCACTGCCAGAATGGTCGCGAACGCCACCGCCGAGATGAAGCCCAGGAAGATACTGCCACCCACCGCGTTGGCCAGGTGCACCGCCGCCATGTTGTTACCGCCCAGCAAGGCGCCAGCAGCGTCTTTGAAGGCCGGGTTGGTGCTGACCAGCAGGATCGCGCCGAAGCCGATGATGAAGGTCAGGATGTAGAAGTAGCCAATGAAGCCGGTTGCGTAAAGCACGCTCTTGCGAGCTTCTTTTGCGTCACTCACGGTGAAGAAGCGCATCAGGATGTGCGGCAGGCCAGCGGTGCCGAACATCAGCGCCAGACCTAGAGAGAACGCCGAGATCGGATCTTTCACCAGGCCGCCCGGGCTCATGATCGCTTCAGCTTTCGGATGAACCTTGATCGCCTCGGAGAACAGCATGTTGAAGTCGAAGTTGACGTGCTTCATCACCATCAGCGCCATGAAGGAAGCACCGGACAGCAACAGCACGGCCTTGATGATCTGCACCCAGGTGGTCGCCAGCATGCCGCCGAACAACACGTACAGGCACATCAAAATACCGACCATGATCACCGCAACGTGGTAATCGAGACCGAACAGCAGCTGGATCAGCTTGCCGGCACCGACCATTTGCGCGATCAGGTAGAACGCCACCACCACCAGCGAACCGCAAGCGGACAGCGAGCGGATCTGGGTTTGCCCAAGGCGATAGGACGCCACGTCGGCAAAGGTGTATTTGCCCAGGTTACGCAGGCGCTCGGCGATCAGGAACAGAATGATCGGCCAGCCCACCAGGAAGCCGATCGAGTAGATCAGGCCGTCGTAGCCGGAGGTGAATACCAGCGCGGAAATACCCAGGAAGGATGCAGCCGACATGTAGTCACCGGCAATCGCCAGACCGTTCTGCAAACCGGTGATCTTGCCGCCAGCGGCGTAGTAGTCGGCTGCAGAATTATTACGCTTGGAAGCCCAGTAGGTGATGCACAGGGTGGCACCGACGAAGGCGACAAACATCAAGATCGCCGACACATTAAGCGGTTGCTTCTGCACGGCACCGGTCAGGGCGTCAGCCGCCCAGGCGCCAGGCGCGAAAGCTGCGATGCTCAAAAGAGCCATTAGACGGCGGATCATTGCTGAGCCTCCTTGAGAATCGCGTTGTTCAGGTCGTCGAACTCGCCGTTGGCGCGTCGTACGTAGATACCGGTCAGGATGAAGGCCGAGACAATCAGCCCGACACCGATCGGTATGCCCCAGGTAATCGAGGACTCAGGGCTGATTTTCGCCCCCAGCACCTGCGGTCCATAGGCAATCAGAAGGATGAATCCGGAGTAAAGCCCTAGCATGATCGCCGAAAGAATCCAGGCGAATCGTTCCCTCTTGCTAACCAGCTCCTTGAAGCGCGGGCTGTTTTGAATCGAGAGGTAAATGCTGTCGTTCATTGTTTTTATCCTCGCAGCACAGATTTAGTTGGAACGGTATCCACTCTATGCGGCTGCGGGGCAGGTTCCAGACGACCTTAGTCTTAGAACCACATGACAGATTCGCCAATTTCCAGCACGTACAAAATAAATGTGGGAGCGGGCTTGCTCGCGAAGGCGTCATGCCAGTCAACTGACAGACAGCATTCGCGAGCAAGCCCGCTCCCACAGGTTAAAGCGAGGCGACTCTTACTTGATCCAGTCAGCCACACGCTCAGGGTGCTTGGCGACCCAATCCTTCGCAGCGGCTTCAGGTTTGGCACCGTCCTGAATCGCCAGCATGACCTGACCGATTTCATCCTTGGAGGCCCACTGGAAGTTCTTCAGGAACTTGGCCACTTCCGGCGCCTTGGCTTCCAGGCCCTTGCTGCCGATGCTGTTCACGGTTTCAGCCGCGCCGTACACGCCCTTCGGATCTTCGAGGAAGCGCAGTTTCCACTTGGCGAACATCCAGTGCGGTACCCAGCCGGTGACGGCGATGGATTCGTTCTTCTTCTCGGCACGGGTCAGCTCGGCAATCATGCCGGCGCCGGAACTGGCCTTGAGTTGGTAGCCGGTCAGGTCGTAGTCCTTGATCGCCTGATCGGTCTTGAGCATCACGCCTGAACCGGCGTCGATGCCGACAATGCGGTTCTTGAAGGTGTCGTCGGTCTTGAGGTCCTCGATGGACTTGGCCTTGACGTACTCCGGCACGATCAGGCCGATTTTCGCGTCCTTGAAGTTCGGGCCGTAGTCGACGACCTGATCCTTGTTCTTCGTCCAGTACTCACCGTGGGTCACCGGCAGCCAGGCCGACAGCATGGCGTCGAGTTTGCCGGTGGCCACGCCCTGCCACATGATCCCGGTAGCGACGGCTTGCAGCTTCACGTCATAACCGAGTTTCTGCCTGATCACTTCAGCCGCCACGTTGGTCGTGGCGACACTGTCCGACCAGCCGTCGACATAACCGATCGTCACGTCCTTGCCGGCGGCGCTCGCCACGGCCGAACTGATCGCCAGCACCAAAGCCGCACCTGCGCCCAAGAGTCGTCGCATCTTCATCGTTACTTCCCCGAAAGTGCTGCGCTCGACGGATGCCGAGTCGCTTAAACGTATTGTTATGGTGCACAGCGCCCCCATCACGCCCACCGCAAACTCGTTCGAACATCAGCGGAGTACTGACACTTGCGATAATCAACCTGACGCTCATGGCGACCTGCTCTACCAGCGACCTCAAGGCATCGAGAAACGACATCAGAAAGCCATTAATCCTTAGCTCAACAACCACCCCTGCCAATCCGCCCGAACTTTGCATGTCAAAATCATGCAGGCCACCAAGCACGCGGCAAATGCAGGTAACATGCGCCGCTTTGTTCCCACACGGCCTGACCATGTCCGCGACCTCCCGCTTCCCTTTTGCTGCTTATCTATTCGCTTGCCTGCTCGGGCTGTTTGCCCTTGGCGGCTTCTGGTACGGCCTCGGCAAACCGGTGATCCTGCCGGACGTGGCCAGCGCGACGCACAAGCTGCAATGCGCCTCTTACACCCCGTTCGACAAGGATCAATCGCCGTTTGACGTGCCATTCAACTTGCGCCCCGAGCGTATGGATGCCGACCTCGCGCTGCTGTCCAAAAGTTTCGAATGCATCCGCACCTATTCCATGTCCGGCCTCGAAGCCCTGCCGGACCTTGCGCGCAAGCATGGCTTGAAGCTGATGATCGGCGCCTGGGTCAACAGCAACCCGGTGGACACCGAAAAAGAAGTCAACCTGTTGATCGCCTCGGCCAACGCCAACCCGGATGTGGTGAGCGCGGTGATCGTCGGCAACGAAACCCTGCTGCGCAAGGAAGTCACTGGCGCGCAGCTGGCGAAGCTGATCAACAAGGTCAAGAGCCAGGTCAAACAGCCTGTCACCTACGCCGACGTCTGGGAGTTCTGGCTCAAGCATCCGGAAATCGCCCCTGCCGTGGACTTCCTGACCATTCACTTGCTGCCGTACTGGGAAGATGATCCGTCGAACATCGACGCCGCCCTGCAACACGTGGCCGACGTACGCCAGGTGTTCGGCAACAAGTTCGCGCCCAAGGATGTGCTGATCGGCGAAACCGGCTGGCCAAGCGAAGGTCGCCAGCGCGAAACGGCCCTGCCGAGCCGGGTCAACGAAGCCAGATTCATTCGCGGCTTTGTCGCCATGGCCGAGCAACAGGGCTGGCATTACAACCTGATCGAAGCCTTCGACCAACCCTGGAAACGCGCCAGTGAAGGTGCGGTCGGTGGTTACTGGGGCTTGTTCGATGCCGATCGCCAGGACAAGGGCGTGCTGGCCGGGCCAGTGACAAACGTACCGTACTGGTCGCAGTGGCTGGCGGTGGGCGGCTTGATCTTCATCGGTACGTTGCTGTTCGGTGGACGGGTTCGCACGACGCGTTCGGCGCTGGTGCTGCCCCTGCTCGGTGCTTTGGCGGCGTGCTCGATTGGCGCCTGGGGCGACTTGGCACGGGTAACCACGCGTTTTACCAGTGAATGGCTATGGGTCGGATTGCTGACCGCTCTGAATCTGCTGGTGCTGGCCCATGCTGCGCTGGCGTTGAGCCCTCGTGGCGGCTGGCGCGTGCGGGCTTTTAACCTGCTTGAGCGCCGTGCTGGCTGGCTGGTTGCAACGGCAGGTTTCGCGGCAGCCGTGATGATGCTGGAACTGGTGCTCGATCCGCGTTATCGCAGTTTCCCGAGTGTCGCGTTCGTCGTGCCGGCGCTGGTGTATCTGTGTCGCCCGGTGAACGTGCCGCGCCGCGAGATTGCGTTGCTGACCTTCATCATCGGTGCTGGTATTGCACCGCAGTTGTTCCGCGAAGGTTTGCAGAACCAGCAGGCCTGGGGCTGGGCGCTGGTGAGTGTGTTGATGGTAGCTGCGTTGTGGCGCTGTTTGCGGGTTCGCAAGGTTTAACTCTTTAGCGACCTGACTGACCTCATCGCGAGCAAGCTCGCTCCCACAATTGATCTTTGTCGCACACAAATTTTGTGTTCACTGAAGATCTACTGTGGGAGCGACGGTGCGGCGATCCGACTTGCTCGCGATGACGGACTATCAGGCGCCCCGAGAAGCCCTGACCAACCGCAACCCCGCAATCACCACCGCAAACACCGCGAGCGTGGTGTTGTACAACGCCAGTGCCGGAAAGCCGAACACCAGCGCCAGCACCGCCAGCCACCACCCTGCCCGCCCCGGCACAATGAAGCCGACGATCGCAGCCGCCAACGCAGCCCATCCCAGGACTGCGAAGTGAATCATCAGCCCCAGGTTCGAACGCACCTGGCATTCCCAGCGATTCGCTTCATCCACGCAAATGCCGACCCACTGCGCATCCTCCATGAAGCCATAACGCGCGCCATAACTGGCGGCCAGCCAGACAGGCAGCAAAACAAGCAGCAGGATCACGGGCAGACGGCGGGACATGAAACACTCCAATTGGCGAAAAACGGCGGCCAGCTTAATCGCCCGAAAGCGTTTCGCAAGCTATAACAACTGATAACTGGTCATTCAATCGCTGCAAAGTGTATCGTCCAACTACTATTACTTCGAAATTAAGCCTGTTTGGTGCCGAGGCTTGGCACTTTGGCGCAGATCCGGTGGTCATAGCCTGCGAAATTCATTCGGCACCTTCTTCTAAGGGATTTAGTCATGCTCCGTTCCTTGCGCTTCGCCGCCTTGTTTGGCGGCCTTATATTGAGTGCGTCCGCACTGGCGGTCGATATTGACGCCGCCAGTTACGGCTACCCCCTGACCAATCCGTTCGAGGCGACCATCGCGACCACGCCGCCGGACTTGCGTCCGGAGTTACCCCTGGACGATGACATCGATCAGACAGTGCGCAGCGTCACCTTGCGTCCGGAACGGGCGTTCGAATTGCCGGACAATTTCTGGGCGGTCAAGAAACTCGACTACCGCATTGCCACGCAGGATCACGCCGCGCCGCTGATATTCCTGATCGCCGGTACCGGCGCGCGTTATGACAGCAGCCTGAATGAATACCTGAAGAAGCTCTATTACAAGGCCGGCTACCACGTGGTGCAGTTGTCATCGCCCACCAGCTATGACTTCATGAGCGCCGCATCACGCTTCGCCACACCGGGTGTTTCCAAGGAGGACGCCGAAGACCTGTACCGGGTGATGCAGGCCGTACGGGCACAGAACCCGAAAATGCCGGTCACCGATTACTACCTGACCGGGTACAGCCTGGGTGCACTGGATGCCGCTTTCGTCGCGCACCTGGACGAAACCCGACGCAGCTTCAACTTCAAGAAAGTCCTGCTGCTCAACCCGCCGGTCAACCTCTACACCTCGATCACCAACCTCGACAAGCTTGTGCAAACGGAAGTCAAGGGCATCAACTCCAGCACCACGTTCTATGAACTGGTACTGAACAAATTGACCCGCTACTTCCAGCAGAAGGGCTACATCGACCTCAACGACGCCCTGCTCTACGACTTCCAGCAGTCCAAGCAGCATCTGACCAACGAACAGATGGCCATGCTGATCGGCACCTCGTTCCGCTTTTCGGCGGCCGACATTGCCTTCACTTCGGACCTGATCAACCGTCGCGGCCTGATCACCCCTCCCAAGTTCCCGATCACCGAGGGCACCAGCCTCACGCCATTCCTCAAGCGTGCACTGCAATGCGACTTCGACTGCTACATCACCGAACAAGTGATCCCGATGTGGCGCGCCCGCACCGACGGCGGCAGCCTGCTGCAAATGATTGACCAGGTGAGCCTGTATGCGCTGAAGGACTACCTGCACGAAAGCCCGAAAATTGCTGTGATGCACAACGCCGATGACGTGATCCTCGGCCCTGGCGACCTGGGCTTCCTGCGCAAGACCTTCGGTGATCGCCTGACCGTTTACCCGTACGGTGGCCACTGCGGCAACATTAACTACCGCGTCAACAGCGACGCCATGCTGGAGTTCTTCCGTGGCTAAATATCTCCTGCTTTTCGCTGCGCTACTCTGTGCAAGTGTCGCCAATGCCGACAACAGCAAAGCCAATGCCCCCGTGGTCGTCGACAGCGATGGTTTCAAGGAACCACTGAGCAAACTCAAATTCAACCCGGGCCTGGACCAGCGCGAGTTCGAGCGTTCGACGCTCAACGCGCTGGCCGTCTACGACCCGCTGGAAGAGTGGAACCGGCGCGTGTATCACTTCAACTACCGCTTCGACCAATGGGTGTTCCTGCCGGTGGTCAATGGCTACCGCTACGTCACCCCGAGCTTCCTGCGTACCGGTGTCAGCAACTTCTTCAACAACCTCGGCGACGTGCCGAACCTGTTGAACAGCCTGCTGCAACTCAAGGGCCACCGCTCGCTGGAAACCACCGGGCGACTGCTGCTCAACACCACCATCGGCATCGCCGGCCTGTGGGACCCCGCCACCGCCATGGGCCTGCCGCGCCAGAGCGAAGACTTCGGCCAGACCCTTGGCTTCTACGGCGTACCGGCCGGCGCTTACTTCATGCTGCCGATCCTCGGTCCGTCGAACCTGCGTGACACCGGCGGCCTGGCGGTGGATTACACAGCCGAGAATGCGATCAACTTCCTCAACGTCGCCGAAGTCAGCTCCAACCATCCGGAAGTGTGGATCCTGCGCGGCATCGACAAGCGCCACCAGACCAACTTCCGCTATGGCCAGATGAACTCGCCATTCGAGTACGAAAAAGTGCGTTACGTGTACACCGAAGCGCGCAAGTTGCAGATCGCCGAGTAAACAAGGCACCCCAAAAACACTGTGGGAACGGGCTTGCTCGCGATGAGGTCGTTACATTCAACATTGATGTTGACTGTTACACCGCCATCGCGAGCAAGCCCGCTCCCACATTTGTTATGTGTTGCCTTCAGCCTTTCAAGGCTTTCCAGATTTTGCTGACAGCCATGACGCCAACCAACACCACCGCCCCCGCCACAATCCCCGCCACGCCATTGAGCAGCACCGGCACGATAAATCCGCCGCCACCCGCCGCAGCACCGACACTTTCGATCCAGTGATGCACCACCGGCACACCGTGCGTGAGGATCCCGCCGCCCACCAGAAACATCGCCGCCGTGCCAATCACCGACAGGCTCTTCATCATGTACGGTGCCGCACGCAGAATCCCGCCGCCGATGCTTTTCGCCATCTGTCCGGGTTTCTGGGTCAACCACAGGCCCAAGTCGTCGAGCTTGACGATACCCGCCACCAATCCGTACACGCCGACGGTCATGACAATGGCAATGCCAGAAAGCACGATGATTTGCTGGGTCAATGGAGCGCCGGCCACGGTGCCGAGGGTGATGGCGATGATTTCCGCCGAAAGAATGAAGTCGGTGCGGATCGCGCCTTTGATCTTGTCCTTCTCGAACGCCACCAGGTCAGTGGCAGGGTCCGCCACCGCCTCGACCAACTGCGCATGCTCGGCGACGTCTTGCGCCTTGCTGTGCAGGAACTTGTGGGCGAGTTTTTCGAAGCCTTCGAAGCACAGATAGGCGCCACCGACCATCAATAGCGGTGTGACCAGCCACGGAATGAACGCACTGATGGCCAGCGCCGACGGCACCAGGATCAGTTTATTGATGAACGAGCCCTTGGCGACCGCCCAGACCACCGGGATTTCCCGCTCGGCACGCACGCCGCTGACTTGCTGGGCATTGAGTGCCAGGTCGTCGCCGAGTACGCCGGCCGTTTTCTTGGCGGCCATTTGGGTCATCAAAGACACGTCGTCCAGCACGGTCGCGATGTCGTCGATCAGCACCAGCAAACTGCTTCCTGCCATGAATCGGGTTTCCTTCTGCAATGAATGCGCAGCAGCATAGCGCGACATAAGAGCCCACGGTGCATTCTTGAGCGCCGCGCGAGGCCGGTGATACCATGCGCAACCGCCAGAACAGGCAAGGAATCACCCGGTTTATGAGCACTATCCGCGAGCGCAACAAACAACTGATCCTGCGTGCCGCCAGTGAGGAATTCGCCGACAAAGGCTTCGCTGCGACCAAAACCAGCGACATCGCAGCCAAGGCGGGATTGCCAAAGCCCAACGTCTACTACTACTTCAAGTCCAAGGAAAACCTCTACCGCGAGGTTCTGGAAAGCATCATCGAGCCCATCCTGCAGGCCTCGACACCGTTCAATCCGGACGGCGAGCCCGGTGAAGTACTCAGCGGCTACATTCGCTCGAAGATCCGCATCTCCCGCGACCTGCCTTTCGCCTCCAAGGTGTTCGCCAGCGAAATCATGCACGGCGCCCCCCACCTGAGCAGCGATCTGGTCGAACAGCTCAATGGCCAGGCCAAACACAACATCGAGTGCATCCAGACCTGGATCGACCGCGGGCAAATCGCCCCCATCGACCCCAACCACCTGATGTTCAGTATCTGGGCCGCGACCCAGACCTACGCCGACTTCGACTGGCAGATCACCGCCATCACCGGCAAGGCCCGGCTGGACGAAGAAGATTATGAAGCGGCGGCGCAGACGATTATCCGGTTGGTGCTCAAGGGGTGTGAGGCGGATTGATGGACAGCGGTGCTACCAATCGCGAGCAGGCTCACTCCTACATTTGGAATGCATTCCCCTGTAGGAGTGAGCCTGCTCGCGATCGAGACGACACGGTTTCAGATCAAACCCAGATCGCATCCCACAACGGATAGTCACCAAGCTTCTCTACCAGCCCAGCCCGCAACGGGTTGGCTACTACATATCGAGCCATCTTCACCAAATCATCTTCCCGCCGCAGTGCCCGATCATGAAATCCTCTCTGCCAGAGACTGGTGGTTCGACCGGTAGACTGCCTCACGGCTTTGGTACTCATCGACTTGGTTTTCTGCATCAGCTCACTCAAAGATCCCCTCTGCAACTCAATTAACCAATGAAAATGATCTGGCATGACCACCCAGGCCAACGAGTTCGCAAAGCCAAGTGTTTGTGCGTTTCGAAACTCATCGACCACCAGCCTGCCCAAGGTGAAATCCTTGAAAACCGGGGTCCTGTGATGTGTATTGGTGGTTAACAGATAAATTCGACTGGTTTCGGCATAGCGCCCGACTCGCAATCGGTGTGCAGCAGGTGAATCCGGCATTCCTTTGCCTCCCATGATCAGGTCATGAGAAGCCTAGTTCTGTGGATTCAAGTGGGCGGGCAAACTATTGGCTGGATGTGACTGGAAGATAGCTATCGCGAGCAGGCTCACTCCTACAGGGGATTCTGGCATTCAGACAATTTTGTGTCCGACCACAAACCCTGTAGGAGCGAGCCTGCTCGCGAAGGCGATTGATCAGACGCTACAGATCAAGCCGCCACCCCAGCATCCGCCACCAACCCCAGCGCCTCGATCGCATTGATCGCGCACTGCTCGTCGACATCCGACAGATCGCCGCTGATCCCCACCGCCCCCAGCACGTTCCCATCCTGATCGCGAACCAGCACACCACCCGGTGCCGGCACGACGCTGCCCTGCCCCAGGCTGTTCAACGCAGCGATAAACGCCGGGCGTTGCTGGGCGTCCAGCGCCAGCAGGCGTGAGCCCTTGCCCAGCGCGATGGCGCCCCAGGCTTTACCGATGGCGACGTGCGGGCGCAGCAGGCTGGCGCCGTCTTCGCGTTGCAGGGCGATCAGATGCCCGCCGGCATCCAGTACCGCAATGGTCAAGGGTGCCGCAGAGATTGCACGCCCTGCGGTGATGGCCTCGTTGACCAGGTTGACTGCGACTTTCAAGGTTAAAGCGCTCATGGTGCCGTCCTCATTTTGTTTTTCGGAAAGTCGGTGGGCTGCGCCGTTGTGCCGCAGCCCGATGCAACAAATAGAACACAATGAATTATTTTTTTGTATACAATAATTCTCGAAAGGCGCCACATGCGACGAAAAGCCACAGTAGAACGGGCTTCCGACGAATGAAACAAGCGCTTGAGAAAATGGATTGACCTGCGCCGTCCGCCGTGAATACACTCTGCGCAAAGCCACTTGTATACAATTACAAAACGTAAAGAGGCACAAAACCATGAGCAAAATGAGAGCAATCGAAGCCGCCGTTCTGGTGATGCGCCGTGAAGGGGTCGATACCGCTTTTGGCATCCCGGGTGCCGCCATCAACCCGCTGTACTCCGCCTTGCAAAAGGTTGGCGGCATCGATCACGTACTCGCTCGCCACGTTGAAGGCGCCTCGCACATGGCCGAGGGCTACACCCGTACCAAGGCCGGCAACATCGGCGTGTGCATCGGTACTTCCGGCCCTGCCGGCACCGACATGGTCACCGGGCTCTACAGCGCCTCGGCCGACTCGATTCCAATCCTCTGCATCACAGGCCAGGCACCCCGCGCCCGTATGCACAAGGAAGACTTCCAGGCTGTCGATATCACCACCATCGTCAAGCCAGTCACCAAGTGGTCGACCACCGTCATGGAACCGGGCCAGGTGCCTTATGCGTTCCAGAAGGCTTTCTATGAAATGCGCTCCGGCCGTCCAGGCCCAGTGCTGATCGACCTGCCGTTCGACGTGCAGATGGCCGAAATCGAATTCGACATCGACGCCTACCAGCCGCTGCCATTGGCCAAGCCGAGCGCTACCCGCGTGCAGGTGGAAAAAGCCTTGGCCATGCTGGATCAGGCCGAGCGTCCATTGCTGGTGGCCGGTGGCGGCATCATCAATGCCGACGCCAGCGATCTGTTGGTGGAGTTCGCCGAGCTGACCGGCATTCCGGTTATCCCGACCCTGATGGGCTGGGGCACCATCCCGGACGATCACCCGCTGATGGTGGGCATGGTTGGTCTGCAGACTTCGCACCGCTACGGCAACGCAACCATGCTCAAGTCCGACGTGGTTCTGGGCGTGGGCAACCGTTGGGCCAACCGTCACACCGGTTCGGTTGACGTGTACACCGAAGGCCGCAAGTTCATTCACGTTGATATCGAACCGACCCAGATCGGCCGCGTGTTCACCCCGGACCTGGGCATCGTTTCCGACGCCGCTGCCGCGCTGACCGTGTTCATCGAAGTCGCTCGCGAATGGCAAGCCGCCGGCAAGCTGAAGAACCGCAGCGCCTGGCTGCAAGACTGCCAGCAGCGTAAAGCCAGCCTGCAGCGCAAGACTCACTTCGACAACGTGCCGGTCAAGCCGCAACGCGTTTACGAAGAAATGAACCAGGTGTTCGGCAAAGACACCTGCTACGTCAGCACCATCGGTCTGTCGCAGATTGCCGGCGCGCAGTTCCTGCACGTCTACAAGCCGCGTCACTGGATCAACTGCGGTCAGGCAGGCCCGTTGGGCTGGACCATTCCGGCAGCGCTGGGTGTGGTCAAGGCCGATCCGAACCGTAAAGTCGTGGCCCTGTCGGGGGACTATGACTTCCAGTTCATGATCGAGGAATTGGCGGTGGGCGCGCAGTTCAAGCTGCCGTACATCCATGTTGTGGTGAACAACTCGTACCTGGGTCTGATCCGTCAGGCTCAGCGCGGTTTCGACATGGACTACTGCGTGCAGCTGTCCTTCGACAACCTGAACGCGCCGGAACTCAACGGCTACGGTGTCGACCACGTCGCAGTGGCCGAAGGCCTGGGCTGCAAGGCACTGCGCGTATTCGAACCGTCTCAGATCCAGCCTGCCCTGCGCAAGGCCCAGGAGCTGATCGAAGAGTTCAAGGTTCCGGTGATCGTCGAGATCATCCTGGAGCGTGTGACCAACATTTCCATGGGCACCGAGATCAACGCCGTCAACGAATTCGAAGACCTGGCGCTGGTCGGCGACGACGCACCGACTGCGATTTCGTTGCTCGATTAACTGCTGACCGCTCCCCCTGTGGGAGCGGGCTTGCCCGCGAAGACGGCTTCACATTCAACAGAGATGTTGACTGACCCACCGCTTTCGCGAGCAAGCTCGCTCCTACAAGGGGCCTTCACACATTTACGGGAGACCACCATGCCGCGTTTCGCAGCCAACCTGTCCATGCTGTTCACCGAACAGGACTTTCTCGCCCGTTTCGAAGCGGCCGCCAAGGCCGGCTTCAGTGGTGTCGAATACCTGTTCCCGTACGACTTCAGCTCCGCCGAAATCAAGGCCCAGCTCGACGCCCACGGTCTGACCCAAGTGCTGTTCAACCTGCCGGCCGGTGACTGGGCCAAGGGCGAGCGCGGTATCGCGTGCCTGCCGGACCGGGTCGAAGAGTTCCGTGCCGGTGTCGACCTGGCCATCGCTTACGCGCAAGTGCTGGGCAACACCCAGGTCAACTGCCTGGCCGGTATTCGTCCGCAGGGCTTTGACGATGCCACCGTGGAGAAAACCTTCGTCGCCAACCTCAAGTACGCGGCCGACAAGCTGCAAGCGGCGGGTATCAAGCTGGTGATGGAAGCGATCAACACCCGTGACATTCCAGGTTTCTACCTGAACAACACGGCGCAAGCCCTGTCGATTCGCGAGCAGGTCGGCAGCGCCAACCTGTTCCTGCAGTACGACATCTACCACATGCAAATCATGGAAGGCGATCTGGCCCGCACCCTGCAATCGCACCTGGGCGAGATCAACCACGTGCAGCTCGCGGACAACCCGGGGCGCAATGAACCAGGTACCGGTGAAATCAACTACCGCTTCTTGTTCGAACACCTGGACCGCATCGGTTATCAGGGCTGGGTCGGTTGCGAATACAAGCCGCTGACCACCACTGAAGCGGGCCTGGGCTGGTTGAAAACCCATAACGCGATCTGAGATTGAACCGGATCTCTGTGCCGAGGGAACAAGCTCCCTCGCCACAGGGTGTGCTCGTCTCAGCTACGTAGACAAAATTTGGCTACACAAAAACAAGAGGATTTTCTCATGGCTAAAATCGGATTTATCGGCACCGGCATCATGGGCCACCCAATGGCGGCGAACCTGCAGAAAGCCGGTCACAGCCTGTTCCTGTCGGCCCACCACGACCCTGCGCCTGCCGACCTGGTTGCCGCCGGCGCCGTTGCCTTGGCGAACCCGAAGGAAGTCGCCCAGGAAGCCGAGTTCATCATCGTCATGGTGCCCGATACCCCGCAGGTCGATGACGTGCTGTTCCGTGCCGACGGCATCGCTGCTGGCGTGGGTAAAGGCAAAGTCGTCATCGACATGAGCTCGATCTCGCCAACCGCCACCAAGGCTTTCGCGGCAAAGATCAACGAAAAAGGCGCGCAATACCTCGATGCCCCGGTATCCGGCGGTGAAGTCGGCGCCAAGGCTGCGAGCCTGAGCATCATGGTCGGCGGCGATGCCGACGCTTTCGAACGCGCCCTGCCGCTGTTCCAGGCCATGGGCAAGAACATCACCCTGGTCGGTGGCAACGGCGACGGCCAAACCGCCAAGGTGGCCAACCAGATCATCGTGGCCCTGAACATCCAGGCCGTGGCTGAAGCCCTGCTGTTCGCTTCGAAAAACGGTGCCGATCCAGCCAAGGTGCGTGAAGCACTGATGGGCGGTTTCGCGTCCTCGAAGATCCTCGAAGTCCACGGCGAGCGCATGATCAAGGGCACCTTCGATCCAGGCTTCCGCATCAGCCTGCACCAGAAGGACCTGAACCTGGCACTGCAAGGCGCCAAGGAGCTGAACATCAACCTGCCGAACACCGCCAACACCCAGCAAGTGTTCAGCACCTGCGCGGCCATCGGTGGCAGCAACTGGGACCACTCGGCGCTGATCAAGGGTCTGGAACACATGGCGAACTTCTCGATTCGCGACAAGAAGTAAGCCCTGCCTGAACCTGCATTAAACCTGTGGGAGCGAGCCTGCTCGCGATGAAATCACCGCGGTGTACCTGATACACCGCGGTGCCTGGATCGCGAGCAGGCTCACTCCTACAGAGATCAGAGTTGCCCTTTCGAATAACAAGAATTCCGGGAGCCCGCCATGTCGGTCGATCCGCAACAATTGCTGCGCGAGCTGTTTGCCACAGCCATCGACGCGGCGCATCCGCAACAAGTCCTCGAAGCCCATTTGCCTGCCGACCGCAGCGGTCGCGTAATCGTCATTGGCGCCGGCAAAGCCGCAGCCGCCATGGCCCAGGTGGTCGAGCGCTGCTGGCAGGGTGAAGTCTCTGGCCTGGTGGTGACCCGTTACGGTCACGGCGCACCTTGCGAAAAAATCGAAGTGGTCGAAGCCGCGCATCCGGTACCGGACGCTGCAGGTCTGGCCGTGGCCAAACGTGTGCTGGAACTGGTCAGCGACCTCAGCGAAAACGACCGCGTGATCTTCCTGCTCTCCGGTGGTGGCTCTGCCCTGCTGGCACTGCCGGCCGAAGGCATCACCCTGGCCGACAAGCAGTCGATCAACAAAGCCCTGCTCAAATCCGGCGCGACCATCGGCGAGATGAACTGCGTACGCAAGCACCTCTCGGCGATCAAGGGCGGCCGCCTGGGCAAAGCCTGCTGGCCTGCCACGGTCTACACCTATGCGATTTCCGATGTGCCGGGCGACCTCGCCACGGTCATCGCCTCCGGCCCTACCGTGGCCGATCCGAGCACCTCGGCCGAAGCCCTGGCGATCCTCAAACGCTACGCCATCGAGGTTCCGGCTTCGGTGCGCACCTGGCTGCAAAGCCCCGAGTCGGAAACCGTCAAACCCGGCGACCCGAGCCTGGCCCGCAGTCATTTCCAGTTGATCGCCCGCCCGCAGCAATCCCTTGAAGCGGCGGCGGTGAAATGCCGTCAAGCCGGGTTCAGTCCGCTGATTCTCGGCGACCTGGAAGGCGAATCCCGCGAGGTGGCGAAAGTCCACGCCGGCATCGCCCGACAAATCGTCCTGCACGGTCAGCCGCTGGCGGCGCCCTGCGTGATTCTCTCTGGCGGTGAAACCACCGTGACCGTACGCGGCAATGGCCGTGGCGGACGCAATGCCGAGTTCCTGCTGAGCCTGACCGACAGCCTCAAGGGCCTGCCCGGCGTCTACGCGCTGGCCGGTGACACCGACGGCATCGACGGCTCCGAAGACAACGCCGGCGCGATCATGACCCCGGATAGCTACGCCCGCGCCGTAGCAAAGGGCCTGAGCGCCAGCGACGAGTTGGACAACAACAACGGTTACGGCTACTTCGAGGCGCTGGACGCCCTGATCGTCACCGAGCCGACCCGTACCAACGTCAACGACTTCCGCGCCATTCTGATCCTTGAGAGCACTAAACATGACGCCTGACAAAAAGGTCAAAATCCTCGCCACGCTCGGCCCGGCCACCGATGGCATCGACGCCATCCGTGAGCTGGTGCTGGCCGGGGTCAACATCTTCCGCCTGAACTTCAGCCATGGCGATCACGCCGACCACGCCCAGCGTTTCCAGTGGATTCGTGAAGTCGAGCGCCAGCTCAATTATCCATTGGGTATCCTGATGGACCTGCAAGGCCCGAAACTGCGGGTCGGCAAGTTCGCCGAAGGCAAGGTACAACTGGTGCGCGGTCAGGCCTTGCGCCTGGACCTCGATGCCACGCCCGGCGATGAGCGCCGGGTCAACCTGCCCCACCCGGAAATCATCGCCGCGCTGGAGCCAGGCATGGACCTGCTGCTGGACGACGGCAAACTGCGTCTTCGGGTCGTGACCAAGTACGCCGACGCCATCGACACCACCGTGCTCAATGGCGGCGAACTGTCGGACCGCAAAGGCGTGAACGTGCCGCAAGCGGTGCTCGACCTGAGCCCGCTGACCGCCAAGGATCGCCGCGACTTGACCTTCGGTCTGGAGTTGGGTGTGGACTGGGTGGCGCTGTCGTTCGTGCAACGTCCCGATGACATCCGCGAAGCCCGTACCCTGATCGGCGACAAGGCGTTCCTGATGGCCAAGATCGAGAAGCCATCGGCCGTCGAACAACTGCGCGAGATCGCCGAATTGAGCGACGCGATCATGGTCGCCCGTGGTGACCTGGGCGTGGAAGTGCCGGCCGAAAGCGTGCCGCAGATCCAGAAGAACATCATCAGCACCTGCCGCCAGCTCGGCAAACCGGTGGTGGTGGCGACCCAGATGCTGGAGTCGATGCGCTTCTCACCGGCGCCAACCCGCGCCGAAGTCACCGATGTGGCCAACGCGGTGGCCGAAGGTGCGGACGCGGTGATGCTGTCGGCGGAAACCGCGTCCGGCGAATACCCGCTCGAAGCCGTGCAGATGATGAGCAAGATCATCCGCCAGGTGGAGAACGGTCCGGACTATCAGACTCAACTCGACGTCAGCCGACCGAAAGCCGAGGCGACTGTTTCCGACGCGATCAGCTGCGCCATTCGCCGCATCAGCAACGTGCTGCCGGTGGCGGTGCTGGTCAATTACAGCGAGTCTGGCGCGTCGAGCCTGCGTGCGGCGCGGGAGCGCCCGACAGTGCCGATCCTCAACCTGACACCGAACCTGCAGACCGCCCGTCGCCTGAGCGTGGCGTGGGGTGTGCACTCGGTGGTCAATGACCGCCTGCGTCAGGTCGATGAAGTCTGCTCCACGGCACTGGAGATCGCACAGGCCCAGGGCATGGCACAGCGTGGCGACACACTGTTGATCACAGCAGGTGTGCCCTTTGGCCAGCCGGGATCGACTAACTCTTTGCGTATCGAGACGTTGATTTAAGAACCGCATTTGTGGCGAGGGGGCTTGCCCCCGTTCGACTGCGTAGCAGTCGTTTTCCGGCATGACGGGTTCCCAAGAGAAACCGCATTCACCGGATCCGGGGCCGCTTCGCGCCCCAACGGGGGCAAGCCCCCTCGCCACAGATTTGTGCAACACCTTTGATTTTTCACTGCCCAGATTTCATCATGCCTGCCCACCACTTCAACACCCACTGCCCCGACTGGGCCGAAGCATTGCTCAACGGCTTCAGCCAGATCTTTCTCCAGCGCAATCCGCTGTGCGGCCTGCTGTGCGTCCTGGCCATTTTGTTCACTGCGCCCGCCTTGCTCGGCGGCGCCTTGCTCGGTGGTGTCGCCGGGCTGCTCACCGCGCAACGTCGCAACTATGCCAAGGCGGATCGTCAGGCCGGGTTGTTCAGCTACAACGGCGTCCTGCTCGGACTGTTATTGAGCCTGTATTTCCCCTGGTCGGCGATGATGCCGCCACTGATTCTGGCCGCCGGTGGCCTGAGCGCGATGGTCACCCAGCAGTGGCTCAAGCGCCTCCGGTTCAGCCAATACCTGCCAGCCTACACCGCGCCCTTCGTCGGGTTGGGCTGGTTGCTGCTGTGCTTCGCCACGCCCTCGACTGAGCCGCACTTGATCGAAGTCAGCACCCTGAACATGCTCGCCGCGCCACTCAAAGGCATTGGTCAGGTGATGTTCCTTGGTCATCCACTGGCCGGTGCGATGATTGCCACCGGTTTGCTGATCGCTGATCGCCGCGCATTCTGCTGGGCATTGCTGGCGTCTGTCGCGGGCATGGGCTGGAGCCTGCTGAACCACGATTTCTATACCGCACTGCTCGGCCTCGGTGGCTATAACGCCGTGCTGGCCGCCCTCGCCTTCAGCTCCCTGCGTCGTCAACCGTGGCTGCCGCTGCTTGGCATCGGCCTGGCGCTGTTGCTGACGCCGGTGTTTGCCGCCATCGGTCTGCCCACGCTGACCGCGCCGTTCATTCTTGCCGGCTGGCTGATTCGCAGCGTTGTTCAAATGCTCGGCAAAGCCACGGTCGAAAGCGCGCCTTGCGCTCCCGGGGAGAATCAACCTAGGCTGCGCTGATTTGCGGCCAAGGCGATGTGCATGAACAGCAACGACACGTGGCGTAATCGCCTGTACGTGATTATTTTCCAGACCGACACCGTTGCCGGTCGACGCTTCGACTCCACACTGCTGCTGATCATCCTCGCCAGCCTGGTGGTGGTGATCCTGGACAGCATCGATGACGTCCACCAGAACTACGCCAGCCTGCTGGCGTATATCGAGTGGGGCTTCACGGTGATCTTCCTCGGCGAGTACATCCTGCGCCTGTACTGCTCGCCCAAGCCCCTGCGCTATGCCTTCAGTTTCTATGGTCTGGTGGACCTGCTGGCCATCGTGCCCGGCATCCTCGCGCTGTACTACAGCGATGCCCAGTACCTGCTGATCATCCGGGTGATCCGGATGCTGCGGATCTTCCGCGTGCTCAAGCTCGGTCCGTACCTCAAGCAAGCCCATTACCTGCTCGATGCCCTGCGCGGCAGCAAGCAGAAGATCCTCGTGTTCCTGCTCAGCGTCTGCACCCTGGTGACGGTGTTCGGCACCCTGATGTATGTGGTCGAAGGCCCGCAACATGGCTTCACCAGCATTCCCAAGGGCATTTACTGGGCTATCGTGACCCTGACCACCGTCGGTTACGGCGACATCGTGCCCAAGACCGCATTGGGCCAGGTCATCTCGTCGATGGTGATGATCACCGGTTACTCGATCATCGCCGTGCCCACCGGGATCTTCACCGCCGAACTGGCCACGGCCATGCGTGGCGGCCAGTTGCATCGCGACTGCCCGGTGTGTACCAAGGACAGCCATGAAACCGAGGCGTCGTTCTGCTCCCGTTGTGGCAATGCACTGTTCAAAAAACTGGAATAAGCAAAGAGCTTTTTAATCTTTAAGGGACTAAACGAGCCCAGTTATAGTCGCTGGCAAATTGCCCCACTTTTAATAGAACAAGGAATTCGCAGTGAAAAAACTCTTTGGCGCCTCACTTCTCGCCGCAGGCCTGGCCCTGGGCAACATCGCCCAGGCTGCACCAACCCTGCTCAACGTTTCCTACGACGTGATGCGAGATTTCTACAAGGACTACAACACTGCGTTCCAGAAACACTGGCAAGCCGAGCACAACGAAAACATCGTCCTGCAAATGTCCTTCGGCGGCTCCAGCAAACAGGCGCGTTCGGTCATCGACGGCCTGCCAGCCGATGTCATCACCATGAACATGGCCACCGACATCAACGCCCTGGCAGACAACGGCAAACTGGTGCAGGACAACTGGGTCACGCGCCTGCCGAACAACAGCGCGCCGTTCACCTCGGCCACCGTGTTCATCGTGCGCAAGGGCAACCCGAAAGCCCTGAAAGACTGGCCTGACCTGCTCAAGGATGGCGTACAGGTCATCGTCCCGAACCCGAAAACCTCCGGTAACGGTCGCTACACCTATCTTTCTGCCTGGGGCTACGTGCTGAAAAACGGCGGCGACGAAAACAAGGCCAAAGACTTCGTCGGCAAACTGTTCAAGCAAGCGCCAGTACTCGACACCGGCGGCCGTGCCGCCACCACCACCTTCATGACCAACCAGATCGGCGACGTGCTGGTGACCTTCGAAAACGAAGCGGAAATGATCGCCCGCGAGTTCGGCCGTGATCAGTTCGAAGTCATCTACCCAAGCGTTTCCGCCGAAGCCGAGCCACCGGTGTCGGTGGTCGACAAGACCGTCGACAAGAAAGGCACCCGTGCGGCGGCCGAGGAATACCTGAAGTACCTGTGGTCGCCGGAAGGTCAGGAGATTGCCGCGGCGAACTACCTGCGCCCGCGCGACCCGGCCGTGCTGGCCAAGTACACCGACCGCTTCCCGAAAGTGGACTTCCTGTCGGTCGAGAAGACCTTCGGCGACTGGCGCACCGTGCAGAAGACCCACTTCAATGATGGCGGGGTTTTCGACCAGATCTACAGCGGTCAGTAATCGCTGAGCGGCAATGAAAAAGGCGACCTGTGCAGGTCGCCTTTTTTGTGGCTGCCATTTCAGCTCAGTTTGCCGCAGAAAATATTCTGGTTCCCGTCGGCCGGGCTTTCACGCACAACCAACGAATAGCCGCCCGCTCGAAGAGTCTCGTAGGCGATCGGTGCGCTTTTCCAGAAATACTGGTGCGACGCTGCTGAATAGAACCTCGCATTCGGCCCGTCGTTCATGTCATAGGCCGGTTTCGCACCCAGGCTCGCACAGCTTCCCGGATAGATATAAGCCTGCAAACGGCCCGGCAAAGCACTACCCATGCTTTCGCCACTGACCGCAAACCAGAACACCGTTGCATTACCGTCGGACATCATGATGGGCCGGGCGATTCTCCCGGCATTGATGGAAGTAGCGTTCAGGGGAACGTTGGTGACCTGACGATCAGGCACCGTCGAGCACCCGGAGATCGACCCAACCGCTACCACCAACGCCAGCGACGATACGATTTTCATCGTGATACTCCCGCTTGAAAGGACGCGTTGAAGTGATCCCCCTGTTGATTCTAGTTGTCAGGCAAATGTGGGCATTTCTTCGGATGGTCGGTCAGGCCTGCAAAGACTACATCGGTGGCGTCACGCCATCCTTGCCCGCCGAGATGGATTGAGCCGTGAGCGTGCCGTCAGCACCCTGGGTCACAAAGGTCACGATCTTCACGCCCACCTTCAACAGGCTGCGATCGGCCGGTATCAGGTTGACGATAGGTACGTCTTCGGGCACCAGGATCTTCTGTTGGCCGCCCTTGTAGTTGACGGTCAGCACCCGCCCATTGCTCACCACCAGGTCGCCGACGCTGCCGTTGGTCATGCTGCTGCCCTTGACCAGGTCAAACGGCCGATGACCATCGCCACTGCCGGCCAACTCCGGCGGGAATACATGGACCTCCAAGGCCTTGAGGGTGCCATCCTCCTGGGGAATAGCGGCGCTGCCGATGTAGCTACCGGGCTTGATGTCTTCGATGTTGGCCAGGGTCACGGCGCGGACCTTGGTGTCCTTGGTCAGGTTGATCACCACGTTGTCGCCGCTGTTGGCGTGGACTTTCAAAATGTCCGGACTGACGCCAGTAATCTCGCCACGCACCCCGATGCGCGTGCCCGGCGCATCCTCGGCCTGGACCAGGCCAACGCTGAAGACGCTGATCAAGGTAGCGACACAAGCGCGGCGAATCAGCTGACGAAACTTCATATTCATGGGACGGCCCTCCGGTGGCAAGACAGGAAGAGAGAACATAAGCACGCTATCGAACAAGATGTAAGTGAATGTATCATTCACCTGCATAGTTCTGACGCAAGGCTCTTCGACGGACGACACACGCGTTCGTCAGTCATTCCGCAATGGAATGATTGCTATCACTCCAATCCCACTTCCGCCGTTTCAGTCAGCCCATTAGCCTGCGCGCATTCCTTTCCGTATAGCGAGACCCGTTATGAACCCAGCGACCCAGGTGTCCCACGGCACCGCGACAATGACCCGAGGCATGGTGCTGCTGTTCGCCTTCTGTTGCGGCGCGATTGTCGCCAACATCTACTACGCCCAGCCGATCATCGGCCTGATCGCCCCGGACATCGGCCTGACCAACTCCATGGCCAGCCTGATCGTTTCCCTGACCCAGATCGGCTATGCGCTGGGGCTGTTTTTCCTGGTGCCGCTGGGGGATCTGCTGGAGAACCGTCGGCTGATGATCATCACCACCCTGGTGGCAATAGTCAGCCTGCTGGGCGCCGCGCTCACCGATCAGCCGAACGTGTTTTTGCTGATTTCGCTGTTGGTGGGGTTCAGTTCGGTTTCAGTGCAAATCCTGATTCCGTTGGCCGCGCACCTGGCGCCGGAAGAAACCCGCGGCCGTGTGGTGGGTGGGATCATGGGCGGTTTGTTGCTCGGCATTCTGCTGGCCAGGCCGGTGTCCAGCGTGGTGGCCGACCACTTCGGCTGGCGGGCGATGTTCATGATTGCCGCGGTGTTGATGGCAGCCATCAGCATCGTGCTGGCCGTGACCATTCCCAAGCGTGAACCTGATCACAGCGCGTCCTATGGCCAATTGCTGGGCTCACTGTGGACGCTGTTGCGCAAACAACCGGTCCTGCGCCAGCGGGCGTTTTACCAGGGCTGCATGTTTGCCACCTTCAGCCTGTTCTGGACCGCCGTACCACTGGAACTGGCGCGCAATCACGGTTTGTCGCAAAGCGAGATCGCGATTTTTGCCCTGGTGGGCGCCATCGGCGCCATCGCCGCACCCATCGCCGGGCGCCTGGCCGACTCAGGCCACACCCGCATCGCGTCGTTACTGGCCCTGCTGTTCGCCAGCCTGAGTTTCATGCCGGCGTTTATCCATCCGGCCTACAGCATCATCGGCCTGGCGGTAACCGGCGTGGTGCTCGACTTCTGTGTGCAGATGAACATGGTCCTCGGCCAGCGCGCGGTCTACGCCCTCGACGGCAAAAGCCGCAGCCGCCTGAATGCGCTGTACATGACCAGCATATTCATCGGCGGCGCCTTCGGCTCTTCGGTGGCCAGCGCGGTGTACGAACACGGCGGCTGGTTGTGGATCGTGATCGTCGGCAGCGCGTTTCCGCTGTTGGCGTTGTTGCGGTTCTTGAGTGTTTCGCAGAAGGCTGCGCTGGCGACGGCGTAAGCTTTAAAGCTTCGCGAGCAGGCTTGCTCCCACAAGGTTTGCAAGCAACCTGTGGGAGCGAGCCTGCTCGCGAATGCCTGCAGCGCCCCGATTTATTGCCGAACCAGCTTCTCCATCGCCGCATCCGCCAGAAAGGAGGAGCGGCTTTTGACGTTGTGCTCGCGCACATAGCGGTCGATACGCTGGATCACATAGCCGGGCAGCGTGACATTGACCTTCTCGGTCTTGCCCATGTACGGCGAGATGTCCAGTTCCAGCATGCCCCAGCCCATGTCGGCGAACTCGGGATTGCCACGGTGCAGCGCCGCTGAAGTCGGCATCGGAATGGTATCGCCGTCTGCTGCCATCTCCTGCAGCATGATGTGGGCAATTTCGACGGCTGCGTTGTAAGCCTCTTCAAAGGTATCCCCGGCGGTCACCGCACCTGGAATATCGGGGATCTGGATACCGATGGCGGTGTTCTCGTCGCCCCATTCGATACAGATTGGATATTGCATTATGGATCTCCTGCGTAACTGGCTGGCGGGCAGTAAAGCCCGGCTCGCCGCCTGATGCTCTTGACCGTCCCGATCGGTAAATCCTTTTTTGGATGAGGGACGGGAACGGTGTACGGGTTGTAAGGGTGCGTGAAGATATGATGACTGCCAGTGACCCGGTCCAGGGTCCAACCCGCTTCCACCAACTCCTTGATCAATAGCCTGCTCTGCACCACCAGCCTCCTTGCTTGGCAAAAACAAAAATAACCCTAGAGTTATCTTTACTCAAGCACAAAAACCCGAAGAGCGACGCCTGGTTGTTTTACAGAGTGTGATGAAAGCCCCTGATGAAAGCCCTGCCTTTCCCGATTACACTCAACGCCCAGAGCCTGAAGCGATGCTGGATGCGATTCGCGGCTGCCCCGTTCAATTGCCGCCCGGCCGGCGGCATGCCCTTACAAGGAGTTGCCATGACCCGACGTACCTTTCTCATCACCGGCGCCAGCAAAGGCATTGGCCGGGCGGTGGCCGAGCACCTGGACCGGGCCGGTCATCGTGTGGTGGGCATCGCCCGCAAACCCGACCTGACGTTCCCGGGCATTCTGTTTCCGCTGGACCTGAGCGACCGAAAGCTGACCCGAGAAGTGCTGGAGGAGTTGGCCAGGGTGTACGAGTTCGATGGATTGGTGAACAACGTCGGTCTGGTGCGTCCGCAAGCCCTTGGCGAAATCGATCTGGATACCTTTGACGACGTAATGCGGGTCAATCTGCATTCGGCCTTGCAGGCCACCCAGGCGCTGTTGCCGAACATGCGCGCCAAGGGTTGGGGCCGGGTGGTCAACATCTCCAGCCTGACGGTACTCGGGATTGCCCAGCGCACGGCGTATGCGGCGGCCAAGGCTGCGCTGGTCAGCTTCACCCGCTCGTGGGCGCTGGAGTTGGCACAAAGTGGTATCACGGTAAACGCCGTGGCGCCGGGGCCGACCGAAACCGAACTGTTCCGCACCAACAATCCGCCGGGCAGCGAAGGTGAAGCGCGGTATCTGGCCAGCGTACCGATGGGCCGCCTTGGACAGCCACAGGAAATCGCCTCGGCGATAACGTTTCTGTTGTCGGAGCAGAGCGGGTTCATCACCGGGCAGACGCTGTTTGTCGATGGTGGTGCTTCGGTGGGTAAAGCCGCGTTTTGACTGTCGCCATATACCCCTTGTAGGAGCGAGCCTGCTCGCGATAGCGCTTTAACATTCAACATTGATGCTGACTGTCATGCCGTCATCGCGAGCAGGCTCGCTCCTACAAGGGACTTTCGACACTTCCGGATTTTGCACAAGGACCCTCAATGGACCGTCTCGGCGCAATGGAAACCTTCGTCTACGTGGTGGAAACCGGTTCGTTTTCCGCCGCCGCCCGGCGCCTGAAAATCGGCCAGCCGGCCGTGTCGAAAACCATCGCGCAACTCGAATCGCGGTTGGCGGTGCGGCTGTTGCTGCGTTCGACCCGGGGCCTGACGCCCACCGAGGCCGGGCTGGCCTTTTTCGAACGGGCCAAGCGCGCCATCGAAGAAGCCGACGAGGCCGATAACGCCGCACGGGGTTCCGCCGGCGGGCTGAGTGGCAACCTGCGCATCTGCGCGCCTGTCACCTTCGGCCGGCTGCACATCGTTCCGCACCTGGGCCCCTTCCTGGAGCAAAACCCGGCGCTGGACATCGACCTGATGCTCGATGATCGCAACGTCAACCTGGTGGAAGAAGGCGTCGATATCGCCCTGCGCCTGGGCGTGTTGAGCGACTCGAGGCTGACCGCGCGCAAGATCGCCGAATGCCGGCGCATGGTACTGGGCACACCGGCCTACTTTGAAAAACACGGCGAGCCCACCTGCCCCGCCGACCTGAGCAAGCATCAGGCCATCCTCTACACCCTCGGTAGCGCCGCCAATTGGCAGTTCAACAAGGCCGGCGAGGAGCAATCGGTGAACATCAGCGGCCGGATCCGCGTCAATGCCGCCGAAGGCCTTCGTGAAGCCGTGCTGGCCCATCAAGGGCTGACCATGGCCTCGCAATGGATGTTCGCTCCGGAACTGGCCGACGGTTCGGTCCGGGAAGTGATGAAGGACTGGGCACTGCCGAACCTGGATCTGTGGGCGGTGTTCCCCACCGGGAGAATGGCCAGCGCCAAGGCTCGGGCGTTTGTGGAGTATGTGCAGGGGTTGTTGATGAAGTAAGTGTGACAGCCCCTCAATCAAGATCAAAAGATCGCTACAACACACACCCATCAAACCCGACCCTGACATTCGCCGGCAATTCACCCCGATATTCCATCAACCAGGCATCCAGGGTATGCCCGACATGGGTCAATACCGCCGACTTCGGCTGCAACTCATCAATGCACTGCAGGGCCGATCAACCAGCGCTGATCGTGGCGGGCCGCATCGTAGCCACGCACTCATAGCCATAGACCGGCACTTGCCGGGCATCACCGGTGCCCAGCAACGTCAGGCGCATGGGGCTTGCTCGTCAATGCAGGCCAGCAAACGTTCGACCGTAACCTCCAGCGGCCCGGAGTTGTCGAGCAGGTGCACGGCCGGATCTTCAGCCAACAGCCGCTCGTTGAATCGGGCATTGCGCGCCAAGCGCTGATCGATCTCGATCAGCGACTCACGCCCGCGCTCCAGCAGTCGTTGACGCAGCACCGCCTGGTCCACGGTCAGCAACAGCACCAATGCCTTCGGATAGCGCAGGCGAGTGTTCTGCAAATGCCCCCGCGAGCCATTGACCAGCACGTCGTGCCCGGCGGCCAGCCAGTCGTCGATTTCCCGCGGAATGCCATAGGACAGGCCATTGGCGTGCCAGCTCAGGGCAAACGCGCCTTCTGCCTCCATTTCGGCAAACTGCTGCGGGCTGACACCGAGTGCCGCCTCGCCCACGGCTTCCGCCGAACGGGTGATGACCCGCCGCACGATACGGCAGCCGCGTTCTGCCAACTGCTCTCGCGCCGCATCCAGCAGGCTGTCCTTGCCCGAACCTGAAGGCCCGATGAGATAGATCAACCTGCCCGCCATCAAAACACCCTCTTCGCTTGTCGCCATACTTGCTGGACCTTCGGTAAACCGCTTCGGCCAAACAGATCCGCTCACTCTGTACCGCCAGCTCGAACGCCGATGCAGCAGGCTCGCCGGGAAGTCGTCGCTGGACAGAATATTCAGCAAACCTTCGCCGGCGAGATCTGCGACGGCCACGCTACCCGAGTGCGGCCGCCCGCGCACGATGTTCGGTGCGCTTATCAACACATTCATTCCGTGCTCCCGGTAACCAAATTTGGCCTCGACGGTGGCCAGGAACTCGGCGATGGTCATGCCGTAGCGCGCCGACTCCTCGATGTGGGTAACGGTCGCTGTACGTGCGCGAGTTGGCCATTTGCAGCGTGATGAATTCATCCATCTGCGTCGTGGTCAGGTGGTACGTGATCATGTAGTACTCACGGTACTTGGATTCCAGTACGAACTGGCGCTGACCCGGCGAGTGGTCCATCACCGACACCAATTGCACCAGCGGGCTCTCCACCAGATCGCGGAACACGCTGAAGATGTCCGGGTGGCACAGCACGCAGTGCAGGTGCAGGCGGAGTTCGGCTCGGGTCAGTCTGGCGTCGGAGGCTGTGGGAGCGTGGCTTGCCCGCGATGGCTATGTGTTGGTAGATGTGTTTTTTACTGGTGTACATGTCCATTGCTGTGGTCACGGCCACTTACGGTTCCGCCCTTACGGCGGGTCACTTTCGAAAAGCCGGAGTGTCGGCCCAGGCGAAAGTAACCAAATGCTTTGCCCCTGACGTTCGGCCTCTCGAGGGGGCAAGAAGATCAAAAGCCAAAGCAAAAGCGGGTTGAGGGCTTTTCCTCAACCATAGAATCTCCCACAGAAGAGCAAAGGCAGAGCGGCGTACACCCACGCTCCTCACCACTCAACAGGCCGAGCGTTAGCTCGCCTGCAGCTCTTGATCTTGATCCACCCGCCCCCTCGGCAGGCTGAGCGGAGGTGTTCATCCGGGGATTGGCGCGCAGCGCCGTTCGACGCAGTCGAACTCATTGCATGTAGGTCGAAGCGAAGCCGACCGGAGGGCAATGCCCCCGGATGAATACCGCAGCGAAGGAACGCCGAGCCTTAGCGAGGGGCCGTACGTAAGGGGCGAGACCTTTTGGTCACTTTTGGGGCGTTTGCCAAAAGTGACCCGCTGTAAGAGCGGAACCATAAGTCGTCGTTACCGCAGAAACGGATATGTACACGATCAACAAAAGACAGGTCGGCTGTCAGGCCGCCTTCGCGAGCAGGCTCGCTCCCACAGGGTCCAGCAGTGGCCCGGCAATCACATTTCCCAGCCAAGAAAAAGGCAACCCGAAGGTCGCCTCTTTGCACTACTGCCCGAACTGCCGCCCCAGGCCACCCGGTACACCGTGGATGTCAGTATCTTCCCACGGCCCGTTCGGACCGATCGACCGGCTCCAGCCGTTATCCCAGCGGTAATAGGTACGCTGGCGATAAAAGGTATTGGGCTGGTCATCCAGCACATACACCCCAAGCTTCGGATCCCAATGGCTATTGCCCCCAGGTGGTGGCGCGAAGCTCGCTGAGGTGCGTGGCAACGGCTTGGAAGGTTTGGCCGGTATGGTCGGCTTGCTCGGTACGGGCGACGTCGATGGTGTGGGGCTCGGCTGCGACGGCGGGAACGGTGGTGGTGCCTGATGTTCCGTTGGTTGCTGGACCGCACAAGCGCTTAACCCCAAAACAGCGCTGAGCAGGGCAATACGAGCAATGGCGGTCATGGTGGCGTTTCCTGTTATTTATCCGGGCTGTCGATGGTCAGTGTTTGCGGCGCGGTGGTGCTGCTGGCCAGTGGCTGGCTGCGACCGATCCATTCGCCGGCGGTCGGTTTGCCGGCACGGGAAATGCGCGCAACCAGTTGGACTTCAGGGAAGTTCGACAGTTTCAATTGCGGCATCATTGCGTCGGCATCACCCAGTTCGACGGTCACCGGCAGGTCGGCCACGGTCATGCGCTTGACCGCCAGCGGGGCCGGAGGACCGGAGATCGCACGGGCGAAGATGAACACGCTGTCGCCAGGCTGGACCTTGGATTTGAGGTCCGCCGCCAGATCGACGCTGACCTTGAGCAGCGCCGAGGCCTTGGCCGCCGGTGCTTGCGCAACCTTGCCACCACTGGCAACAAGCTTCTCCGTGGCCCGGGTAATCCCGCCTTGCAGCGCCTCGCGGGACTGGTCTTCCGGCGGCAATTGCGCCAACAGGCGATTCCAGTAATCGATGGCGTCCTGATAACGCTCGCTTTCAAACGCGGCAATGCCAAGCAAGCCAAGGCTGGTGACTTCTTTCGGATCGGCCTTGAGCGCTTCGTCGGTCAGGGCCTGGACCTTGTCCGACCACTTCTTGCCATCGGCGAAGTACTGGGCCTGAGCCCACTGACCGAGCAGCTCCGGCTGACGACCAGCCAGGTTCACGGTTCGCTCGAACATCTTCGCCGCGTCCGCCGGGCGATCTTGAGCCATGTAGGTGCGACCGAGGAAGTACATGCCTTCAGCGGAATCCGGCTGAGCGGCGACCACGCGCTCCAGGCGCTTGGTCATCTCTTCCATCGACTGCGGTGCCTGCGCGAACTCGCGAGTCAGCTCAACCTTGTCGCTGGCACCGTAATGCATGTACAGCCCCAGGCCCAGCACCGGCACCAGAATGGCCGCCAGCAACGGCAAGGGTTTGCCCAGACGCGACACCTGCGGTGCTTCAGCGCCTTCGGTGTCCGCCAGCAACTCACGGGCAGCTTCGGCGCGACCGGCGTCCATTTGCGCCGCATCGAGCACGCCCTCTTCCTGCTGAGTCTGCAACTCAGCCACGCGCTCCTGATAAAGCGCGACGTTCAGGGCGGTACGATCCTCTTCACGCTGGGCGCGACGGCTGCGCAGCACCGGGATCAATAGAAAACTCAGGGCAACCAGAAGCAGCAGACCTGCAGCGAGCCAGAAATCAATCATTCTTGGTTTTATCCAACAGGTGGTCGAGGCGCGAGCGCTCCTCGGCAGAAAGCGAGTCCGGGGTGCCGGCGCGTTGCACGCGACGACGGCGGACGATCACCGCGATGATCACGACACCGCCCAACAGCAGGCCGGCGGGGCCGAACCAGAGCAAGGCGGTCTTGGCGTTCAGCGCAGGCTTGTAGCGGACGAAATCACCGTAGCGATCGACCATGAAGTCGATGATCTGCTGGTTGTCCTTGCCCTCGCCGAGCATGCGGAAAATCTCTTTGCGCAGGTCGGCGGCAATCGGTGCGTTGGAGTCGGCGATGTCCTGATTCTGGCACTTGGGGCAACGCAGCTCCTTGGTCAGTTCGCGGAAACGCTCGCGGTCACCTTCCTTGGCGAACTCGTAAGTGTCGATGGCCGCGTGGGCCATGCCGGCCATGCTCAAACCGATAACGGCGGCAGCAATCCAGCGCTTCATGGCTTGACCTCGTCGACCAGCGCCTGGTACTTGGCCGCCAGTTTTTCGCGCCAGACCTGCTCGTCGATCACGCCGACGAACTTGTCACGGATGATGCCCTTGGCATCGATGAAGAAGGTTTCCGGGGCGCCGTAGACTCCGAGGTTCAGGCCCAGCGAGCCTTGGTCGTCACGAATGTCCAGTACATACGGGTTGTGGAAGTCCGTCAGCCACTTCAAGGCATCGGCGTTGGTGTCCTTGTAGTTGATGCCGTAGATCACCACGCCTTGCTGTGCCAGCTTGTTCAACACCGGGTGCTCGACCCGGCAGGAAATGCACCAGGTGCCCCAGACGTTGACCAGCGCCGGTTTGCCGAGGATGTCAGCGCGGGTCAGGGTCTTGTCGCCCTGCACCGTTGGCAGGGAAAACTCCGGGAACGGTTTGTTGATCATGGCCGAAGGCAACTCGGCCGGATCCAGGTACAACCCTCGGTAAAGGAATACAGCAACCACCAGAAAAATCGCCAGTGGCAACAACATCAACCAACGCTTCATGCAGTGGCTCCCGACATGCCCAGTGCTTCGCGCACGCGGCTTTTGACCTTGACCCGATATCGCCGATCCAGCGCCGCCAGCAACCCGCCTAAGCCGGTCAGCAAACCGCCGAACCAGATCCAGCGCACGAACGGTTTGACGTGAACGCGCACAGCCCAGGCACCGTTACCCAAGGGTTCACCGAGGGCGACATAGAGGTCGCGGGTGAAACCGGCATCGATGCCGGCTTCGGTCATCACTGAGTTCTGCACGGTGTACAGGCGTTTTTCCGGGTGCAGCACACTGACTTCCTTGCCATCGCGGATCACGCGAACCGTGCCCTTGTCGGAGGTGAAGTTCGGGCCTTCGAAATGCTTGGCGCCTTCGAAGACGAACTGATAACCACCCAGGTCCATGGATTCGCCCGGCGCCAGGCGCAGGTCACGTTCGGCACTGTTCTGGCTGGACAACACGACACCCAGCGCACACACGGCAATGCCCAGGTGCGCGACCTGCATGCCCCAGTAGCTGCGGGTTAGGGTTGGCAGGCCTTTGATCAGGCCCTTGTGGCGGGTCTTGTCGAAGATGTCACGCACACCGGCCAGCAACACCCAGGCGGCGAGCATGAAGGTCGCGAGCACGGCCCAGTTGAAATCGCCGTAGGCGACGCCGGCCACTACTGCCAGCGCAGCGCTGCCGAGCAGGACCGGGGTGAGCATGCTCACCAGCCATTTCACCGGTGTGTCTTTCCAACGCACGATCACGCCGACCGCCATCACCACCATCAGCAACGCCATCAACGGAATGAACAGCGCGTTGAAATACGGCGGGCCGACGGACAGCTTGGCGCCGGTCATGGCGTCCAGAATCAGCGGATACAAGGTGCCGAGCAGGATCATCGAGGCCGCTACCACCAGCACGAGGTTGTTGCCCAGCAGCAGGGTTTCCCTGGACCAGAGGTTGAAGCCCACCTGGCTCTTGACCACCGGCGCGCGCAGGGCGAACAGCGTCAGCGAACCACCGACCACGAACAGCAGGAAAATCAGGATGAACACCCCGCGCTCTGGGTCGGAGGCAAAGGCATGCACCGAGGTCAGCACGCCGGAACGCACGAGGAAAGTACCCAACAGGCTCAGCGAAAACGCAGCGATGGCCAGCAACACGGTCCAGCTCTTGAACACGCCACGCTTTTCCGTGACCGCCAACGAGTGAATCAGTGCGGTGCCCACCAGCCACGGCATGAACGAGGCGTTTTCCACCGGGTCCCAGAACCACCAGCCGCCCCAGCCGAGTTCGTAGTACGCCCACCACGAACCCAGGGTGATGCCGATACCGAGGAACGCCCAGGCCACGATGGTCCAAGGACGCGACCAGCGCGCCCACGCGGCATCCAGGCGACCGCCCATCAGCGCGGCGATCGCGAAGGCGAAGGCCACCGAGAAACCGACGTAACCCATGTACAGCATCGGCGGGTGAACGATCAGGCCGATGTCTTGCAGCAGCGGGTTGAGGTCGGCACCGTCGCTGGGCATTTGCGGCAGGATGCGCTTGAACGGGTTGGAGGTCATGATCAGGAACAGCAGGAAACCGGTGCTGATCATGCCCATCACCGCCAGCACGCGGGCCAGCATGACCTGCGGCAACTGCCGGGAAAACACCGACACCGCGAAGGTCCAGCCGCCGAGAATCAAGGCCCACAACAGCAGGGAACCTTCGTGGGCACCCCACACGGCGCTGAACTTGTAGTACCACGGCAACGCGCTGTTGGAGTTGTTGGCCACATAAGCGACGGAGAAGTCATCGACCATGAAGGCGTAGGTCAGGCAACCGAAGGCAAACACCAGAAAGGTGAATTGCCCCCAGGCGGCCGGCTGGGCCAGGCTCATCCACAGGCGGTCACCGCGCCAGGCACCGAACAGCGGCACCACGGCCTGAGCCAGGGCAAAGCACAGGGCCAGGATCATCGCCAGATGACCCAACTCGGGAATAAAGATGCCGGACGTCATGGATCAACCCTCCTTCGCGGGCGTTGGAGCCGATTGACCGCTGTCTTTCAACGCCTTGGTCACTTCCGGCGGCATGTACTTCTCATCGTGCTTGGCCAGCACTTCATCGGCCACGACCACGCCATCGGCATTGAGCTTGCCCAGGGCGACGATGCCCTGCCCTTCGCGGAACAGGTCCGGCAGGATGCCGCGATAAGTGATGGTCACGGATTTGTTGAAGTCGGTGACGACGAACTTCACGTCCAGGGAATCACTGGATCGCTCAAGCGAGCCCTTCTCGACCATGCCGCCGGCGCGAATGCGCGTATCTTGTGGGGCTTCACCGTTGGCGATCTGGGTCGGTGTGTAAAACAGGTTGATGTTCTGCTGCAGGGCGCTCAGGGCCAGGCCGACGGCAGCGCCGACCCCGACCAGGATCGCGAGAATGATGATAAGACGCTTTTTGCGCAGCGGATTCACTTGCCGTTCTCCCGGCGCAGACGACGCGCCTCTTGTTGCAGATACCGCTTGCGGGCCAGGATCGGCGCCGCCACGTTGAGGGCCAAAACCGTCAGGCAGATGCCATAGGCTGACCAGACATACAGGCCATGATGACCCATAGCAATGAAGTCGCCGAATGAAGCAAAACTCATCGAGCGACCTCCAGGCTGTTTTCCACTTCGGCTTTGACCCAACTGGCCCGGGCTTCGCGCTTGAGCACTTCAAGACGCATGCGCAGCAGCAGGACCGCACCGAAGAAACAGTAGAAACCCAACGCCGTCAGCAGCAGTGGCAGCCACATCTCGGCGGGCATCGCCGGTTTTTCGGTGAGGGTGAAGGTCGCGCCCTGGTGCAGGGTGTTCCACCACTCCACCGAGTACTTGATGATCGGGATGTTGATCACACCGACGATCGCCAGCACCGCACAGGCCTTGGCCGCGCTGTCACGATTGCTGATGGCGTTGCCCAGCGCAATGAGACCGAAGTACAGGAAAAGCAGGATAAGCATGGACGTAAGGCGTGCATCCCAGACCCACCACGAGCCCCAGGTCGGCTTGCCCCAGATCGCTCCGGTGACCAGCGCCACGGCGGTCATCCAGGCACCGATGGGCGCTGCGCATTGCAGGGCGACGTCGGCCAGTTTCATTTTCCACACCAGCCCGACGATGCCGCACACCGCCAGCATCACGTAGATGGACTGGGCCAGCATGGCGGCCGGGACGTGGATATAGATGATGCGGAAGCTGTTGCCCTGCTGGTAGTCCGGCGGCGCAAAGGCCAGGCCCCAGACCACGCCAACGCTGATCAGCAGCAACGCCGCGACGCTCAGCCAGGGCAGCAGTTTGCCGCTGATGCCGTAAAACCATTTGGGCGAGCCAAGCTTGTGAAACCACGTCCAGTTCATACTGTTTCCATCACGGTTGCTCTTTACTGTGAAGAGCCAGGGTCTTTACTGGTTATTTTTTAACCAGACCTCATTATTCGCCGACGCTGATCTTCAAGCCAGCGGCTATTGCAAAAGGTGTCAGGGTTATCGCCAAGGCGGTCAGGCTGCCAAGCCATAGGAGATAACCGGTCGCCGGCATTCCCTGCAAGGCAGCCTGCAAGGCGCCACTGCCAAGGATCAACACCGGGATGTACAACGGCAGTATCAGCAGTGCCAGCAACAGGCCACCGCGCTTCAAGCCCACCGTCAGTGCCGCGCCCACCGCACCGAGCAGGCTCAGTACCGGTGTACCGAGCAGCAACGAAAGCAGCAACACTGGCAGACAGGCGGCAGGCAAACCGAGCATCAGCGCCAGCAAAGGCGCGAGCAAAACCAGTGCCAGGCCGGAAAAAGCCCAGTGTGCCAGCACCTTGGCCAAAACCAGAAGAGCCAGGGGGTGCGGCGAAAGGACCCACTGCTCGAGGGATCCATCCTCGAAATCACTGCGGAAAAGCCCGTCCAGCGAGAGCAAAACCGATAAAAGTGCCGCGACCCAGACCAGTCCCGGAGACAAGGTTTGCAACAATTGAGACTCGGGTCCGACCGCCAACGGGAACAGGGACACGACGATGGCGAAGAACACCAGCGGATTGGCCAGTTCCGCCGGACGGCGGAACAGCAGACGAGCCTCGCGGGCGACCAGCAGGCCGAAAACACTCATACGGCCCAGCTCCCAAGATCGATGTCGCGATAACCGGCCGGCATCCGGCTCAGCGTGTGATGAGTGGTCAACACCACCATGCCGCCGCGCTCGCAGTGGCCGGCCAGATGAGATTCAAGCTGTGCCACGCCCTGCTTGTCGAGGGCGGTAAAGGGTTCATCGAGGATCCAGAGCGGCGGACTGTCCAGATACAGGCGCGCCAGGGCAACGCGGCGCTGCTGACCGGCAGACAGGGTGTGGCAAGGCACATCCTCGAATCCGCGCAGGCCGACCGCGGCCAGCGCCTGCCAGATCGCCTCGTGGGTCGCCGGATGATGCAAGGCGCACAGCCAGCTCAGGTTCTCTTCCGGCGTCAGCAAATCCTTGATCCCGGCAGCGTGGCCGATCCACAGCAGGTTGCGCGCCAGCTCACCGCGTTGTTCGTTCAGCGGCTGACCGTTGAGCAGCACCTGACCGGCGGTCGGCTGCATCAGCCCCGAGAGCAGGCGCAACAGGCTGGTCTTGCCGCTGCCGTTGGGGCCGCTGATTTGCATCATTTCGCCACTGGCCAGTCTCAAATCGAGATTTTCGAAGAGCAGCCGAAGGTCTCGCTCACAGGCAAGGGCAACGGTTTGCAGGACAGGACTGGTCAAGGGTTCACGGGCCTTATACGGTTCAAGTCGGCTCTGGCGCGGCCGTTAAAGAGATGCAGCATAGATGCAATGACGTCTTGTTCTAGAGAGCTGCGTCAAACAATTGCAAAGTTTTCGCCATTTTTGGATACAACGGCGCGGCATTATACATGCCATGCCTTACTCTAAAGAGTGCATTTTCCTCAGGTTGTGACCGCGTATGACAGGCGAAATGAACATCCTCCCGCTACCGCAAACCCTCCCGGCGACGTCACGCCCGCAGGTGGTCAGCGGCGAGCTGCTAAAATTGCTGACGCCGGTGGAGGGGTTGATCGGCGTCGGTCAAACCGCCCAAGCCGAAGTGTTGTCGCTCAAGCAGGCGGACCAGACTTTCCAGATGCTGCTCAAGGTCACCCTCGACAGCGGCCGCCAGACCACGGTCCAGACCACCAGCAATCAACCGCTGGCCCAGGGCACCACGCTGCTCGTCAGCCAACCCTCGGCCGGCAACCTGGCCGTGACGGTGCAGCAGGCCATTGCCTCCAACGTCGCCACCCTCACCCGCCTCGACACCGCGCAACTGCCCGTTGGCACCCTGCTACAGGGCAAAGTGCTGACCTCGCAAGTGCTGCCTCAGGTGCCCGGCCAGCCCATGGTGTTTCGCTCGATGGTGGGCCTGCTCAATACCGCACTGAGCGGCAGTACCCTGAGCATCGACAGCCCACAGCCCTTGCGCATCGGCACCTTGCTGAGCGCGCAGGTGCAGGACGCCCAGACCGTGAAGTTCGTGCCCCTGAGCAGCCGACAGGAACAACTGGCGGTGACCCGGCAACTGGTCGACCAGCAAAGCCGCCAGGGGTCGCTGGACGGCTTGCTCAAGCTCCTGCAGAACCTTGCGCCCTCGGACCAGACATCCGTTGAATTACGCAACGTCGCTGCCCGGTTGCTCGCCGGCCTGCCGGATGTTCAACAGTTGAGCACCCACAAGGGCCTGGCCCAGGCCCTGGCCAGCAGCGGTGTGTTTCTCGAAAGCAAACTGCTGACCGGGCAAAACCCGACACTCGCGCCGGACATGAAGGGCGACCTGCTCAAACTGGTTGCGCAGTTGAGTCAGGGCTTGCCGGCCAACACCAGCCTCGGCGCGATCATCGCCGCCAACACTCTGGCCCAGGCCATGCCGAACTTTGTCCGCAATGCCCTGGGCATGCTCGGCCAGGTCAGTGCCAAGCCGTCGCCGACCGGTTTCCCGCTGCCCGAACGCCAGTTGCAAGGCGCCGATGGTGAAAACGACCTCGAACACCTGCTTCGCCTGGCCGCCGCCGCGGTTTCGCGCCTGCAAAGCCATCAACTGTCGAGTCTGGAACAAACCGGCGTAACCGCCGACGGGCGGCTGATGAGCACCTGGCAGCTGGAAATCCCGATGCGCAATCTGCAAGACATCGTGCCATTGCAGCTCAAGTTCCAGCGTGAGGATGCGCCCGAAAAAGAACAGCCAAAGGAACGTCGCGAAGAACGCGAACCCAAACAACAGCTGTGGCGTGTGGAGCTGGCCTTCGCCATGGAGCCTTTGGGGCCGCTGCAAATTCAGGCGCAACTGATCAAGGGCAGCCTCTCCAGCCAGCTCTGGGCCGAACGGCCTTACACCGCCAGCCTGATCGAAAGCAATCTGGCCGGGCTGCGTGAGCGCTTACTGTCCGCCGGCCTGAACGTCGGCGATCTGGACTGCCACCTCGGCACACCGCCCCAAGGCCCGCAAACCCGCCTCGAACAACGCTGGGTCGACGAAACCGCATGAAAAACCCCAACGCCCCACGCCAGGCCATCGCCCTCAAATACGACGGCACCCACGCCCCCACCCTCACCGCCAAGGGCGACGAAGCGCTGGCGGAAGAAATCCTGCGCATTGCCCGCGACTGCGAAGTGCCGATCTACGAAAACGCCGAGTTGGTGAGGCTGCTGGCGAGGATGGAGCTGGGGGACAGCATTCCGCAGGAGCTCTATCTGACGATTGCCGAGATCATTGCGTTTGCGTGGAGTTTGAAGGGGAAGTTTCCGGCGGGGCAGGGTCCGGATGCGCTGATGGTCGAGAAGGACATTACTGAGCGTGGCGACGACTACTGATACGTTCAGTCGTTGCCCGTCCATCGCTACTGTCAGATCTGACAGTAGCGAGCATGCCTGTTTGAATATTGAATGATGCTTGTAGCGCCAGTGCTACTTCACGGGCTACACGCCCTGTACCCGTGAGCCCATCCCTCCAGGACTGGTCATCGTCATGAAAATCAATGTTCAAACACCTGCTGATAACACACCCTTTCTTGATCCGTCATTTGGACAAAACGGGAAAATAATACACATGTTTCCTGGTACCACTACCTCCCATGTCGCTGGTATGGCGATGAATGCAAACGGAAAAATCATCGTAAGCGCAACGACCTATGGCAACGATGATCAACAGTTTGGCCTGATGCGGTTAAATGAAGACGGCAATGTCGATACACAGTTTGGCGGAAGTGGTTCAAGTGGATATATCAGAGGTAACTTCTTGCCTGGAGTCAGGGCACTGGGCGGTGGGGTTTCAGTTCTGCCGGATGAAAAAATCCTGTTGTCGGGCTTCAATTACGGTGAACAGGGGTACCAGCATGTTTTGGCACGCTTTAATGACGATGGAACACCTGACACGGAGTTTGGTAAAAACGGGCAGATCATCATTGATCTTCCATTAACCGAACCACTTTCAAGAACCCAGCACAACGAACATGCACCCACGGCTTTCAGCATAGCGGACAGTGCGACAGTCCAATCCGATGGAACGATATTGTTGACTGTGCACGCTGCAGTTAAAGGTCAAGACGGATACGGGATTGTCATGCGGTTCCTGGCGAATGGCGTGCTCGATACAAGCTTCAACAATAGCGGGTCCGTAAAACTCAAGTTTGACGGTTATCCCGTAACCCTATCTCGACATGCACTCCAAGCGGATGGAAAGATCCTCGTCTTTGGCGGAGTCCAGAAGGAATTCGAACATGGACTTCTGGCCCGACTTGACATTGACGGGCAACTTGATACCTCATTTGGCGCTGGCGGATTTACAACTATCAGCTACCCAAAACACTTAATCCACTGCAATCAAGTCTCCATAAAACCGGATGGGCGACTAGTCGCTATAGGCATTGCTTACACTTATGCTGAAGACGGCTTGGGAACCAACGACTGTATGGTGATGGGTTTTACAACAGACGGTAGACCCGACACCGCGTTCAATGAAGGCAAACCAGTTATTACACAACCCAGACCGAAAGACTGCTACTGGTTGGGGGGAGCGTCATCAATCGATGACACCACGACGACTATCGGTAATGCTCATGGACGGAGCGGTAGTGGACACAAAAGTGAGTTCCTCGTAGGCCGCTACCTGGCAAATGGGCGTCTGGATCTTCGCTTCGCCAATGGCATTGGATGGAGAACGATCTCAGTGTTTGGCATTGAGGATGCCGCGAAAACCTATGCATTGTTGCCCGACGGGAAACTATTGATAGCTGGAAACAGTTGGGTGTCTACAAGCCACCAAATGTCATTCGTTCGACTCGCGAATGGCCGAAGAGGACAAATCGCTATAAAAATCGCCCGAAAGCTCGAACAGCGTTCGGACGATCTTTGATCTGCGTTTTAGTTTCTATGCAACTTGCTCATCAACTCCGCCTCCGCCTGGGTCAAGCCGCAGGACTGGGTCAGTTCGTTGACGCTGGCGCCCATCCCGACCAGTCGCGCCGCCTGGGCGAACGACAGGCTGGTGGGATCGCGCTGTTCCAGCTGAACGAGTTTGTCCGGCAATGGCGCAACGATCGCCCGCAGTTCATACAGGTCTTCGCCCATGCGCACATTGCCGTTCTGGTAGTCGTCGACGCGCTTGGCCAGGTCCTTGATGCGCTGATCACGCTGCGCATCACCCTTGGCCTGTTGCGCGGCGATCTGCTTTTGACCGCGAATGTACGCCAGGAACATTGCCAGCGTGCCTGCCCAAAACAGGAACAGGACAATGACCGCAACCTCGAGAATCAATCAGATACTCTCCAGTTCCGACCATTCTTCTTCGCTCATCATCTTGTCGAGCTCGACCAGGATGAGCAATTCGTTGTTCTTGTTGCACACGCCTTGAATGAACTTGGCGGACTCTTCGTTACCCACGTTCGGCGCGGTTTCGATTTCCGACTGACGCAGGTAAACCACTTCGGCCACGCTGTCGACCATGATCCCGACAACCTGCTTGTCGGCTTCGATGATGACGATACGGGTGTTGTCGCTGATCTCGGCATTCATCAGGCCGAAGCGCTGGCGGGTGTCGATCACGGTGACGACGTTACCGCGCAGGTTGATGATGCCCAGCACGTAGCTCGGGGCGCCCGGGACCGGGGCGATTTCGGTGTAGCGCAGGACTTCCTGGACGCGCATCACGTTGATGCCGTAGGTCTCGTTGTCCAGCTTGAAGGTGACCCATTGCAGGATCGGATCTTCGGAACCTTTTGCCGCCGTTGCCTTGTCATTCATACCCTGACCCCTCAAGAAACCGCCCTGGCGGTGTGTGTTCTGTGCAACATCATCAGAGTGACGTCGCCTGTTTTGTTTATTTGACTGATGTCGGTTTGTGGCCCGGCTTGCTGCCAGACATGTGCTTGGCGCCGCCACTTGCGATCAACTCGGCCAATGAGGCGACATCGAGCAAGGCGCACATGTGTTCAATCACCGTGCCGGCGAGCCATGGCCGCTGACCTCGATGACTTCTCCATTTGATTTCATTCGGGTTCAGGCGCAACGAACGGCTGACCTGATGCACCGCCAGCCCCCACTCGTAGCCTTGCACCGAAATCACGTATTGCAGGCCCTGCTTGAAATCGTCGCGGTAACGGTCGGGCATGACCCAGCGCGCGGTATCGAGCACCTTGAGGTTGCCGGCCTGGCTCGGCAGGATGCCCAGGAACCACTCCGGTTGGCCGAACAACGGTGTCAACTCGTGACCGGCCAGGGAGTAAATCGACCCTAGGCACACCAGCGGCACCGCCAGGGTCAATCCGGCGACATCGAACAGCAGGCACTCGAAGGGTTCGGCAGCCCAGGATGGACGACCATCGGTTTCCACCGGTGGCGGCGTATTGCTCGGCGGCAGGTGCACTTCGACGACGGGCAGCACCAGCGCCTGAGGCTCCTCGATCACCGGAGCCACCAGCGCTACCGGCTCTTCAATGACTGGAGCCACCAGGGTTTGCAACAGCGGCGCAAGGGTCGATACCGGCGCCAGAACGGGTTCCAGGGCCTCGACCAAGGCTACGGGAGTCTTTGCCAAAGGCGCGACCACCGGCGCGGCGGCCACTGCGGTTTTCTGTGCATCCCGGGCCTGCTCTTCGAGCACCGCGGCCTGGAACTCGTCCAACACCGCTTGCTCTTCGACGACTTTCACCGCTTCGACAATCTCGGCCAGCACCTCGATCTCAGGCGTGAAGTCCTCGGTTGCGTCTTGCAGCAGGCTGTCCAGATACGACTGCAACGCCAGTTGCGGGCGCGATGTCGTCTTCACTGGCCGATTCATTGGCAGACCTGCAGGGGCGCTACGGGCATTGGGCTCATGTCACGCCACCTGCGCAACAAGTTGCGCCGCCAGCAGATGCTTGAGCAACGCACGGTAAGCGAGAACGCCACGGCTCTTGCCGTCGAATTGCGAAGGCGTCAGACCGGCGCGGCTGGCATCGCGCAGGCGCGTGTCCACCGGGATGTAGCCTTGCCAGATTTCCTCGGGGAATTTGTCGCGCAGCACGCGCAACGTTCCGAGGGACGCCTGGGTGCGGCGGTCAAACAGGGTCGGCACGATGGTGAAGGGCAATGCCTGTTTGCGCGAGCGGTTGATCATCGCCAGGGTGTTGACCATACGCTCCAGGCCCTTGACCGCCAGATGTTCGGTCTGCACCGGGATCACCAGTTGCTGGCTCGCCGCCAAGGCATTGACCATCAGCACGCCGAGCAAGGGCGGGCTGTCGATCACGGCGTAATCGAAGTCTTGCCACAGTTGCGCCAGGCTCTTGGCAATCACCAGGCCCAAGCCACTCTGCCCCGGCGACTGGCGCTCAAGGGTGGCCAGTGCGGTACTGGAGGGCAACAGGGAGATGCGTTCGTCACTGGTCGACAGCAGCAGTTGACCCGGCAGGCCTTGCGGCACGCTGCCCTTGTGCAGGAACAGGTCGTAGCTGCTGTGCTCCAGGGCGTCGGGATCGTAGCCGAAGTAACTGGTCATCGAGCCGTGGGGGTCGAGATCGACTACGACCACCCGCTTGCCCGCCTCCGCCAGTAAACCGGCTAAAGCGATGGAGGAAGTGGTTTTACCGACACCACCCTTTTGATTGGCGACTGCCCAGACTCTCATTCGGATTGTTCCTCCCGGCCGAATGGATCGACCGAGAAATAGCTCAACGTGTTAATGCGGGTGACGGAGAATTGACGGCGCTCTCTCGTACCGGCGACTTGACCGGTGTCGGTGCAGTTTGTGTGCCAGCACGCTTCAATGCGGCATCCGGTTGCGCATGGGCGGTTCCGGTGCCGGTCAGGCTGCGGCGAACATCGAGGTTGCGCGACACCACCAGCACCACGCGACGGTTGCGGGCGCGGCCTTCAGCGGTGGCGTTGTTGGCCACCGGCTGAAACTCGCCGTAGCCCACCGAAGCCAGGCGACCGGGGTTCACCCCCTGCATCGCCAGCATGCGCACGATGCTGGCCGAGCGGGCCGAGGACAGCTCCCAGTTGGTCGGGTACTGCGCAGTGCGGATCGGTTGATCGTCGGTGAAACCTTCGACATGGATCGGGTTGTCGAACGGCTTCAGGATCGCCGCGACCTTGTCGATGATGTTGAACGCGATGTCGCTGGGCATGGCGTCGCCGCTGCCAAACAACAGGCTGGAATTGAGCTCGATCTCGACCCACAACTCATTGCCGCGCACGGTCATCTGGTTGGAGCTGATCAGGTCACCGAACGCCGCACTGATGTCGTCGGCGATGCTTTTCAGTGGATCGCTGGCACCGGCAACACCGGCATCGACCTGGTCACTGTCCTTGACCAGCGGCTTGGCCGGGGTCACGGTCTTCGGCCGCTCGTCACCGATGGGGATCGGCTTGAGCGAACGATCGGAATCAGTGAAGACCCCGATCAGCGCTTCGGAAATGACCTTGTACTTGCCTTCGTTGATCGAAGAGATGGAGTACATCACTACGAAAAAGGCGAACAGCAAGGTGATGAAGTCGGCGTAGGAAACCAGCCAACGTTCATGGTTTACATGTTCATCATGTTGTCGACGACGAGCCATGATCAGGGCCTGCTCACAGTAAATGATGCAGCGCGTTGGCGCTGTGATTGTGCCAGGTAAGGCGCGTGACGCCGAGAATGGCTTCTCCCTTCTCAAGTCGCGCAACGCAGCCTGGCGCAATCACAGCGCCAACCCGAAGGGCAGCGCCCTGCGCGCCGCAATACGTCGTTACTCGTCGTTCATTTGAAACAACCAAACCTCTCTCCTCGTGCCTAGTCTTGCGGCTCGCAGGGCGCTGCGCGCTCCATCATTTACTGTGAGCAGGCCCTGTACTCCCTTAATCCATGAAGCCCTGGAGCTTCAACTCAATGGAGCGTGGGTTTTCACCTTCGGCGATCGACAGGAGCCCTTCCAGCAACATTTCGCGATAACGCGACTGGCGCAACGCGATGGATTTGAGTTTGGCGGCGATCGGCAACAGCACCAGGTTGGCACTGGCCACGCCGTAGATGGTGGCGACGAAGGCCACGGCGATACCGCTACCCAGTTGCGACGGATCGCCCAGGTTGCCCATGACGTGAATCAGGCCCATCACCGCACCGATGATGCCGATGGTCGGCGCGTAACCGCCCATGCTTTCGAAGACCTTCGCGGCTTCGACATCGCGGCTTTCCTGGGTGTAGAAATCCACTTCGAGAATGCTGCGGATCGCTTCCGGCTCGGCGCCGTCAACCAGCAGTTGCAGGCCTTTACGCGCGTAGTTGTCGGGCTCGGCGTCGGCGATGCCTTCAAGGCCCAGCAGGCCTTCCTTGCGGGCGGTCAGGCTCCAGTTCACCACGCGGTCGATGCCACCGGCCAGGTCGACACGGGGCGGAAACAGGATCCAGGCGAGGATCTGCATGGCGCGCTTGAAGGCACTCATCGGTGATTGCAGCAACGCGGCGCCAATGGTGCCGCCGAGCACGATCAGCGCTGCCGGGCCGTTGGCCAGGGCGCCGAGATGACCGCCTTCAAGGTAGTTGCCGCCGATGATCGCGACAAAGGCCATGATGATGCCAATCAGGCTTAGAACATCCATCAGATACAGGCCTCGACCAGGTGCTTGCCAATGTCGTCCAGGCTGTACACCGCGTCGGCGAGTTCAGCTTTGACGATGGCCATCGGCATGCCGTAGATCACGCAACTGGCTTCGTCCTGCGCCCAGATCGAACTGCCGCCTTGCTTGAGCATGCGCGCGCCTTCGCGACCGTCGGCGCCCATGCCGGTCAGGACCACCGCCAGAACTTTGTCACCGTAGGTCTTGGCTGCCGAACCAAAGGTGATGTCCACGCACGGCTTGTAGTTGAGACGCTCGTCACCCGGGAGGATTTTCACCGCGCCGCGGCCGTCGATCATCATCTGCTTGCCACCCGGCGCCAGCAGCGCCAGGCCCGGACGCAGGATGTCGCCATCCTCGGCTTCCTTGACGCTGATGCGGCAGAGCTTGTCCAGGCGCTCGGCGAAAGCCTTGGTGAAGGCGGCCGGCATGTGTTGGACCAGCACGATCGGGGCCGGGAAGTTGGCCGGCAACTGGGTCAACACTCGCTGCAGGGCGACCGGGCCGCCGGTGGACGTACCGATGGCCACCAGCTTGTAGACTTTGCGTTTCGGCGCGGGCGACGACGCGGTGGCCCCATGCGTACGTGCAGGGATCGGTGCCGGAGCCGGACGCACGGGCGCGCTGCTGCCGTAACTGCCGATGCTCGAAGGCGCAGGTGTTGGAGCAGGTGCGGCCACAGGGGCCGGAGCGCTGTAAGTGCTGACGCGCCGATTGCTGCGCGAGATGCTCAGGATCTTTTCGCACAGCAGTTGCTTGACCTTCTCGGGGTTGCGCGAGATGTCTTCGAAATTCTTCGGCAGGAAGTCCACCGCGCCGGCATCCAGCGCATCGAGGGTGACCCGGGCGCCTTCGTGGGTCAGCGAGGAGAACATCAGGACCGGGGTCGGGCAGCGTTGCATGATGTGCCGCACGGCGGTGATGCCGTCCATCATCGGCATCTCGTAGTCCATGGTGATCACGTCGGGCTTGAGGGCCAGCGCCTGATCAATCGCCTCTTTGCCGTTGGTCGCCGTGCCGACGACCTGGATATTGGAATCCGCTGAAAGAATTTCCGAGACGCGGCGGCGGAAAAACCCCGAATCGTCCACCACCAGGACTTTGACTGCCATAAACACTCCATTAGATGGAGCGAGGCCAGGCGCCCCGCTCCACCAGAATCAAATACGCCGTGTGGCGTAACGCTTGAGCATGCTCGGAACATCGAGAATCAGCGCGATGCGGCCGTCACCGGTGATGGTGGCGCCGGACATGCCCGGAGTTCCCTGGAGCATTTTGCCCAATGGCTTGATGACCACTTCTTCCTGGCCCACCAGTTGATCGACGACAAAGCCGATCCGCTGCGTGCCCACCGAAAGGATCACCACATGGCCCTCGCGCTGCTCTTCGTGAGCGGCGGAGCTGACCAGCCAGCGTTTGAGATAGAACAATGGCAACGCCTTGTCCCGCACGATCACCACTTCCTGGCCGTCCACGACGTTGGTGGTCGACAGGTCGAGGTGGAAGATCTCGTTGACGTTCACCAGCGGGAACGCGAACGCCTGGTTGCCGAGCATGACCATCAGTGTCGGCATGATCGCCAGGGTCAGCGGCACCTTGATGACGATCTTCGAACCCTGGCCCTTGGCCGAGTAGATGTTGATCGAGCCGTTGAGCTGGGAGATCTTGGTTTTCACCACGTCCATGCCCACGCCGCGACCCGATACGTCGGAGATCTCGGTCTTGGTCGAGAAACCCGGGGCGAAGATCAGGTTGTAGCATTCAGTGTCGCTCAGACGATCGGCGGCATCCTTGTCCATCACACCGCGCTTGACCGCGATGGAACGCAGTACATTCGGGTCCATGCCTTTGCCGTCATCGGAGATCGACAGCAGGATGTGATCGCCCTCCTGCTCGGCCGCCAAGATGACCTTGCCGCCCCGGGCCTTGCCCGAGGCTTCGCGTTCTTCCGGTGATTCGATGCCGTGGTCGACCGCGTTGCGCACCAAGTGGACCAGCGGGTCGGCCAGGGCCTCGACGAGGTTCTTGTCGAGGTCGGTTTCTTCGCCAACCAGTTCCAGGTTGATCTCTTTCTTGAGCTGGCGAGCCAGGTCGCGAACCAGGCGCGGGAAGCGCCCGAAGACTTTCTTGATCGGTTGCATCCGGGTCTTCATGACCGCGGTCTGCAGGTCGGCGGTGACCACGTCGAGGTTCGACACAGCCTTGGACATGGCTTCGTCGCCGCTGTTGAGGCCCAGGCGGACCAGGCGGTTACGCACCAGCACCAACTCGCCGACCATGTTCATGATCTCGTCGAGACGCGCGGTATCGACGCGCACGGTGGTCTCGGCTTCGCTCGCCGGTTTTTCCGCAGGAGGCGCGGCCGGGGCGCGGGCAGCAGCCGGTGCAGCAGCGACCACAGGGGCCGGTGTTTCGGCTTTTGGCTCAGGAGCCTTGGCCACGGGTTTCGGCGCCACAGCCTTGACTGCCGGTGCCGCAACCGAGGCGTTGGCGCCGGTTGCCGTTCCAGCCGTTGCGCCCACTTCTGTGAACTTGCCTTTGCCGTGCAATTCGTCGAGCAGCGCTTCGAACTCGTGATCGGAAATCAGATCGCTGCCGGCCGCCACCGCGCTTGGTGCTGCGGCTGCAGGCACCGAAGCAATGGCCGACTCCAGCGCTTCGACAGCAAAGTTACCCTTGCCGTGCAGTTGGTCGAGCAGTGCTTCGAATTCGTCGTCCGTAATATCGGAACTGTCGCCGGCCGCTTTCGGTGCTTCTGGCGCAGCCGGTGCCGGGACCACCGCATCGACGGCGAACTGGCCTTTACCGTGCAGTTGATCGAGCAACGACTCGAACTCGGCATCGGTGATTTCGTCGCTGCCGGCAGCATTGCTGGCAGGCGCTGGAGCAGCCACTGGGGCCTCGGCCTGGGCCTTGACGGCATTCAGCGAGTCCAGCAGTTGTTCGAATTCATTGTCGGTGATATCGCCCGATTCGGCTTCAGCCACAGGCGCTTCGACCAAGGCGGCGACAGGTGCGGCAGCCACCTCGTCAGCCGATTGCGGCTCGGCCAGACGTGCCAGCGCCGCGAGCAGTTCCGGTGTCGCGGCCGTGATCGGGCTGCGTTCGCGGACTTCGCTGAACATGCTGTTCACCGCGTCCAGCGCTTCGAGAACCACGTCCATCAGTTCCGAGTCGACGCGACGTTCACCCTTGCGCAGGATGTCGAACACGTTCTCGGCGATGTGGCAGCACTCCACCAGCTCGTTGAGCTGGAGGAAGCCGGCGCCCCCTTTTACAGTGTGAAAACCGCGAAAAATTGCATTGAGCAGATCCGCATCATCCGGACGGCTTTCCAGCTCGACCAGTTGCTCGGACAGTTGCTCTAGAATCTCGCCGGCCTCAACCAGGAAATCCTGAAGGATCTCTTCATCGGCGCCGAAGCTCATTAAGGGGGGTGCTCCTACAGGTCTAAAAACCCAAAAAACCTAAAATTCTAAAACTCTAAAATCCCAGGCTGGATAACAAATCGTCCACATCGTCCTGACCGGACACAACGTCTTCTCTCTTATCGGCATGAATCTGCGGACCTTCACCCTGAGAGAGATGTTTTTGTGGATCTTTTTCAGCAAGCATCGCTTCACGGTCATGTTCGATGCCCGCAAAGCGGTCCACCTGACTGGCCATCAGCACGAGCTTGAGCAGGTTGCTTTCAACTTCGGTGACCAACTGGGTCACACGCTTGATCACCTGGCCCGTGAGGTCCTGGTAATCCTGGGCGAGCAGGATGTCGTTGAGGTTGCCCGACACCGCGCGATTGTCCGTGCCGCTGCGCGTCAGGAACCCGTCTACCCGCCGGGCCAGTTCACGAAACTCTTCGGCGCCGACTTCGCGACGCATGAAGCGCCCCCAGTCCGCGCTCAACACCTTGGCTTCATCCGCCAGGCCATTGACCAGCGGCGTGGCACTTTCCACCAGATCCATGGTGCGGTTGGCCGCAGCCTCGGTCAGCTTGACCACATACCCCAGGCGCTCGGTGGCGTCGGTGATCTGCGACACTTCTTCGGCTTGCGGCATGTGCGGGTCAATCTGGAAATTGACGATCGCGCTATGCAGTTCGCGAGTGAGCTTGCCCACTTCCTGATACAGGCCGCGGTCACGGGTCTGGTTGAGCTCATGGATCAATTGCACCGCGTCGCCGAACTTGCCTTTTTCAAGGCTCGCGACCAATTCGACGGCGTGTTTTTTCAGGGTCGATTCAAAATCGCCCAATGAAGTTTCGTTATTGCCCATAGCTCCCCCGTGGCGCACTCATCAACCGATGCGTTCGAAAATCTTCTCGATTTTTTCTTTCAACGCCTGGGCCGTGAAGGGCTTGACCACATAGCCGTTAACGCCGGCCTGGGCCGCTTCGATGATCTGCTCGCGCTTGGCTTCAGCGGTCACCATCAGCACCGGCAGGTGCTTGAGCTTTTCATCGGCACGCACGTGGCGCAGCAGATCGATACCGGTCATGCCAGGCATGTTCCAGTCCGTTACCAGAAAGTCGATGCTTCCGCTGTTGAGCACCGGGATGGCGGTAGTGCCATCGTCGGCCTCGACGGTGTTGGTGAACCCAAGGTCACGCAGCAGGTTCTTGATGATCCGCCGCATCGTTGAGAAGTCATCAACGATGAGGATTTTCATGTTCTTGTCCAATTCGACCTCCAAGCAGTCTTAAACGCGCCCAGCACCTGAACGCGCCATTTCAATCAATCCGGCAAAGCACTCAATGACTGTCTGGAGCACAACAGATCGCGACCGGCGCAGTTCAACACCACACCAGCCTCGTTCGCAGTGTCCCCACACTGCCTTCAGCGCGCTCGCCACTCCCCCAAACGCCCCCGCAAACGGGCCGCGCACTGGCTGTGTAACTGGCTGACCCGCGATTCGCTGACCCCCAGGACCTCACCGATTTCCTTGAGGTTCAACTCTTCATCGTAGTACAGCGCCAACACCAGTCGCTCACGCTCCGGCAAATTGGCAATCGCATCCGCCAGCGCAGCCTGGAAGCGTTCATCTTCCAGATCGCGTGACGGCTCGAGATGAGCACTCGCGCCATCCTCGTGCAGCCCTTCGTGTTCGCCGTCCTGCAACAGGTCGTCGAAACTGAACAGCCGGCTGCCCAGGGTGTCGTTCAAAATCCCGTAGTAATCATCGAGACTCAATTGGAGTTCGGCCGCAACTTCGTGATCTTTAGCGTCACGGCCGGTTTTAGCTTCAATCGAGCGAATGGCATCGCTGACCATGCGCGTATTGCGGTGAACCGAACGTGGCGCCCAATCCCCCTTGCGCACTTCATCGAGCATGGCGCCGCGGATTCGAATGCCCGCGTACGTCTCGAAACTGGCGCCTTTGCTGGCGTCATATTTGGTCGACACTTCAAGCAGGCCGATCATCCCGGCCTGGATCAGGTCTTCGACCTGGACACTGGCCGGCAAACGCGCCAGCAAGTGGTAGGCAATGCGTTTAACCAGCGGCGCGTAACGCTCGATCAGCTCGTACTGCGCATCACGTGCCGACTTCTTGTAGAGGTTGTAGCCGCTGGCTGTCATAGAACAGGTCCTGCTGTCTGCTGCACGAGCCGCTCGACGAAAAACTCCAGGTGCCCGCGCGGGTTGGCAGGCAGCGGCCAGGTATCGACCTTCTGCGCGATGGCCTTGAACGCCAGCGAGCACTTGGAACGCGGGAAGGCCTCGTAGACGGCGCGCTGCTTCTGCACGGCCTTGCGCACGCTTTCGTCGTAGGGCACCGCGCCGACGTATTGTAGGGCGACGTCGAGGAAGCGATCCGTGACCTTGGTCAACTTGGCGAACAGGTTGCGTCCTTCCTGCGGGCTCTGGGCCATGTTGGCCAGGACGCGGAAGCGGTTCATGCCGTAGTCGCGGTTCAGCAACTTGATCAAGGCATAGGCATCGGTAATCGAGGTCGGCTCGTCGCACACCACCAGCAGCACTTCCTGGGCTGCGCGAACGAAACTGACTACCGATTCACCAATGCCCGCAGCGGTGTCGATCACCAATACGTCGAGGTTGTCGCCGATATCACTGAAGGCCTGGATCAGACCGGCGTGTTGGGCGGGGCTCAGATGCACCATGCTCTGAGTGCCGGATGCGGCCGGAACGATACGGATGCCGCCGGGTCCCTGCAGCAGTACATCGCGCAGTTCGCAGCGGCCTTCGATCACGTCGGCCAGGGTACGTTTGGGTGTCAGGCCCAGCAGAACGTCGACGTTCGCCAGTCCCAGGTCGGCGTCCAACAGCATGACGCGCCGGCCAAGCTCGGCCAAAGCCAGGGACAAGTTCACTGACACATTAGTTTTCCCGACGCCACCTTTGCCGCCGGTCACCGCGATCACCTGTACGGGATGCATGCTGCCCATGTTATTTCTTTACCTTGTCTTGCATAGACGGAGGCCACATTACTGGCTGCGCGTTCACAAACGGAACAATGCATGGCAGACCATCGATGTAGGTACAAAAACTGTTCATTATTACCTCAGCCAACCTGCTTGGTCGGGCTGTGGTAGATGTCAGCGAACATGTCAGCCATGGCTTCTTCGCTGGGTTCTTCCTGCATTTGCACGCTCACGGCGCGACTGACCAATTGATGACGGCGCGGCAGATGCAAATCATCCGGGATCCGCGGGCCATCGGTCAGGTAAGCCACCGGCAGTTCATGACTGATGGCAAGGCTCAACACCTCGCCCAGACTTGCCGTTTCATCCAGTTTAGTCAGGATGCAGCCTGCGAGCCCGCAACGCTTGTAACTGTGATAAGCGGCCGTTAGAACCTGTTTCTGGCTGGTGGTTGCCAGGACCAGATAATTTTTCGAGCGGATGCCACGACCGGCCAGGCTTTCGAGCTGCATGCGCAGGGCCGGATCGCTGGCCTGCAGGCCGGCGGTATCGATCAGCACCACGCGTTTGCGCAGCAAGGGTTCCAGCGCCTGCACCAGGGACTGGCCCGGATCGACGTGGGTCACCGACACATTAAGAATGCGCCCCAGGGTCTTGAGCTGCTCCTGGGCACCGATGCGGAAGCTGTCCATGCTCACCAGCGCAATGTTCTGCGCGCCGTACTTGAGCACGTAACGGGCAGCCAGCTTGGCCAGGGTGGTGGTCTTGCCCATGCCGGCAGGGCCGACCATGGCGATCACACCGCCCTCTTCCAGCGGCTCGACTTCCGGGGTAACGATCATGCGCGCCAAGTGCGCCAGCAACATGCGCCAGGCCTGACGAGGTTCTTCGATTTCAGTGATCATCCCCAGCAGGTCGCGCGACAGCGGGCCGGACAGACCGATGCGTTGCAGGCGACGCCAGAGGTTGGCCTGGTCCGGACGGCTGCCTTGCAGCTGATTCCAGGCCAGGGAGCCCAGTTGGACTTCCATGAGTTCGCGCAGGCTGTTGAGTTCGAAACGCATCGAGTCGAACGCCCGCGGGTCCACACCACCGGACGCTGGCGCAGCGGCTGGCGCGGGGCGACGGGGTTCGGCGTAGGTCGGCTCGATCAGCGGTTCGGCGGCGGTCAACGGCAAGCCGGCGAACAACTGGCGATTGGTTGCATTGTCGCTCTCGCCATCGCCACGCAGGCTCAATTCGGCCTGGGCGGTGACGATCCGCGACTGAGTCTTGCGCAGCTCGTCTTCGAGTTCCATGTTCGGAACCCGCGGCGCCAGCGCCGACAATTTGTAATCCAGCGCCGCCGTCAGTTCGACACCCCCGGCGATCCGGCGGTTGCCAATAATGGCCGCATCAGCGCCCAGCTCATCGCGAACCAGCTTCATGGCCTGACGCATATCGGCGGCGAAAAAACGCTTAACTTGCATAAACCACTACCTCAGCCGTTGGGCCCTACTGTCGCAACGATGGTCACTTGCTTGTTGTCGGGGATTTCCTGGTAAGCCAACACATGCAAACCCGGGACTGCGAGCCGGCCAAATCGCGAGAGCATCGCGCGAACCGGACCGGCCACCAGCAGAATCACCGGCTGACCTTGCATCTCTTGACGCTGCGCCGCGTCGATCAACGAACGTTGCAGCTTCTCAGCCATGCTTGGCTCCAGCAGAACGCCCTCTTCCGAGCCTTGTCCTGCCTTTTGCAGACTATTGAGCAATATCTGTTCCAACCTTGGCTCCAGCGTGATAACTGGCAGCTCCGACTCAGTGCCTACAATGCTTTGGACGATTGCACGGGATACGCCAACCCGCACGACAGCCACCAGCGCGGCGGTATCTTGACTCTTGGCGGCATTGTTGGCGATCGCCTCGGCAATGCTGCGGATGTCGCGCACAGGCACTTGTTCGGCCAATAGCGCTTGCAGCACCTTGAGCAGTTGCGACAGCGAAACCACGCCCGGCACCAACTCTTCGGCCAGTTTTGGCGAGCTTTTGGCCAGCAATTGCATGAGTTGCTGCACTTCTTCGTGACCGATCAGCTCGCTGGAATGTTTGTAGAGTATCTGGTTCAAGTGGGTAGCCACTACTGTACTGGCATCGACCACCGTATAACCGAGGGATTGCGCCTGGGAGCGCTGGCTGATTTCGATCCAGACCGCCTCCAGGCCGAAAGCCGGATCTTTGGCGGTAATGCCATTGAGCGTGCCGTAAACCTGCCCCGGGTTGATCGCCAGCTCGCGATCCGGATAGATCTCCGCTTCGGCCAGGATCACCCCCATGAGGGTCAGGCGATAGGCGCTCGGCGCCAGGTCGAGGTTGTCGCGGATATGCACGGTCGGCATCAGGAAGCCCAGATCCTGGGACAGTTTCTTGCGCACGCCCTTGATCCGCGCCAGCAACTGACCGCCCTGGTTGCGGTCCACCAGCGGAATCAGGCGATAACCCACTTCCAGGCCGATCATGTCGATCGGCGTCACGTCATCCCAGCCAAGCTCCTTGGTTTCCTGGGCACGGGCCGGCGATGGCAGCAGTTCCTGCTGACGCTTGACCTCTTGCAGGGCCTGCACCTTGGCGACGTTCTGCTTTTTCCAGAACAGGTAAGCGCCACCGGCCGCCAGGGCCGCCATGCTCAGGAACGAGAAGTGCGGCATGCCGGGCACCAGGCCCATGACCGCCATCAAACCGGCTGCTACCGCCAGCGCCTTGGGCGAGGCGAACATCTGGCGATTGATTTGCTTGCCCATGTCTTCCGAACCGGAGGCACGGGTCACCATGATCGCCGCTGCTGTCGATAACAACAGTGATGGCAATTGCGCCACCAAACCGTCACCGATGGTCAGCAGCGCATACACCTTGCCGGCGTCGCCGAAGGTCATGCCGTGCTGGAAGATACCGACCGCCATGCCGCCGATCAGGTTGATGAACAGGATCAGCAGGCCTGCGATGGCGTCACCGCGAACGAATTTGCTGGCACCGTCCATGGAACCGTAGAACTCGGCTTCCTGGGCCACTTCCATCCGACGCAGCTTGGCCTGGTTCTGGTCGATCAGGCCGGCGTTCAAATCGGCATCGATGGCCATTTGTTTACCGGGCATCGCGTCGAGGGTAAAACGCGCACTCACCTCGGAAATCCGCCCCGCACCCTTGGTCACCACGACGAAGTTGATGATCATCAAGATCGCGAAGACCACGATACCGACCACGTAGTTACCGCCGATCACCACCTCGCCGAATGCCTGGATCACCTTGCCGGCAGCGGCATGACCGTCCTGGCCGTGGAGCATCACCACCCGCGTGGAGGCCACGTTCAACGCCAGGCGCAACAGGGTCGCCACCAGCAGAATGGTCGGGAACACCGCGAAATCCAGCGGCCGCAAGGCGTAGACGCACACCAACAGCACAACGATGGACAGGGCAATGTTGAAGGTGAAGAACACGTCCAGCAGGAACGGCGGCACCGGCAACATCATCATCGCCAGCATGACCAGCAGCAACAGCGGCACACCCAGATTGCCTCGACTGAGGTCGGCAATGTTGCTGCGGGCACTGTTGATTAACTGAGAGCGATCCACCGGTTTTCCCCGTTCCTTTAAAGCAAACTTTTGACGCCTGAAGCAGGCGCAGAGCGGCTACTGCAAGAAGCTTTCCAACTTTTGCGTGGAGGGGAATTGAGCGTATGGAGCAAACCTGTGCAGCTTCAGAAAAAGGCTAAATTTCAAAACAACGGAGAACCCTGTGGGAGCGAGCTTGCTCGCGATGACATCGGCACAACAAACATACTTGTTGGCTGACCCACCGCTATCGCGAGCAAGCTCGCTCCCACAGGGATTGCGGCGCTCCGGACTACCCACCCGTCCCAAAGACTGCCGAACCTATCAGTTCTGCTAGTACCCACCTGCAGCTGATCGACCGATACTCAATCGCCCCTCCCTTTGAGAATCTGGAGCGACCCCCATGGAATCCACACAATCCATTCTGCGTTGCCGCTACAGCTACGACCCTCTGGATCGCCTGATCAGCCAGCTTCAACCGGATGCACCCGCTCACCAGCGTTTTTACTGCAAAAGCCGCCTGGCCACCGAAATACAGGGGGCGATTGGATTCAGTGTCTTTCAGAATAACGACCTCCTGCTGGCGCAACACAAGAACCAGGGCGGTGCCGTTGAAAGCACGTTGCTGGCGACTGACCTACAACGCTCGGTGCTGCACACTCTCACAGCCGATCAACAGCAACACCTCATTGCCTACTCGCCTTACGGCCATCGCCAGGCCGAAAGCGGATTGACGAGTCTTCTGGGCTTTAACGGCGAACGGCCGGATCCAGTGACTGGGCATTATTTATTGGGGAATGGGTATCGGGCGTTTAATCCGGTGTTAATGAGATTTAATAGCCCGGACAAATGGAGTCCATTTGGGGAAGGCGGATTAAATATTTATTCATATTGCTTGGGAGACCCGATCAATAGAAACGATCCAACAGGCAGAGTACCAGGTCGCACTCTCGCACAATATCGCGCCACACCACGCACTCCGAACAGATTTTCTTTTGAAGAAGCTGACAAACTTTTTTTTGAACATACCTTCCCGACAAAAAGCAGCAAGGATTACCCTAGAACATTAAACGGCGACGAAAAATTAGTATTCAGACAAAAGCTAACACTTGAAGCGCACAACGCCCCCAACCTTATCTACCCAAAGACTGAGCCAGACTCGCTATTCTCACAAGTGGGAAGACAGTTTACCGGTGAAGAACTGGTTGAACTTCAAAAAACTAGAGAACTACCTAAAAGCCTGGTCCAAAAATTTGATCGCCTGCATGGAAACGTCAACTATCTTAAACATCGCTATCCTGCCGGACGACACAATCCGCGCGACACGAGGGATCGTGAATCAGAACTACTCAAAGGTAAAGTACCGGGAGTAATACCAGCAAGGGCCGCTAAAATCCTAACCCAACAGATCGAGTTATTTAGAAAGGGCGAGATAGCTGACAAAGAAAGTTTATTCTTTGATGATAGACATATTGAAATATATAAAAAAGTAATTAAGGAATATCACGAATTATAGCCCCCACTAAATCGCCATACAGCGAATGTAACGGGGGCATTCGGGAATGCCCCCTCGCTGGTATGCCAACTATTCCAAAGTCGGAGCACTTCAGCGGAGCTTTATCGCGTCTACTTTGTAAACCCGCTTGCTGGCGCAGGCGTCACATTAGTAAACATTGATTCAAGAGTCGCGCCGCAAATCCGGCGGAATCGGCAAATCATCCTTGAGCGGATCCGGACGCTTACCCTTGCCCGCCCGGTACTGTCGAATCTGATAGACGTAAGCCAGCACCTGCGCGACCGCGAGATACAGCCCACCAGGAATTTCCTGCTCAAGCTCGGTGGAGTAGTAGATCGACCGCGCCAGCGCCGGCGATTCCAGCAGCAAAATCTCGTTGGCCGCCGCGATCTCGCGGATCTTCAGGGCCAGGAAGTCGCTACCCTTGGCCAGCAATACCGGCGCATTACCCTTCTCCGGGTCGTACTTGAGGGCCACGGCGTAGTGGGTCGGGTTGGTGATGACCACGTCGGCCCCGGGAATGGCGGCCATCATCCGCCGCTGGGACATCTCTCGTTGCAGCTGGCGAATCCGTTGCTTGACCTCCGGCCGACCTTCCTGGTCCTTATGCTCGTCGCGCACTTCCTGCTTGGTCATCTTCAACTTTTTAACGCTTTCCCAAATCTGAATCGGCACGTCGACAGCGGCGATGATGATCAGCCCACAAGCCATCCACAGCGTGCTCCATCCCACTACTTGCAGGCTATGGGTGATGGCCCGTTCCAGCGGTTCATGGGCGATACGCAGCAGATCATCGATATCCGCCGACAACACCGCCAGCGCCACGAACAGCACGATGAAAAACTTCGCCAGGGCCTTGAGGAGTTCAGCCACAGCCTTTCCCGAAAACATGCGCTTGAGACCCGCTCCAGGGTTCATGCGGCTGAATTTGGGCGCCATGGTGCCAGCGGAGAACAGCCAGCCACCCAGGGAAATCGGCCCGATCAACGCGGCCAGCAACAAAGTGATCATCACCGGCTGAATCGCCAGCAAGGCGATCTGCCCCGAGTGCAGCAAGTAGGTACCCATTGCGCGCTGATCCAGTACCACGTCCCGAGACAGGGAGAAATTCAGGCGCATCAGGTCCATCATGTCCTGGGCCAGCGCCCCGCCGAACACCAGCAAGGCGCCGGCGCCGGCAAGCATGATCGCCAGGGTGTTGAGTTCCTTGGAACGGGCAATCTCACCCTTCTCACGGGCGTCCTTTTTCTTTTTTTCCGTGGGGTCTTCTGTTTTATCCTGACCGCTTTCGCTCTCAGCCATGGCTCAGCTCGCCCGTGCCAGTTCGCGTAAAAACTGCAAGGCCTCGGTGGCCAGCGGCTGATACTGGTTGAGAATATCCGCCAGACCGACCCAGATGATAAACAGCCCAAGCACCAGGGTCAGCGGAAAGCCGATGGAAAAAATGTTCAACTGAGGGGCCGCACGAGTCATCACACCAAAAGCAATGTTGACCACCAGCAATGCGGTGATGGCAGGCAGCACCAGCAATAAAGCGGCCCCCAACACCCAGCCAAGCTTGCCGGCCAGCTCCCAATAGTGATTGACCATCAGCCCGCCGCCCACAGGCAATGTGGTGAAGCTCTCGGTGAGAACCTCGAACACCACCAGGTGACCGTTCATGGAAAGGAACAGCAGTGTGACGAGCATGGTGAAAAACTGCCCGATCACCGCTGTCGACACGCCGTTGGTAGGGTCGACCATGGAAGCGAAACCCATGCCCATCTGAATGGCGACGATCTGTCCGGCCACCACAAAGGCCTGGAAGAATAGCTGCAATGAAAAACCCAGTACCGCACCGATCAGGATTTGCTCGGCAATTAGCAGCAGCCCGCTCAAGTCCAGTGCATTCACTGGCGGCATAGGTGGAAGGCCTGGTGCGATGACGACCGTAATGGCCAGCGTGAAATAGAGCCGAACCCTTCGAGGCACGAGGGAAGTACCGAACACCGGCATGACCATCAGCAAGGCGCCGACGCGAAACAGCGGCAACATGAACGTTGCCACCCAGGTGCTGATCTGGGTATCGGTCAGCGCTAGCAGTGACATGGTTTAGCCGATGACCTGAGGAATGCTGCCGTACAACTGCAGGATGTATTCCATGAAGGTCTGCACCAGCCACGGACCGGCCACGATCAGGGTCACCAGCATCACCAGCAGGCGCGGCAGGAAGCTCAGGGTCTGTTCGTTGATCTGGGTGGCGGCCTGGAACATCGCCACCAGCAGGCCGACCAGCAGACTCGGAATCACCAGCACCGCCACCATCATGGTGGTCAGCCACAGCGCTTCCCGGAAGATATCGACCGCAACTTCCGGGGTCATGGCGAGACACCGCCGAAGCTGCTGGCCAGCGTGCCGATGATCAGCGCCCAGCCATCGACCAGCACGAACAACATGATCTTGAACGGCAGGGAAATGATCAGCGGCGAGAGCATCATCATACCCATGGCCATCAACACACTGGCCACGACCAGGTCGATGATCAGGAACGGAATGAAGATCATGAAGCCGATCTGGAACGCCGTTTTCAGCTCGGAGGTCACGAAGGCCGGCACCAGGATGGTCAACGGCGCCTGATCCGGCGTCGCGATGTCAGTGCGCTTGGACAGGCGCACGAACAACTCCAGATCGCTGGTGCGGGTCTGGGCGAGCATGAAGTTCTTGATCGGCACCTGGGCCTTGGCAACCGCGTCCTGAGCCGTCAGTTTTTCCGCCAGGTACGGCTGCAAGGCGTCCTGGTTCACCCGGTCGAACACCGGCGCCATGATGAACAGGGTCAGGAACAGCGCCATGCCGGTGAGGATCTGGTTCGACGGTGTCTGCTGCAGGCCCAGGGCCTGGCGCAGGATCGAGAAGACAATGATGATCCGAGTGAAACTGGTCATCAGCATGACAAACGCCGGGATAAAGCTCAGCGCGGTCATGATCAGCAGGATTTGCAGGCTGACCGAATATTCCTGCGCACCCTGCGCATTGGTGCCCAGGGTGATGGCCGGGATCGACAGCGGATCGGCGGCGAATGCCAGCGGCGCGACCAGCATCAGGGTCAGCGTCAAGACGATGCGTAGCGCACCCATTACTTCTTATCCTTCTGATCTTTACCCAGCATCTCCAACAGGCGCTGGGCAAATTCCGGCGTTGGCTTCTCGGTACTCGGCACTTGCACCGGCTCCTTGAGGACGTGCAGTGCAGAGATGTTGCCGGGGCTCAGGCCCAACAGAATCTGCTCGTTGCCGACCTGCACCAGCATCAGGCGGTCGCGAGGCCCCAGCGCGCGGGAGCCGACAATCTCGATCACCTGCCCCTTGCCGGCCGGACCGGCCTGCTGGACGCGACGCAGCAACCAGGCGAGGAAGAAGATCAACCCCAGCACCAGCAGCAGGCCGAACACCAACTGCGTCAACTGGCCAGCCACACCGCTGCTCACCGCCGGTGCAGCAGCCGTAGCCGCCGTTGCAACCGGTTCGGCCGCCAGCACGGTGAACGGCATCGCCAATACAAACCCGAGAACCTTTTTCACTCAGCGCAGCTTCTTGATGCGTTCACTTGGGCTGATCACGTCCGTCAGGCGGATGCCGAACTTCTCGTTGACCACCACCACTTCGCCGTGGGCGATGAGTGTGCCATTGACCAGCACGTCCAGCGGCTCGCCGGCCAGGCGATCGAGTTCGATCACCGACCCCTGGTTCAGTTGCAGCAGGTTGCGAATGTTGATGTCGGTGCTGCCCACTTCCATGGAAATCGACACCGGGATATCGAGGATCACGTCCAGGTTCGGGCCTTCGAGGCTGACCGGATCGTTGTTTTTCGGCACGCTGCCGAACTCTTCCATTGGCAGGCGGTTGGACGCGGAACTGGCGGAGTCGGCGGCCAGCAAGGCGTCGATATCCGCCTGCCCGGCATCACCGGTTTCTTCCAGGGCTGCTGCCCACTCATCGGCCAGAGCCTGGTCGTCTTGGGTGTTCATATTGTCGGTGTCCTCGGCGAGCAAAAATTCAGAATTCGGTTAATCGCGAATGGGTACGAGCGCCAGTCAACGGCGCTCGATCGGCTCGATCACTTGCAACGCCAGGTTGCCCTTGTGCGAGCCCATCTTGACCTTGAAGGCCGGCACGCCGTTGGCGCGCATGATCATTTCTTCCGGCATGTCGACCGGGATCACATCCCCCGGCTGCATGTGCAGGATGTCGCGCAGGCGCAACTGACGACGAGCCACCGTCGCCCCGATCGGCACGTCGACGTCCAGCACGTCCTGGCGCAGGGCGTTGACCCAGCGTTCGTCCTGGTCGTCGAGGTCCGACTGGAAGCCGGCGTCGAGCATTTCGCGCACCGGCTCGATCATCGAGTACGGCATGGTCACGTGCAGGTCGCCACCACCGCCATCGAGTTCGATGTGGAAGGTCGACACCACAATGGCTTCGCTCGGACCGACGATGTTGGCCATGGCCGGGTTCACTTCCGAGTTGATGTACTCGAAGTTGACTTCCATGATCGCCTGCCAGGCTTCCTTCAGATCGACGAACGCCTGCTCCAGCACCATGCGCACCACACGCAGTTCGGTCGGCGTGAATTCACGCCCTTCGATCTTGGCGTGGCGGCCGTCGCCGCCGAAGAAGTTGTCCACCAGCTTGAACACCAGTTTGGCGTCGAGAATGAACAGCGCAGTACCGCGCAGGGGTTTGATCTTGACCAGGTTGAGACTGGTCGGCACGTACAGCGAGTGCACGTATTCGCCGAACTTCATCACCTGCACGCCGCCGACCGCCACGTCCGCCGAGCGCCGCAGCATGTTGAACATGCTGATGCGGGTATAGCGGGCGAAACGCTCGTTGATCATTTCCAGGGTTGGCATGCGTCCACGGACGATGCGATCCTGGCTGGTCAGGTCGTAGCTTTTGACGGTGCCGGGTTCGGCAGCGTTATCGGTCTGTACCAGACCATCGTCCACGCCATGCAACAGCGCGTCGATCTCATCCTGGGACAGCAGGTCCTGCACGGCCATGTCGTGTTCCTACTGCAGTACGAAATTAGTGAAAAGCAACTGTTCGATCACCACTTTGCCGAGCTCTTTCTGCGCCACTTCCTGGACGCTGGCGGTGGCTTTCTGCCGCAGCATTTCCTGGCCGACCGGCGAGGCGAGTGTCGCGAAGTCCTGCCCGGAGAACAGCATCACCAGGTTATTGCGGATCACTGGCATGTGGACCTTGAGCGCATCCAGGTCCGCCTGGTTGCGCGCGAGCATGGTGATGCTCACTTGCATGTAGCGCTGGCGGCCGTTCTGGTTGAAATTGGCCACGAAAGCCGGTGCCATCGCCTCGAAAATCGCTGGCTGCTTGCCGACAGGAGCGGTTTGCGCCTCGACCGCGGCAGGCTTGCTCTGAGCGCTGTGCATGAAGTACCAGGTCGCCCCCACGGACACACCGACCGCCAGCAGCAGGGCCACCACGATCACGATGATCAGCTTGAGTTTGCCTTTGGTTGCGGGGTCTTTTACTACTGCTGCGTCGCTCTTCGCCATGCCAATAATCCGTCACTATTCGGGTTTTCACAGTCGCACGGCAAGGCAAGAGCAAGTGTTATGCCATGTAGGAGCGAGCCTGCTCGCGATGGCGGCGTGACAGGCAACAAAGATGTTGAATGTTGTGCCGCCTTCGCGAGCAGGCTCGCTCCCACAGG
>NZ_JAGYGI010000020.1:0-114838 GCF_019947365.1 Pseudomonas sp. GL-R-26 | reverse complement strand
CGATAGCGGAGTGTCATTCGACATCAACGGTGAATGACACTCCGCTATCGCGAGCAAGCTCGCTCCCACAGGTTGCGCACTTCGACTGACCGGCATTGGGTTCTCCCAAATTTGCCTGGACACCGACATGACTCAACGTTGCAATTCCTACTACACCGCCACCCTCAACCAGGACACCGATTACCCGACGCTGCAAGGCCGGCACCGGGTTGACGTGGTGATCATCGGCGGCGGTTTCACCGGCGTGGCCACCGCCGTCGAGCTGGCGGAAAAAGGCCTGAAGGTCGCCATCGTCGAAAGCCACAAGATCGGCTGGGGCGCCACCGGGCGCAACGGCGGCCAGGTATTATCCGCCCAAAGAGCGTTTTGTTGACTATTGATGTATTTCGCACCTCCAACAGCACCGATGGGATAGTGAGTCAACAAAACATAAAAAAATGCATAGTCAACATAGCAATTATTAGGAATATACAAAGTGTTGATTACTGTTTTAATTATCCGACTCACGAACTCACTGTTGCATCAGTCTAGGTTTTGTGCATAATTAGCCGCAGTAGCAGACCCAGCGAAGGTCTGCTTGGTCCATCAGCTAGTTCGGCTTGATACACTTCAGCCAATCAATAATTCGGCCGTGTACGGGTGATCAGCGTTGACTTTGATGTTTCATAATCAAGGAAATCGTTGATATGCCTCATACACCCGCTCCCCCTGTGAGTTATAGCTCGCTTATCCCGCTCAAAAAAATTGCTGTCAGCCCATTAGTTGTTTTGGACAAATTAAACCAGCTTAAACCACAAAAAAAAATTATATCAAAATCATGCTACCCCTCATTGTACATATTGAGGAAAGCAGTATGAAAGTCCGTGAGTTTAAAAATACTGACGGAATACCCACAGCACTAATCTTCGACGACAACAAACCTGTGTTTTGGGCTAACTATTGGCTGATAAATCTAAAAAGACAAGTCAGACCCAAATCATTAATCACATATAGCTATGATATCTGCATAGTGATGTTGTTTTTTAGATATAAAAAAATTAACTACATAAAAAGATTCAGAGAAGGAAAATTCCTTACCAACGGAGAGTTATCAAAATTACGTAACTGCTTGATGGAAACCAAGAACACTATCGAACGCCGAATTTCAGGATTAGGCTTCATCAATCAAAACAATGTATGTAACTCAGCGTACGATAGAAGATGTCGGCTCGCAAAACCTTACTTACTGTTTTTGGCCGAAGAATTATTGGTTGACACTAAGGCAGAGAAAGGAACGGCAATTGTTGATTTTTCAAATCGACTTGAGAAGCAACTTAGAAGCAGTAACTCTAGTGATGATAATTGTGTAGAGCCTTGGACACAAGATGATTACACGATGATGGATCGTGCCATTAAACACAACTTTAATCGCAAATCTAAATTTTTATTGCATAGGGACCTTGTCTTATTTCATCTACTACGAGAACTGGGGGTCAGAAATAGTGAACTACTTGGAATAACCATTGATTGTTTTGATCGAAAAAAGCACGGATATGTAACAGTAAGAATAGAGTCAAACTCAGACTTGAGCACGGACCCTAGATCTTCGCCTGCCACCGTAAAAACATTAAACAGAGAATTAAAAATCTCTGACGCCTTATGGACCCTTATCGAAAGATATATTATCGAAAGAAACAAAATAAAATCATGCATAAAACATAATTTTTTGATAATTGGAATATCTGGCGCTCCATTATCGAATGATGCAGTTGGTAAAATATTCAATCTATTGAGCAACAAAACTAAAAGAAAAATAAATCCGCACAGTCTTCGGCATTCGTGGGCATGCAATTTTATACTTCGAGAATATGAAAAGGCCGATGGATTCACGGGACGCGATAGAGAGAGAATTATTTCCAACGCTCTAAGTATTCTACGAGTTCAGATGGGGTGGAGCTTGCGTTCAAAGATGCCAGAGCACTACGCCAGATACGCATTTCAAAAAATCGGGAACGACCGATTGTTTGCAGAGGATAACATATTAAACACAAAACTAATGATGGGTAATCCTCATGAAAATCTCTAATAAACATGACTACAAAAACGAAGCTTTCGAAGAAATAACTGTTTACCACCAGAAAACTCAGCTCACTTTTAATGTTGGGCCTGCACTCACTGTTACACACGAGTCTCTTCGTAGAAAAGGACATATCGAATTCGAGCCGATGCGAAAGTACCTGGAATTCGAAATTATAGAATCATTTCGCAACGAACTATGCTCTAGGATAGCAGAAAGTTATTCCCTTTCCTCTATTGAATCTTACTGCACCAAATTAAACGAACTTTGTAGAAAGCTTGAAGGATTCAGCTTACTGCAGAACAAAATCATACGAAAAATAAGTGAAACTAACGAATTATGGTCAATCTTCATAGAATGGCTAAACAAGAACCAGAACTTAAAAGGTTTTTTATCTTCATGTAACGGTGAGGATGGAGTGCTATGGAGCGAAGAGTACAATTTAGCAATTGATATGATCAGCAGCGCGAATTACAAAATATTAAGTCCTGTTAGAGCGGCAGATCCAACCAATGGCGCACTGACTGAGCTTGAAGTTAGAGATGTCACATTTGCGATCTGCAGTGGATATGAAAAAGGTTTGCTCCAACTTGAGCATCTAGCGATTTTCTTTCTTGCTTTAGTACTTGGATATAGGCAAAGTCAAATTCTCAAGATCAAGTTAGACGACTTGACTTACAGTCAAACTCAAAAGAACTGGATATTAAAAATCGAGATCATCAAACAAAAACTCAAAAGCAAATCTATTTATAGAAATATAAGACTCCCACCCTTAGTAAACACACTGATCAATTATATGATACCAATCTGCCGCAGCAGAAATAGAACTTACTTAATTCACAAATCCGTGGGTGTTGCTGGACTTGTGATTCCCGAAGAAAAAATCAAAGAACTACCTGATATCCCATGCTCTGCTTCTGTAATACTGACAAGATTGAAAGATGTGGTTTACGATCTTGGTGTTAGGAGCGACAGAGTTACTGACGGAAAAATAAACTTAAACTTCATTAGATTCAAACATACACTACTCACGCGCGCCGCTGTCCATGGAGCAAGTATACATGAGTTGATGTTTTTAGGATTACACAGCGATGCTTCGTCAGCCAGTTCATACATTGACTCCATTCCAGAATCTCAGGCCCGGATCAAAGAGGAGTTAGGCTCCGCGCTCGCATCTATCGCGAATTTATTTCTTGGCGGACCCTATGAGGGTGGATATGAACGGGCAATCATGGAAATGCCCGACTCGATACAGCGCCATTACGGAATTGCTCAAGCTAAACCAATAGGAGTTTGTGGCAGTATGAAAAATTGTACGGATCATGCACCAGTTGCATGCCTACTTTGTTCTAAATTTGAACCTTTCCGAGATGCGCCATTTGGGGAATACAAACAATATCTAATTCAAGAACACCAAAATCAACCTGACATTAAAGTAAAAAAAACTGTTATGGAATATATCGATGCTTGCGACATGTGGATTACCAAACTTAGCATTAAATAGGAGTATCTATCATGAACAAAGAAAATCCCCAACTAAATTTTGCGTGGTTCAAAGACACTTTTACTCCCCAATTCAGAGAACAGATCATCAAAAACAACACCATTGATATGTCATTAAAATATAAGCTACCCCACAAAATGCTGTTAAAAGCCGACCCATGTGACTTTACGCATGCCCTCCCTTCCACTTTCGATAAAAAGACTCCTATATTCGAACAAGTCTGCTCTGATGAAGACTGGATCATCGCCCTCAAACTATTTCACCTAATACGTTCGCTCGAGAACAAAAAAAAATGTCGTGAGGTCGCTACTGGGTTTTATTTTCTCATTGACACGCTTCCAAAATTCAAAAAACCTTGGGAATTAGTTAATTCAGACCTTGCCAGAGCCTCAAACAGAACCGATTTATCACCAGGACTTACCTATCGATTAGGAGCCGGCTTGGCGTGTATAGGCAAGACGTTAAAAAAATATAATCTCTCACCGGAGAAAATAAGATATCTTCAAAACCCTCATATTAGGCCTCAACGCTCAGCTAAAACTTTTTTACCAAACCTCGAGGCATGTAAAATTCTTGCCGAGTCGTTTAGATCCCCACTGAACGGGTTCGAAATATTAGTTTCATCAGCGTTTGCACTGTTGAACTATGCACCGTCCAGAGGTTCAGAAATATTGACGTTAGATGTCGATTGCATAACTACACTTAATGGTTTTGGACTGTGTTTTCCTAGGCCGGCGAAGAATGGAAAATCGACGGTTAAAAGAGCGCCATGTATCGAATTTGAGAAAGTGGTAACGGAGGCATGTCGAAAACTTAACGAGTTTGGCGAATCGGCAAGAAATGCTTCAGCGTGGTACAAAAAAAATGAAAGCATCTACATACCTGAAGACCTCGAACATTTGAAAGGCAAGAAGGAATATAGTATTCAGGAGGCGTTATCAATAATTGGCTACAGAAGGAGTGACAATAATTACTCACAACCGTTGTATTTTAACCGGCCAAAATCTCCACCTGCTGCAATGATGCCGCCGGGACTAAATAGGTTATTTCAATCAAAAAGCGGAGTTTACTACCAAGATACTAAAATACGACTGGATGATGAAAGCTTCATAAGCGCCTCTAATCTTTATAAATGGGCAACAAATAACCTATCACCCACATTTCCTTTTATAGACGGTGTCTCTCAGGTTGAGTACAAAGATTGTTTATTTGTACATCCATATGCTTCTCGCACTCCCTACACAAAAACATATTGGCAATGTGAAAACGTACCATGTTTTTTTACGACTACGAAACTTCAGCAATGGTTTGGCAAACTTTTTTTCCGCGGTCGTAACAGAGAGGATCTTTCATTAGGCACTCACGCAATGCGACATTTACTCAATACCTTGGCGCAAAGCAAACAGATTGATCAACGCTTGATTGCCATATGGTCTGGCAGGAGCTCCGTAGACCAAAACAGCTCATACGATCATCGTACGCCCACAGATAAAATTGATCTCGTCGATGAGAATGCGAACGGATCAGGATTTGAGTTTGGAGGCTTTCTCGATGAGTTATATGAAGATGAGTACAAGCCGACGGGAGTGTCAACGGAGGATTTTTTCAAGAATGTTATTGGATCTCTTCACGTCACCGAGCTAGGTCTATGCCGGCACGATTACAATTCTGGACCCTGCCCCAATATATTTCAGTGCATTGATTGCTCAGAACACTGTTTTAAAAAAGGTGATGAGAGATCATTGGCAGTTGCGCACAGAATGATCGAAAAATTAACACCTGTTATTGAAGCCGCTCAAATAGCAGTAAATAGTGGAGAACCTGGTGCGGAAAAATTTCTTAACTCCCATAAAAGAAAGATTTCCAGATACAAAAAACAAATAGATATTTGTTCTGACCCAACAATCTCCAGTGAGGCGATATGCGCCTTACCGCCATCTACACAAACAGACAATATAGTTTCAAAGGCACTTGCCCTACGCGATAACAACACAAAGCAACTGAGACAAAACTTGTATGAAAGGGGCAGAATTGGTCATTGCGACATTGATCGCGAGACGGTAAATTTGTTCAACTCATTAATGACTTCCTGGACGGTGGATAGAGGGCTTCCTACTTGGGATAATGTTTGTGAGATTTTCAGGGATAAACACGACATACAGATAAAGCATCAGTTTATTAAGTGCAATAAGGAAATGGCACGATCCTACGAAAACATGAGCAAGCGACTACTAGAGAACAACTTAGTCAAGCGAGACTCTTCTTCAAGATGGCATTGGAATATTGAATACATAGTTTCACACATTTTGGACAATTGGCACTTCGAATCTCTTGGCTCGCCCTCTCTTTCTAAAGTTGCACAGTACATACAAGAGAAATATCCATATGCAAAAACACCCCCTATGGCTCTTCAACAAAATCTCAAAACACGAAAGCTTCTTTCAGACAAGTTACTGGATCTACATGCCAAGGGAATGATATTTCTTTCTGCCCATGGATGGGTAATTTGTGAGCGAAAACTAACTTCACAACATAGTACATATTTAAACATTCATGAATCTTTCGCTGTTTTTGCGGAAGACTGGGGAGTCAAGGATGGACTTCCTTTCGTGGACATTATTCTAAAGAATTTTTCGGAGAAAACTGGATTTACGTTTAGAAAATCATACCTTTTTTCTGATAAAAAACTTCTTGAAAGCCTCAACAAAATAAAAGAAAGCGCTCTCAATACGGGCTTCGTAAACTACGGCAGATCAAATGTACCCTCCTGGAATGTAGACCATATAGTTTCATCTTGCTGCATTAATACTAATAGAACCTTAAAAACCGATCACACCAATGAAATGTATAACAACATTATATCCCTCTTCCCAGGTATTAAGCTCAACGAACGCGATTTCCTGAGAACATTGAAAACTCAGTTGCATGAGGATTCTGAATGAAGCGCAGAAGAATTACCGACGACGATGCCGCGACATTTATTAATATCCTCAAAAGCTGGGATATTAATAAAGACGGCGAACTAAACTGGAATAGCTTTATCGCCAGCATTCAGGTGATAACGGGCTATTTATATGAGAGAACTTCACTATACAAAACAAAAGAAGGAGCAGTTTACAGAGAGTTTGAGGCGGCTAAAACCCAAATAAGAACAGGAACGAAACCGAAGGGAAATTCCATGTCTAGGAAGAACTTATTACTAGCACATTCCAAATTGAAGTTTGAGATTGAAACACTACGCGCCGAAAACCTCAGTTTACTTCAACTACACGCTAGGTATCTGAAATTATTGTATGAAAACGATATAGTACCGGAGCTCGATGGGCTGTGAGGATTATCACCTGTATTGGATACTATTGCTGTGGCCGAATTAACTCAATTGGCGAGATATTGCTAAACCAATATATTCCTCGAAACAATCGCCGGACGAGGCTGCCTTGGTGATTTTTTTGCAAAACCAATTTGACATTACCGTTGGCTGGAAACATATCTATTGGAAAGCAATGCATTCCGGCGATCGGCAAAGACTACTACTTAATTTGGATAAACCCATTACAAAACGGCCAGCAGTTGCTGGCGATAGCTTTTCGAAAAATATATTCGATAAGTCGATTCGGAGGTCAGATCGGCAAACTGTAAGATCTTCTGCACGGAGGTGGTAGGAGCTTGGCTGATTGGCTTATTTAGTTCACCGTTCACCGGGCTATCCAACTCGCCGTCTATTGAGCTAGCCTCAGGTGCAGGTACACCTACTTCGCACACGACAGCCAAATGTTCCGGCAGATCATCTGCGATACGCTGTGAGAACTGCTTCAGCGTCGGCTCCGCCAGGACGAACAACCATGCTTGATCGTCAATGTCGCCTATACGGCGAAGGACCCTCCCTAAGACCTGACGATAATGCAGTTCAGTTCGAATTCGACTGAGATAGCAGCAAACCTGTAGCCGAGGTATATCTGTTCCCTCGCTGATCATTCCCACAGCAACAATCCAACGGCAATCGCTAATTTTAAAACTGTTGATTACCTGCTGCGCATCTGGTGTTCTCGTAGTCACGACTTGGAAGCTTTCACCCTTGCTCTTTAGCGCCAACGCTACTTGGTGGGCATGCTCGATATTAGTAGCAACAATCAATCCCGCAGCATTCGGCTTGAGCATCCGCAACTCACCGAGTTTCCTGCTTCCCAAATCGAGCAATTGGTTGAGCGCGTCTTCATGATAAACCAGATCCTGGTATGAGACCGGAGATTCACGTAGCAGTTTAGCAATGCTGGGAAAAAGTTTGACGGTGCTATCATTCGCGAAATCCTCTTTGAATCTCACCATCTGGTTATCTAGCAGAACAATGTGAGGTGACCGGCACACGCCATCGGAAATGGCTTCCTTGAGCCCATAACGATAGTCGCAAATCAATCGGCCTTCCGGATTGGAGTAGCGAGCCAGAGCAATGCTACTGTCATCGGAACGCCATGGCGTGCCCGATAGCGCCAAGGTAAAAGCGGCACGGTCCTGCATTTTCAAAAGAATTTGTTGTCCCCAAGCATTGCTCAAAAGCGGATCGTTTCCTGAGCAGTGATGAATCTCGTCGAAGACTGCAAACACGCGGTAGTCATCAAAAAGCCGCCAGAAAGACTCATCCTGATGATCCATCGCTTGATAGGTACTCGCGGTTCCAACAGCACCGATAAGTCCATCCAGACGCCTCCCCAATACAGAAGAGAACGTCGAGCGAAAGCCGTCGACGACTTGGCATGACGGAGCAAAACAGAGCACAAGATCAATTTTGCCACTTTCCAATAGTTGTCGAGCCAGCTCCGCGGCCATTCGTGTTTTGCCGGCTCCTGGGGTGGCTTGACAGAAGAAGTGCGGCGTTGTGGTGTAGTGCTTCAGCGCAATTTCAATGCATTGGCTCTGCCATTTTCTCGGCGATGCTTTCATCGTGTGGACATAACTGTCTTGAGCGTCTTTTCGACCGCTCGGAGATGCCCTAGAAGACGAGAGCTTCGATCTCGAGCTTCGAGAAAATCACCTTCGACTTGGTCTTTCAGATGCGGCATTTCGTCGAGCAGTTGCTTATAGCGCTCCGTCTCTCCCATGGAGGAAAGGAAGTCGAGCCGAATCTCTTTGAGTATGGATTCCAGGTGTTCGACCAAACCCGGCCCAGGCCGCTCTGAGTCGATGCTTTGTGCGGACTGTTTCAGCAATTTATTCACTGACTTGAGACTGTTCTCGTACCCATTATCGATGAGCTCCACCTGCTGGTTCGCTGGAATACTCTGCCAGTGATAGATCTGCCCCCGCTTTTGTCGTTTTTCATCCTGAATAACCCATCCGGTACGCAGCATCCGTCTGATCTGCTCATAGACATATCTGCGGAGGTCGCTGCTGTTGAACGTAATACCCGCCAATTGAGTGGCGTAAGCGTTACGTAAGTCGTTGGTCGTAAACTGGTTTAGGTGCCCCTGCTGAAACAGGTCGTAGAGCCGCCTGTCGAAGATGAATGAATCGGGTTTCATGCAGGCACCTGGAAGGGAAATTCGGGGAACGATCAAAATGCGGATTATAGTCCGTGGCCGATGCATCCGCAAACACAAGATAGTGCCGCCTCAGTGGAGACCGAGGCGGATATGCATCAGCTTGCAAAGGCATTGGGCGAAAGAATACGGACACAACGGAAAGCCAAAGGGTTTTCCCAAGATGCCTTGGCGCACTCCTGCAGTGTCGATCGTAGCTATATGGGGCGTATTGAGCGCGGCGAAGTGAATATCACCGTAGAAAAGCTATATCGCATAGCCAACGTTCTGGAGTGCGAGCCTCAGTACCTCTTGCCTGAAGCGCTTTCTCTCCACGAGTTAGCTTCTGATCCGGCGGCAAGCGACTGAACCAAAATTAGTCGGCACTCAATGACCAGAACTGACAAATTACTGATTCATATGCGCAGCATCCCTTGGCAAGGGCCAGTATGAACCCTATCCGGCACGCCACCTGCCATGAGTTTTCACTTCGATTGGAACTCTTTTCATTAAGAATGGAATCAACGCGAGCAGTAAGTAGGCTGGAGATGAATGAGAGGCAGGAACCCTCTCTCCAAAACGACCCAGGCATCTTGCTGATGGAAGATCACCCCTTTCAGCGCATCGCTGCCTTCCAACGACCACGTCCGACCTCCATAGAGATTCATTAGATTTTGAACCAGGGTCATTAAAAGCTGAATCGGCCCGTAATGGCCCTACCCTTCACCGACATTTCATTTGACTGAAGCAACCATTGCAGAAGCTGCGCTTGATCGATTACAACCCTTGCCAACGGGCAGAAATCGGCCAGAAGTTGTCTTTCGTGAATGGCAGAAACCCATACCGACAGCTTTAAAACACTCCAGAAGTGGCTTATGGTTGGGCTAAAACTGGCCGAATAAGACCAATCAGATTTTTGTCAGTTCACCCCAATATTGATTGCATCAACTGCGGCATTCTACACGCCATAAACCCTTTAAAATCTTCAGGGCTCAATGATTGCACGACTGGTAGGCGCCCCACTCAAAGAAAATTCGAGCAGGGAGGAGCGGCCTTTTTCGGTAAATTTAAGAGTGTAGTAAAGCCTGCCGAGCACAGGAGAAGCATCTACGGCTTCATAGTTCGCTTGCAGGTCAAAAAGAGCAAGCACAGCCTATCACCAGGCGTGAAAACGTATTTTTAACGTCCCACTAATGCACACCGTTTCAGATTTCTATACAATTATTGTCAAGCCAATTATAGTTATCCGAACAGGACTCTCATGTCAGCGGAAGATAAAGTTTTAATCCAGCAGATAGCCCAACGACTTCGTACAATCGGCGCAAATGAGCTGCAGGTATTAGCTGAAGAAATGGCCATCCTTGCTTGTCCGGATCGCTTTAAATGGCAACCACTAGTTAGGCAAGGTAGAAACATCGACGGCCAAACCAATAAAGGTTGGCCTGATGCTTACGTGCAGACATCTCCAGGTGTCGTGGATGGTATTGAAGCCACGCGAGATGTGCAGAGCTGGTCAAAGCATCTGACTGCTGATCTAGAGAAAGCCAAAAACCCTCTGAACTTTAACCTATCTGGATATTTTTTTGTCGCTGGCTATCCTGATCACGAACCTACCGGAGCAGAAATTAAAGAGTGGTCCGAAAAGTTTGTAAATTTAGGTATCCCTGCAAAAAACATACAGCTTATGATCGGCAAACATCTCGTGATGGAGCTGTCTCGGCCGAAATACGCTCAAATTCGTCAATCACTTTTAGGTCTCGCGTCCTCCTCTATCTACTTTGAAAGTATTCGTGAAAGCTTGCTGTTAAAGAGATCTGCCAATTTAATCCAACCAACCGAGGATGAATTTGCCTCAGGGAAAGTTTTCAAACCGAACGTCGCAGACTCAGTTATTGAAGAGCTCCAAAATGAGGGCCTTTGTTTGGTTCGAGGTCACGGCGCTTGCGGAAAGACTACACTTGCATACTGGATTGGTCTGAGCGATAGATACTTTCCCGCGCCGGTATATTACTTCGACCTTGCCAATCAGAATGAAGCTCCTATTGGTGCAATAAAAAATGAGCTCGTAGAGCTTACCGGCACGGGCGCTTTGTTTATCATCGACAATATTCACATTAATGAGAACTGGGCCGAAGTTTTGTTGAACCACTGGAGGGAGCATTGCGAAATCTCTGGCAGCCACTTATTGATGCTGGGGCGGGAGACTGGCGCAAAGGATGGGACCTCACTTGGGAGTGTCAAACCTAAAATCATGCACGCAGGAAAGGAAGAGTTTCGGCAACTTGTCAAAATTCGGCTGGACGACAAAATAGAAGTTCCTGACTCAGTTCTTGATCAATGGCTAAACATCTTCGGAGGAAGACGAGGGCTATCTCACGGCAACCGGATGGTAGTTGTTGACTTGATTGCCTTTGGTGCAGCACTAGAACGTCGACAAACATACATTCAATCGGGAAATTTCAAGTTAGCTGCAAGTGATGCTGTAGAGGCCATCCGTGAGAGATACCTCCAGCCTATTTCAGATCCTGGAACAATGGCAAACCTTCTCCGCTTGGCAGCGGTATCCGAATTCGAGTTGCGTGTGCCTCGCGCAGCGCTTAAATATCCTGCCGCAGGATTAGAGAATGACTGCGTTGCTACGGGCTTAGTATTGTCTCACCACGGTGGCTTCGCTTTAGCACATGCGGCCTTAGGACCGCTGTTGCTGGAAGCTGCTCCCGAATTCGATATCCCATCAGAGCGCGTAGATATAGCTAAGAGCTTCCCTTATTTAGGGTTGGGGATGGTGCGGACCGGGATGCAGCCCGAAGAACATGACGCCATGAAAGAAGTACTAAAGGACATTCTCCACTCCGACACCTGGGTCAAACAATGCTCAAACCTGCATGATATTTCAGGCGTTGTGCTTTCGGCTATTCGAACATTAAAAATCGAAAAATCAATATTAGATTCAGTCGTAAGTAGTCATGCTCACTTCAGGAAACTGATTCTGAAAACCCGAAGCCTAGAAACGTTAACTTCTGCAGCCGGCAGTTTAAAAGGTGTCGGGCTAGTTAACTCTGCTAGCACCATCCTCGAACCATCAGACTCTCAGGGACTGACTGCTATATTGGGGCATCTAGTATCAGCCAGAAATGGTGAGGTTTTAGGATTTCTGAAAAGTCTTGGTCGCCCTAAATGCAAAGAGTTTTTGACTAAGATCAACATCAACGAGTGGACGTCTTCCCGTTCGGTTGTTGCGGTTGATCACGCCTCAATAACCTGCCAGCTCTGCCGCTTTTTAGAGTCTATAGGTCACAAGGATCTAGCAGCTTCGCCGGCGCACGAGACAATAAAAAAAATCAGCCCAAGCTATCTATTTCGCTCAGACCTTGGTGACATATCAAATCTGATTCGATTAGCATCTCCTGAAGACAATATCCTTGAGCCATTCCTTGAGCACTTGATGGAAACGGGTTGGCTCAGAACAGCATACTTAGAGACTCGTAGTGGCCAATTGTGCGGAGCGCTAATGTCCTTCGCGAATACAATCCCTAGTTGCTTTAGGTACAGAATGCTTCTTCCCGAAATCGTCTCTCGATTAGAGGATGAAGCTACTAAATTATTAGTGAGCGAGGATGAGTATTATTCTTATTGTTGGTCTAGAGGCATACGAGAAGAACGACTACCATTTGAGCTCGCAAAGCACCGTAGCATAGCTAGGTTCGTTTGCATGCTAGGGGCTGGATACGCGCTTTGGGGATCTTCACTTTCAGCGGTCCAATGGGCATGGCCCGAAGAAGCTACTATTGAAGACGTTTACTTCTCCAGGTCGGCTGCAGACTCTGAATCTCTTCATCTTGGCATGTATGAACTTCAGTATTGGCTCGGCCTGAAATTCCTCCATCAAATAAAAATCGACTTGCCCATCATAAGCGACAACACACTTATAGATAATTTCGTGAGGCGATTAGAGGCTAGCCCGGCCCCTACAGACGAAGGCGCCATACTACGACTCTCCCTACTGGAATGGGTTAACCATTTCTCGTCTCCCATGGGCCGAGCTTCTTGATGACGAGCGCGGAAGAAGGAGCTTGGCGCGCCTGGGCCACAGGATCGCTTTCAGCAATGTCCGCTATGGGTCCAGGCTATGTGAAAACACACTGAATACGTCTAAAACTGAGAGTTGCGTGCGTTGCCTGCGAAACCAGCAGACGGAAGCACGAATTGCCCTGGTCAGCTACATAGGTGTTTGTAAATGCGGTTTGGGCCGCGCCAGCGGCCCAAATCGCCGCTCACGGACGATCACGCGGCTGGATTCACGCCCTGATCGCTTCAAGCAGTCCTGCGATGCCGAAGATGCTCATCATTCGCTTGAGGTTGTAGGCGAGCACATGAAGGCTCATTTCAGTGCTCACTCTCGGCAGTGTTTTGGTCAGGAAGTGGGTACTTCCCATCCAGTATTTGAGCGTTCCAAAAGGATGTTCAACGGTCTGTCGACGAACCCTCATCATCGCTGGATCATGTTCTAGCCGAACCTGCATCGCGTCGACTACCGCTTCATGCTCCCAGCGTTTCACACGGCGCTCCTTACCCGTCGTACATTGCTTTTGCATTGAGCAGGACTGGCAGCCCGAGAAGTAGTAACAATGCAATAACATGCCGTCTTCCATCGACGAATGCCGCCTGGTTAGTAATTGCCCCGCAGGGCATCGATACGCATCCGATGCGGCAACGTAGATGAAGTCCTGCTTACCAAATCGGCCTTCGGCTTTGCTGCCAGATGTCAGGGGTTTCGGTACGAAGGTGGTAATGCCGGCCTGCTCGCAGGCAAGGATTTCCAATCCCTTGTAATAGCCTCGGTCGGCCACCACCGTCAGCGATTCAGCCCCGATTTCTTCACGCGCCTGGTTCGCCATATTGCTCAGTTGCCCACGATCATTGCGAACGTTGGTCACCTCATGGGCAATGATCAGATGGTGCTTGTCGTCGACTGCTGTTTGTACGTTGTAGCCAACCGTTCCGGTGCCTCGGCCGCTCGTGGCCATTGAGCGTGCATCTGGATCGGTAAGAGAGATTTGTTGGTCTGGACTTTCGTGAAGCTGCGCCTCGATGTCCTTGAGTTTCTGCATCTGCTTTTTCAGCGTTTCTATCTTTTCTTTCAGCCGCTCTGCTTTGGCCTCGGCCACTTCGGGCATTGCCCTATCCGCTGAATCCATCGCCGCCAGATAACGGTCAATGCTCTGCTCGATCTGTTGCATGCGCGCCTTCACTTTGCCCTGGGTGAAGTTATGGTCACGGTTGTTGACGGCTTTGAACTTGCTGCCGTCGATGGCGATGATTGATTCGGCGAAGAGATTGAGGTTGCGGCAAAGCACTACGAACTGGCGGCATACGCTGCGAATGGCTTTGCCGTTGTCCTTGCGAAAGTCAGCAATGGTTTTGAAGTCCGGGGCCAAACGCCCTGTCAGCCACATCAACTCGACGTTGCGCTCGGCCTCACGCTCTAGTCGGCGGCTGGACTGAATCCGATTGAGGTAGCCGTAGATATAGATCTTCAGCAAGATCGCGGGATGGTAGGCCGGACGCCCCGTTGCAGCAGGATCAACCCCTTCAAACCCAAGTGCACCCAGGGCGAGTTCATCGACGAAAACGTCGACCACTCGCACTGGATTTTCTTCGGTAACGTAATCGTCCAGGCACTCCGGCAGCAACGTGACTTGCGTCCGAGCCTCACCTTCAATGAATCGCTTCATGATCGTCCCCACCACGATCTAGACGATCAGAAGATTAGACAATCGCAGGCGTTTTCACACAGCCTGGGTCGTTAGCTGCCCTCCTCGAAGGGCAGCTATATTGGGTCGATGACTGCCCTGGGTGACAGACAGAAATCGGCCAGAAGTGGACTCTCAAAAGCTCACGGTAATGGCCAACGGGGAAGGTTCGCGAATAAGTGCGAGTTTTGCGGCTTCCTTGGATATTCCTATAAAATTGATGGTAAATTTTTGGCGCAGTGGTAAAAACGACAGCGGTGCTTAGGGAGAAACGCCGCTATTGGCAACGCTCAAATCAGACATAAAAAATGGTCTAAACAAAGACACATTCTTACCAAGATCACCGGACGTTAAAATACCTTTATACTCATGCGCCACCAGAATTTAAAATATTAACAACTTGCAAAAATAGCCAAACCAACATTCCACATAGCCATCAGCGATAGAAATGAATACAATCAAAATAGAAGAACCGGAACATACTACGCAAGGTGCCATAAGAAACCTAGCATTGCACACTTTAGGCTGGAAAGCTTTCCAGGATCTTTGCAGTCAAATATGTGAAGAAATCCTAAAATTACCAGTTTCCATTTACAGAGAAGCTCAAGATGGAGGTCAAGACGCCGTATTCTTAACCAGTCCAAAGTGCGGAGAACCTTCGAGCACCGGAACGATTCAATGCAAGTTCACTAGCAACCCAGAAAAAAGACTGAAACCAAGCGACTTAACACCTGAGTTAGAGTCTATAAAACAACTAGTCACCGATGGGGCGGCGACCCACTATTACTTCATAACCAACATGGGGGGTTGACGCCCCAGTTGCCCAACAAATAAGAAGCACTCTTTCAAAACTAGGCGTAGAGCACCCTCAGGTTTATGGAAAAGAATGGATCACATTAAAAATTCGAGAGAGTGCAAGGCTACGAGCGCTTGTCCCTCGCATATATGGTCTCGGCGACCTTTCAATAATTTTAGACGAGCGTAAGGCAGAGCAAACCCAAGCTCTACTGGGGCATCTACAAACCGAGCTTAGATCTTATGTGCCAACTGAGGCTCATAGAAAAGCTGTCAAATGTCTAGATACTAACGGAATAGTGCTTCTCCTCGGCGCTCCTGCTACTGGTAAGTCTATGATTGCAGCCGTCCTAGCCACTACAGCTCTAGACGACATAGAACATCGCTGTTTTCAACTCGACGGCCCTAATGAAATTACAAATCACTGGAATCCAAATGAACCCGGCGGATTCTATTGGATTGACGATGCATTTGGCGCAAGTCAAGTTCGGAATGATTACGTTGACACATGGATATCTATAATGAGCAAAGTCAAGACAGCTATCGCCAATGGCAATAGATTCGTCTTAACTTCCAGGCAGCATGTATGGGCAACAGCAAAAGAAAAACTTGGAACAAGGAATCATCCTAGCTTCTCAGACAGCCAAGCAATTGTAGACGTAGGAAGCATCTCACCAGAGGAAAGAGCACAAATTCTGTACAATCACATAAAAGCTGGAACACAGGAAAAGAACTGGAAAAGCCAAGTAAAACCATATCTATACGAGATTGCATGCAATGAAAGTTTCATACCAGAAATAGCTAGAAGAATTGCAAATCCTCAATACACAAAAAATATTAAATTAACCCCCCAGGACCTTAAAAATTTTGTTTCAAGCCCAAAATCCTTTCTATGCGAAACAATTAATGAGCTTGACAAAAAACTTCACTCCACCTTACTTCTAATCTTCCTAAATCGATCAAAGCTCACGCAAGACAATATTACATCCCCTAAAACAGCAGATACCGCCAAGGAACTAGGCATATCAACGTCTGAAATATTCCACAGCCTGAACGCCCTTGAAGGGTCATTCATCAGAAAAAGAACTGAAAATCACAAAAACGTCTGGATATTTTCTCACCCTACAATATCGGATGCTTTATCCCATGAACTGTCAACTCGTCCTGACTTAATAGAAATATATCTTAGCGGAGCAAGAGTTGAAACACTGTTATCCGAAACCTACTGCGAGGGAGCCCCTCCCATACTTAATGCCATATCCATACCAAAAAAGTTCAATCAGATACTTTATAAGAGACTGTCTGAAACCCCTGACGAACCAGCCTTAAACAGATCATTATTTAACTATCTAGAAACACGAACTTCCGATCAAGCACTTGAAGAACTATTAGAGTCCGACCCCAGCATACCCGACAGACACCCGGAGCCAAACAACTGGGACATTTGTTTCGATCCAAAAATAAAACTATATTCGCGTGCGAATGAACTAGGACTACTAAACCACGACCAATTAGCACAGGCGGAATTAGCACTTGAGAACGCCATCACCAACGACCTTGACAGTTCGTTTATAGAGGACAATTCAATACTCTCACTAATTACCCCTAAAAGACTTATGCATATCACGTCAAAACTAATAGAAAACGCCGAAAACGACATAAATCAACATATAAATGAAACACTGGAAAGTCCAGACCATACAATCAATCCTATGGAAAATTTTGAAGAGATAATATCTCACACCTGCAATCTGAAATCTGCATTCCCGGAAGCTGGCGTACTGCAAACAAAAATAATTAAAATCGAAAATAATATATACGCTGCAATAAAAGAACTTGAAACCATCATCAACCAACAACATAGTGATTGGGTCGGCATAGACACCTCCCCAGCTAAAATCACAGCTAGCGCAAGTAACCGCTCTATTTTTTGTGATATCGATGAATAGAATTATTAACGTTCGACAGGAAGGTCCCTATGGGTCGGTTGCAGTCCTTCTGCGACTGGCAACAACCGGCCAAGAGCAGCCCATCGCATGGGGCGGAAAACGGCCAAAAACGGACATGACAGTTACACGGCTGTAGCAAGACTTACCTGCAATGACGGACACATCGCTGCCACGGTTAAGCATTAATGCCATAAAGTTGGTTTCTCGCGACCAGACCAGTCATCAGGAAGCCGACCATACGGCTAGCTCATAGCCATCCGGATAGATGAAGTGGAAACGGTGACCGCCCGGGAACGAGAAAACTTCACGACTAATGGTAGCTCCTGCTGCTTTGAGCCTGAGCTGGGTACAATCGAGATCATCCGCGTACAGGATGACCAACGGCCCGCCCGTCCGCACAGGTTCACCTGTAGTGAATCCACCTGTCATGCGACCGTCGCTGAATTCGATATAAGTCGGGCCGTAGTCGACGAAACTCCAGCCGAATATGCTTCCATAGAAGGTCTTGCTTCGGGAGATGTCGTTGACATTGAACTCAATGTTGTCGATCTGACGGTCTTTACCTCGAATGCCCATTGACGCTTCCTTGACTGATTGGGAGGAAGCGAGTTTAGGACATTCGGTCATACATATGTTCATGCACATAGCCATTACTGTTTCTGAAAATTGCTTGAGCTGGCGAGCGACCGCTAAGGGTTGTGCAGCCCTTCGCGACAGGCAGAAATCGGCCAAAGGCAGTAAATTGCGATCGACTGCAAACGGTCAGCGTCTCGCTGTCAGGCCATGGCAGAGTTCACTTACGCGTTGACGACCTCCGGCCCAGCAGCTGACACCTTGTTTTGCTATACCTAGGCCATACTCGGTCAAAGACAGCACAAGGAGACGCCATGGAAGTGCTGTTGGAGGTTGTGTTCGGCGTCATCTGCTACCGAGTCGGATATTGGGTGCTCAAGGCGATAACGCTGGGCCGGTTCACCGGAAAAAGCAGCTATTGGTTCGCAGTGGTCTGCACCGTAGGCGCACTGGTATTGCTGTCCCCTATCATCACAATCATTGCTTGGAAGTTGATGGCGAACGCCAGGTAAGCACTGACCTGACTATCGTATTTTTCGCTCAGAAGCGCCCCCCTCCCGCTCTTCCGTTTAGGGAGCACAACCTGGAAAAAAACACTACCTGCCATACAATTGGCAAACAAAGGCACATTTTTGTTTTCCGGCTAGCTAGCCCAGGTCAGGCCTATGAACCCCCGTTATCACGAGATACACCGGGTCGAGATCAAACGACGGTTGTATCGCCGCGCCGATCAACAGTGGGATGCTCTTTCTGGTGCATTCGCCACAAGCATTATCTTTGCTGGCTTTGGAGTCAGATTCTTTTTTTCGCCCATACCGGGAAGCTGGATCATAGGGTTCGTATTCTTTTCCTTGAGTGCACTTTTTTTCGCCATGTATAGGTGGTTACTTCGTACCCAGAGAAAGCGGGGAGCAGACAGCGGATGGCTCAATACATCTGATCAATTAATTTTCACAGCGCTTATTTGTCTGGCTATATTTTTATCTGATCCCAATCGATGGGTAATGCTTTTTTTCTTTCTTTGCGCAGGTGCCTACGGTACTTGGCGTCTAAGGCAGAACCTGCGAATTCATTTGAAGCGCTACTATTTTCGCGAAGCGCGCGAGTACATTCGAGAGATAGAACGTTACAGCCCTCGCCCTAAACCCTCGACCAAGCTGAAAGCGCCACTATAGGGAAAAGGTCGCAAGCTGACCTCTTGACCGGCAGTAAACGGCCGCGCTATGCGGTCGACATCGAGGTCCTGAGGCCAGATGGCGAACCAGACAGCCAACTGCCGATACTCGCCGGCGTGCCCTTGCCACTGCCCACCGGTGGCGAAGAAATGGGTATTTACGCCTTCCCTGAGGAAGGCACCTAGATGGTGGTGTGCTTCGCCTACGGCCTGCCGCACAAGCCCTACATCCAAACCATCCTGCCGCACGGCCTGAGCATGCCCAGCGTGCCGAAAGGGGATCAGGTCTGGCAGCACAGCGAAGCCTGTCAGCAGCGTGTCGACGCCGATGGCAACTGGTTGCGCCAGACTGACGGCAAGATCCTGGACAAGGCCAACGAGCGCGAAGTGGAGGCCATGGGCAACACGGAGCGCTTCCAGAATCACACCAGGACGGTGGACGACCACTCCACTGAATCAGTGGGTGGAATCAAGACGATCGAGGCGCTGGGAGCGCTGAAACTGTTGTCAGGAGGATCTGCGAGCCTAGCGGTGGTGGACGATCTGCACCAAGCGACCGGGCGGGATTTGAACCCGGTAGTGGGGCAGAAGCACAACGCCACAGTGGGTGGCGACATGCATGAGAAGATCCAAGGATTACGTGAAAGTATTGCTATCGTCGGACAGCACCTTCAAGCACCAAAAACGTGGTTAGGGTCTGATGATGTGAACGTGCTTCGGGTCATGTGCCAGCTACTGGATATAGTAGAACGCATGGGTGTTCAGTTCGCCGGGCATACGCATCTACCAGGACCAAGCTATTTTGTTCAGGAAGCACAAAATGTGGCGGTGCTTGGCATTAGCTTGAAGAGAATTACAATCTAGTATATTTAATATGTTCTAGCCGTTTGGTCTTGGGGGAGTATGGAGATGTCAGAGCAAGTAGAACGTTATTATAAAATAATGGTTTACGGGGCAGAGCAAAAATACCTTAAGTTGCCCGACGATGTATTAAAAGCAAAAAACTTCGAGATCCATTACTGCCCGCTGAAAGCTCTTGAGCGATTTAATGATTATGACGGAGTAGTGGTTTTTAATCAGACCTTCGAAAGCTTTGAGGTATTCAACGGAAGTTGGGGGGAGTCTATCCGTCATCGTCATAACTCAAATGAAATGGATAAACGACAAAAGGAACTTCAGCTATTACAACGAAAGGGAGGGTTTGTTTGCTTTTTAATGGATGATTCATTTATTGACAATACAAGTTCTGGCAATTATCAAAACACTGACCTATCTAAAGTTTGTTTGAATAAGCGCCGTTTACATAGGGAGAATTATCGCTCGAAAGTTCATGAGCTGGAAGTTAAAAGTGACGACTTTAGGACATTTCTCAATACGCATGGGGTAGCCTCAAGCTTTTTTTCTGATCATTACCATGATAGTGAAATAAAAGTCATAGCGACTGATGTTGCGGGGAGATGTGTTGCGATGCAAGTCAATAGAAATGAGTTCTATTTGCCTGCAATTTTACCTGTCAATTCTCATGAGAGAATTAATGAATACTTCAATTCACTAATAAGTGGTCTCACATCATGCTATAGCAAGTTGGCGGTGGAGATCCCTGACTGGGTCAAAGCGTATCCTTTTGTTGAGGATGAGCAAATTGAAGCTGAAACAGAAGCGCTGAATATTAGGATTCTTGAGTTGGAGAGCCGTCGACAAGTGATCAATGTATATAAGTCAACATTGCTTTTTTCAGGTGATGACTTGGTTTCAAGTGTTGCAGAGGTATTTCGTTCCGGCTTTAAAATTGAGGTCGACGCTCTCGATGATCTTCGTGAGGATCTTAAGCTTCTAGATGAAAATGGTAAAATATTTTGTCTTTGTGAAATAAAGGGTACAAATAGAGGGATTACTCGCGAATTCATAAATCAAACTGACTCGCATCGAGAGCGCTCGGGTTTGGGTGCGGATTTTTCTGCTGTTCTTATTGTGAATGGAAATATAAAGAACTCCAAAACTATCGTGGACAAAGAAGTAAACCAAGAGATCGCGTCGGATCAAATAAAGCACGCAGTAAAAATGAATGTCCTGATCTTTCGTACTATCGACTTGCTCAATCTACTAAATTCCTTCGTTCGAGGGCATATTACAAGGGCTGAGGTGCTACAGATTTTTAAACTGCGGGGTGGTTGGTATAAGTGTACTGATAATGAAAGAGGCTTGCTGGTTGAGTGATGCTGCCAGTTTTACCAAGCTCCTGCAGTAGTAGACGCATTTAAGTAGTGAGTTCCACTGCTATATTAAATGCGCGCTACATATCGCACACCTCTAAGTTTGTGTACAAGCGCAATTTTCTACATATTAATTTGTGTTCAATAAAACTTCATTTTAAGCGGCGCGCAAGCCTTTTAGCGATAGGGATATACACTCCCATAAAAGCCAATACATCGCAGATGTGAGAAAATCACTATTTGAGAATTAAGTAATATGATCCAACTTCATTAAAGGCGTACAGTAGTTGGCAACTTTGAACTCAAAGCTGCCAGCGGTATGTCGAACAAACTTTGTTTCTACGTGAGAATAGCCTGGATCTTTTAGTAAATATTCAACAGACTGTATTAGCTTCAAGCTTGCATTAACCCCAAAAATTACCGAGCGGAGCGCTTCCGGTGGGAAGTTTATTTCTCCAGACTTATTAGCGACAAGTCGGTACTCTTCCTCGTATTTCCATTTATCAGACTTAACCAGAAGATTTGCATGCATTAGTTCGGATAATTGACGTGTGTAAAAGTTGTCACCTGTTTCATCAAGAAAGCTATTGCCAGGCTCCCATGGCCTTGCAAATTCGCTAAACTCTTGTGCCAACTGTTCAAACAATTCTTGATAGGGGGGGGTGCTTGGCGTATTTCACTAAAGAACGTATGAATATTTCGTTCGCTACGATCAAGTCCGTATCAAACTCTAAGCATATTCCCGAGTGCGCCCCCCATAATGCGACCACAATAGCGCATCGGTATAGGTTGCAGATAAAGAATATATCCCCAGAGTAGAGATATACCATTGCAGCGCGCCATTGAGTCCCATGCTCCTCCCTCCCGCGTCAAAAAAATTGTGTTGATTAAGCATGTGTATGCAAAATTACTTTCTTAAGTATTCTTCGCTATGATTTGGCGGATACCGCTCTACAACTTTGTTGTATTCTTGATCAATGTTTATTTGAGAGTCGAGAGGATCATTAAGTTGCTTTGCATGAGGAAAATAAATCTTTCTAGATTCCAGTATTTTAAGGCTTCTGGGGCTGTCATCTCTATATTTGTATACAATCATACTTGTCATCTTGAGTATTGATTAGGGGGGCAACTTCAAGCGTCTGCGTTTTTGCTTTCTGTCACTAAACGTAGCATGTTTTTCAGGTGGTGGATGGTACTGATGAGGCGCTGTTCTTAACTCAGTCTTTCACCCCTCTCGGCACCACCAGGATTGCGCATAAGCACAGCCATCAATGCAGTGAATGAGCCTGCTCCACTAGGTTTCTATAGTGAGGCCCAGGGTGTGCGAGCAGCGCGGCACTGTCCTTCAGCATGGTTTTCCACTCCGCAACCGTCCCAGCTTTTCTGTTCGGTGTTTCGAGGTGTTCACGGGTCATAACTCGGGTCCTCATGGAAACAGATAGCGCGCGGTATGAATAAACAGAGTGTGTGCCGCAAGTGAATCGACGGCACTTGTCCGACGAAATTCTACGGAGGCGCCATGAGGGAAAGTTATCTCGCGAAGAAAAAAACGACGGAAAAAGCACATATCCCCCTCCCGCCGACGGGCCTTGCGTCCCTTTTTTGTGCAAGCCCGCAGGGTGGTGCAATCAGGGCGCCAGGCCAGGCTGGCCGTGGGGCTTCAAGGGGCAATGGTCATTGCACGATGTGAGATGATTTGCAAAGAAGTGCAGCGCAGTTACATCGCAACGCTGTAGACGGTCAGGAGAGGATAGTTGCTGAAGGCCTCGATTTCATTGGGCGAAAAACTAAAAAACGCGAATCTGAGTACGTTTTCAAAAATAGAACGGTTCATCACAACGATCTGAATGCTCGTGGCCTACGTTGTGGCAAGTAGAGCTATAGCCCTTGCTGGCTATGCCTCTAGCGAAACCATAGCCGTTTCAAAAGCCTGCACCCATGTGCGAAATTGCACTCCACTTGACCACCCGCTTGCATTCGACCTGACCAGTCATTTGCATTCGTTCTGACCACCGATTGCATCGGATTTGACCAGCACGCTTTGTAACCATGATCGGCAGAGAACGGCCAAAAGCGGCCATCTTGAGAGCAGCGGTATTAACAGCAAGATATCTCGTGGCACGATGCTAGGATGCTGCAAGTAACATTTGACAAAATGTTATCGCTCCACAGATTGGTCTAGGACACTGTTCCATTTCTGATTCATCGCTGCAAAAACCGAGTCAAAATGACTGTCGGGAAATCTGGCGATTTTGCCGAACTGTTGTGTTGCATCCATGAGTACCAGCAACGCTGTGGAGATGACTGATACTACAAGCTCCGGGGAGTCGCCCTGCTTATAGACCATGCTCTTTTCTCCCTGATGCCGGAGAGCCAGGACGGCCAGGTCGTTATGAGAGAATGCGCACAGCATCGAGTACGGCCCAACCAAATGCCATAATTTCGCTGCGCCAAAGTCGTCGCTGATTTTTTTCGGCTTGCGGCCTGCCGCACGAAAAGCCTCACACTCAGATATGCAAATGTCGTTTTTTTCCTTGATCGACTCCTTGAGGTCATCGGGAATATTGGGGTCATTAAATACCCCTGCATAGACGCGTCTCTCACCTCTTAGCTTTTCGTACTTCATCTGGTCGACATAGCCACCATCGGACTCAAGCATCTTCATCGCTACGAGTGCTTCGATCATCGACCGAGCATGCGTAGCGGAGTGCGTAATCATATGGGCCTTCGCGAGTCGCAACGTCGCCTCAAACTGCTCGGTGATCGTTAGTACTAGGCTGACCCGCAAACGGTCCGGTCCACCCATCGGAGGGCGGGAGCGGACAATGAGACTTTGAAGATCATCAAGAATCTGCCCCGCGGTGTGGAGAAGTTGTACGACCGTTATTGTGTTCATAGCCCTCTACTTAGGAGTGGTTCAAATCTTCATAAATCATAGCAAGGTTCACGGAGGCTTTTTTGTACACTGCGGGAGGATAGTTGCCTGTTGCCACCGGCAGCAATGGGTCGGTGACAGCTTTTCGTGACAGGCAACAATCGGCTGTGGATTCAACCGGTCGATGCAATAGATTGGCTAAATCGTTCAGCGGGCGTTTCGAAACTTAGTGTTTTCCGATGGAGGCTATTTAGTTGCCTTATCCACTTCAACCCCTCCTCGCCTTCCTTATTAAGAAAGCCAAAATACAAAATCCGACAACACCGGAAAGCCCGTACACCCAAAAATCAATTTTCATACCGTTCGCCTGACGATACTCAGAGTCTGCTCTGCTGATAATTTCTTTTCCGTCCACCACCAGGACAACCAACTTTCGGTTTTCCACTGCTAAAAACACAGGTTGGTAGTACCAGTAAACAGTTGCGTTTTTTCCATCCAACCCCGGAAAAGCCTCCGTGGTAAGACACTTAGTGTATGATCCGAGCCTGTCAGCACAGGTAAACAAATACTTTGTTTCGCCATCAGTAATCTTGGTCATAATATTTCTGCCAACTCTTTCCTCCGAAAGTACGCCTGATAGTCTGTTCAGTTCACTCGGAATGTGAGATGACCACTGATAGAAAAAGACAACAAACGCAAACACGATAGAACCAACACAAAAAATTATCTCGGACATCCTGCGCCGTCCACTAGGACTATCGGATTTACTTTCGGGCATAGTGCACTCCCCTCAAAGCCAAAATACTCCAGCATCAGTGAAAACGATCTCCACTCCCCCACACACAAATAGTCAATAATCTTTCAACTTGAGATATCTACCCATGACTGAGTTGCTCTGTAAAGTCAGCTATATTATTAAAGTGAGCAGGAATAGCTAGCTAAATTCGTTAGGTGTCTGCTGTCTCGAGTGACCGCTCTGCGGCTGTATCTTCGTCTTCAGCAATAATCGCACCCATACATACATAGCTCGTCCCTGCTCCTGATGAAGAGACACTGGGGGGAGTGTAGACCAGAAATATCAGGGAGAATTAAAAGCTCTTAGATCAAAATATAATCATGGCGTTCTTTGTTTAGATATAAATGACGACTACTTGTCCGTTTGTATACGTGAATCCGTTCAAGCAACTTTAATCCTAGCCAGCCCTCAGTTTGATATAGACGGGATATGCAACCAAATCATCAATGACAGCTTCGGGTCGCACGCTGCCCTTCGCGACAGGCACCGATCGGCCAATAGCAGTCGATGGACAGAACTGTAGTAAATAGGTAGTGTCAACCTGATACGCTAAGTCTTTACTGCGGTTGCGCTTGGCGCCAGCCATATTGCGCTTCTGCTATAACTAACTACACTCATTCCATTCGCTAGGCAGTCAAATGCTAGTATTTTGCCTGTTGGCTATTTTAAACATTAGAGACCTCACGCATGATCCTTTCAAACATTCTTTACCGAACATTTTTTATAAAGGCAGAGCAATACGGAACGGCCTTCACCATCGAGGTCGAAGGCGCAGAATATCTGGTAACAGCCCGGCACTTGCTCGACCCGAACGATAGCGAGCCTGTCATTCGAATTTTTCGCGAAAACGCATGGCTACAGGTTCAAACAAAAGTAGTTGGTCATGGCCGCGGTGAAATTGATATCTCAGTCCTACAACTAAGTTTCCGGCTTACAGATCTGGAGTTTATTGTTGTCCCGTCTACGGACGAAATTATTCTCGGTCAAGATGTCTACTTTCTTGGTTTTCCATACAAAATGTGGGGCGATGTAGGGGACTTCATGGATGGCTTGCCATGCCCATTCGCAAAGAAAGGGACTCTCTCGTCCATCAGTATTACTAAGCCGCAAGTGTTGTACGTCGACGCAATCAACAACGAAGGATTCTCAGGCGGTCCGCTGTTCTTCTATCCAGCAGGAAAGCCTAATGAACTTCGTATCGCTGGTGTCGTTTCTAAGTTTCGCGTCGAACAGGAGGCAGTGCTCGACGAAAAAGGAAACCCAACCCAGATGACAGTGCCATACAATACTGGGTTTTTAGTTGCATACAGCATTAAACATGCACTCGATATCATTCACCCACAATCATGTGGCTAACATACAATTTTAGATCGTTTGCTTCGCTAATTCATGACGAGCAAAAGCCGCCCTCTAGACATGGTGTTCGATGGGGGGTTGAGGTGAGGTAACAATTCGGTGCTTTCCGCTACTGGCCGATTTCTGCCTGTCGCCACCCTCAGTTATGTGGCTTGGGCTGGCGACCAATTAACATTGAGAACGGTATGGAGTGATGATGTTAAATCCAGTCCGGGATACGACTACCGTCCCCTAATGTTTGAGGCTTCATTCGACACGAACCTGTTGGGTGATCCGCGGTAACCGAATGCGGTTTAATGCCCAGGCGGGTGAGCCAAGTGGAAGTGCCCACTTACATCGACTTGACCGATACCACTTCCACAAACCTGAATTTTTTTCTGGCCGTCTTAGTAGCTTCTTGTTCTGCAACCAGGGAGCTCAGCGTATCGGCCTCATGTACCATCTCGTGCATCTCGCCTTCAAATTCATTTCCCACGCGGAGCGTGACTCTCAACCTAGGTGTGAAGCCTTTTGAGACTGTCTTTTTCTTCGCTGCCTTCACCGGTTGCACGATCACAACATCCGGGACTGTGTCCTGCACGTCTGGGTGAATTGCCGGCGCAGAGGGCTCAGGATCACCGAATAGCGCCCGGCGCATCTCATCTTCCATCAATTCTGTATTCATACCATTTCTCAGAAGGGTGTTATCTATAACCTGATCGATTCTATCAGGATGGCCAGACTCTGTTGTAAAGCGTCGTTGGGGTGAGACCTCAAGTGGTAAGGGCCAGCAGATACCGGCGAGCGTCAGCGTCTCCATCTGCCGCCTATCATTGCGGGCAGCTGTCGGGCCAAGTACAGACGCTTTCCCTAAGCGCTTGTTGTTCGGGATCGGTGCGCAGACGGATAAACAATGGACGGCCTAACGATTCCCCTCGTCTCTGAAGAAATCGTCCCTTGCGACCAAGCCAAAATCATCAGCGGCGTCAGCAGCTTTGTCGCTGAACAAATTCTCGGTCCGCCGTTCCTGCTTGAGGTAAGCAATGGTCTTGAAGAAGCAGTCCTCACAGAGATGCAACTCATATCGCTCGCCGTCATGTCTGGTGCCATAACCCCAGTGAGCGTGGAGGCTGGCGTATTGAAGTCCGCCATTCTCAGAACGCGTGGAACTGCTGCATGCATCACACAAGACGTCAATGACTGTCTCGATCTCGACTCTTCCCGTGATCTTCATTGCTGCCCTCTACCTATGTATTGAATCAAGACCTCAGCATACAGCTTGCGAGCCGGACCTATTGAATCGTTCGATGCATGCCAAAGTGTTTGCTTAAGGCGGTTGCAGCCCCACGTGACAGGCACCTTTCGACCCAACGATAGCAGTGACGACAGGCAAGAATCGGCCGATTCTGTTGAAAGAGTCGGTTCGCCCAAACAGCCTGGTCATTGACTGGTTAAAACGCCTTTTTTGCACACTGCTACGTGAAATCCGAGTCCGGAGGCCTCTGCCGAAAGTAAAGATTTCAATCTCGGCCGCGTACTTTTCTGCTGCGCAAACCATGGTCGACTTTTTCAACAGAGTCGGCCAAAAGCGGTCAGTCAACGCACTCGAGACTAGGGGCGATTCATGTTTTTGGACAAGATAGCTCTGGCAGCTATGCCACCGGAGACGGCTCTTCAGGCCTGCAGTCGGAGAGCTTCAGACTGCATCAAAAATCGACCTGCGAACGGGCTTCTTGCAATTGATCCGATGACCTATTCTATGGGCTGAAAAGCTCGATACGGAAAAGCGTTCAGATAGCTCCATCTGGCAAGCCTCCTGCGACAGCTCAATAATTAAATCGTTATTTAAGGGACTGAAAGGATGGCGATCAAATTTGAATTACCGGCGGCAGGTGCAATTGTTACAGAGAGCGACGTAGAGCAAAAAATAATTTATCCGCTGCTCGTAGCCTCCGAAGATGTCGGACTCCAGTATCAGTCCGCTGAGATTATCACCAAGGGAGATATTCGAAAGCTTGCTATCGACAAGCTTACAAAGAAGAAAATCTATTACCCTGATTATATGGTGGTTATTGGCGGATTCCCTTTGCTTGTAATAGAGGCAAAAAAACCTGATGACATCGATGTTGAAGAGGCCTTTAGAGAAGCTCGACTTTACGCTAATGAGCTAAATGCTTACTTTCCGACTGGAGTTAATCCAGTTCGAAAAGTGATTGCAACAAATGGTCTGACTCTTTTGGCTGGCTCAAGTGACAATATTAAGCCGCAGCTCGAAATGAATGTTTCGGAACTAGTCGCCTCATCTCAAAAATATCATGATCTGTTTAAGGACTTCTCCAGAAAGTCACTCGATATCTTAGTGGAGAAATTTAATCAAGATCTTTACCCAGGGTATTTATCTAAGCCACGGCGGTTAGTAGGTGGAAGGGCTGTTCAAGACGAGGAAATAGGGCATAACTCTTTTGGGGCAAATATCGCTTCAGACTTAGGTCATATCTTCAACCCTGCAACTATTGAAGATAGGATATTCATCGCGAAAAATGGTTATATTCCCTCAAAAAGGCGCGAGAGATTTATTGAGCCTATTGATAGATTGATTAGAGCCGCAAAACCCCCGAGTGAAATTAACGCAACCACAATCGAGGACACGTCGGCACCTCGAGAATTGGTTGCTGTTCTCGCCAAGCAAAGTAAGCTTCTTGAGCGCAAGGTTATTCTCCTTGTGGGTAGCGTAGGTTCAGGTAAAACGACATTCATTGACTACCTCAAAGAAGTTGCGCTGCCGGCTGACGTCATTGATAGAACTGCGTGGGTTCGCATAAATATGAATGAATCTCCTGTATCTCCTGATGAGATTTACGGGTGGCTTAGGCATGAGATAATTGAAGGTTGCAAGTCGAATACTCCACAATATGATTTTGATACGTTAGAAGGAATTAAGAAAGTCTATTCGGTTGAACTAAATCGCTTTGAGAAGATTTATAAGCCTTTGTATGATGGTACGCCAGAGTACAACATAAAGCTGGGCGAGAAGATTGAAGATCTGGAATCAGACTTACATCTTTCTGCACTGGCTTATACAAGATTTTGTACAAATGAAAGGGGCAAGCTATTAATAATTGTTCTTGATAATTGCGACAAGCGCACTTTGGATGAACAACTACTGATGTTTCAAGCCGCACAATGGCTACAAAAAGAATTTCGTTCTCTTGTGATACTCCCGCTGAGAGAAGAGACGTACGACAATCATCGGGATCAACCGCCTTTGGATACGGCTCTGAAGGACTTGGTGTTTCGAATAGAGCCACCGTTGTTTCAAAGTGTTCTAGCAAAGCGAGTGCAACTTGCTTTAAGAGCACTGGATGGAAACGGCGGTCAAAATATGCTGACTTACGAGTTGCCAAACGGCTATACGGTTGAGTATAGCAAAAATGACACGTCATTTTACTTGACGTGCATCTTGAAATCGATTTTCGAAAACGACAAGTATGTGCGTCGCATTATTGTGGGGCTGTCGGCTCGAAACATTAGGAGAGCCTTGGAAATATTTCTTGAGTTTTGCACTAGCGGCCATATCGCAGAGGATGAGATATTCAAGATACGACAGACCCAAGGGATGCACACGCTACCACTTCACATAGTATCTCGGGTTTTGTTGCGAATGAATAGAAGATACTATGACGGTGATCACTCACATGTTAAAAATTTATTTACAACATTGTCATTTGGAAAGAAAGGTAACTATTTCTCTCGATTAATGATTCTGAGGTGGTTAAAGCAAAAGTTTCACAACATTGGTCCGTCAGGCGTTCAGGGTTATTTTCCAGTAATTGAGTTGAAAGCAGAGCTAATTCCATTGGGAGTTGAGTCTGATGTGATTATCAGAGATTTGGAATTTTTGCTCGCTGGACACTGTGTCGTTTCTGAAGATTTCACCATCTCAGAAATTGCTGATGACAATTTGATTAAGCTCGCACCAGCCGGTTTTGTGCACTTGGATTTGCTAACTAACGTAAGTTACTTGGCGGCACTTGCTGAAGATACTTTGTATACTGAGGAAAAAACAGCCAGGGAAATTACTGAACGAATAAAATCCCTGGATGTACAGTACAATCAACGTACCGCATATCAAAACGCAACGGATTTTTACAATTACATAAAGAAACAATACGAATCCTTGGTTGCCAGCACTTCTAGTTATTTGGAAAGTAGTAACCTTGCTAGTTTGGCTTCCGTGTCAGAGATGGAGCCAAGCTTGCAAATGTTTAAGAAAAATGCCTTGCCGGCCATCTGGCAAGAGGCGGAATTGCATTACATTCCGGGTGAGCAGTATACCTGCGAAGTGGTCAGGTATGCAAAAAGTGGACTTATTGTAAAAATGCATTTGGGGATGACTGTTTTTGTTCACCCTAACCAACTGCCAAAAAATTATATTGAGAGGGGTTATAAGCGCGGCGACAAAATTGAGTTCCTAGTGAATTCAATAGACGTTTTTAGTCAGAAAATACGTTTGGACTCTGTAACTACATCGCCAGTAGAAGAGCATGATTGATCTTTGCAGTGTATAATGGCGATTAATGAAAAATTTGTCGCCATTATATACCAGTCAAATATCGAATCACCCGGTTTGCAGGTATATCTGAATGACTGCATTTGGCCGATTCTGTTGAAAAAGTAGCTCCCCTGTCTGGCCTGCGGCAAAATCTCTGCATTGGCCAGCAGGGAAGCACGCAGCATGATGGGACAGTTATCGAGTGGGCAGGAGCGGCTGTTTTACTCGTTCAACCTTGAAGATCACATTCCCGCCAATCACCTTCTGCGCAGCATTGATCGGTGTCTTGATCTGAACGACCTGCGCCATTACCTCGCCGATTTCTATAGCCCGATTGGGCGTCCGTCGATTGATCCTGAACTGATGATCCGCATGCTGATCTTGGGCTATTGCTACGGCATTCGCTCCGAGCGGCGGTTGTGCGAAGAGGCCCATTTGAACCTGGCGTATCGCTGGTTCTGCAGGTTGAGCCTTGAAGATGAAGTCCCCAACCACTCGACCTTTTCCAAAAATCGACACGGCCGCTTTCGAGACAGTGATCTGTTTCGCTGGTTGTTCAATGAAGTGCTGCGTCGCTGCATGGACGCAGGCCTGGTTAAAGGCGAAGGCTTTGCCGTGGACGCCAGCATCATCAAAGCGGATGCGAGTCGGCAGCGTGGCGTACCGGGTGATGAACCGGTCAACTGGAGCGATCCGGCCCTGAGCACCCGCGCCGTGCGTGAGTACCTTGAAGGCCTCGATGAAGAGGCTTTGGCCGAAACGCTACCGAAGCGCCTGTCGCTGACGGATCCTCAGGCTCGCTGGACCGCGGCTCCAGGCGGCCCAGCTTTCTACGCTTACTCCACGAATTATCTGATCGATACCGAGCACGGCGTGATCATGGATGTGGAACCCACACCGGCTCATCGCACCGCAGAAGTCGAGAGCACCAAGACCATGATCGACCGGGTCGAAGCGCAGTTCGACATCAAGCCAGAGCGCCTCATTGGCGACACCGCTTACGGCACTGCGCCGATGCTGGCCTGGATGGTGGAGGACAAAGACATCGAACCGCATGTGCCAGTGTGGGACAAAACTGAGCGCAAGAACGACAGCTTTTCGAGTAACGATTTCCACTGGAATGAAGAGGCTGAGGAATACCGCTGCCCGGCCGGCAACGTATTGCGCAGCGAATGGCGAGCCTTCAAGAACGAGCGTTCGCACGTCACCAAAGCCAACACCATCATCTTCCGATCCCGGCAGACCGACTGCGCGACATGTCCGATGAAAGCCAAGTGCTGCCCGAACACTTCGATTCGCAAGATCGTCCGCAGCGTCCATGAAGCCGCTCGTGATGTGGCTCGACGCATCGCGGCGACGCCGGCGTATCAGCGCTCTCGCCACGAACGTAAGAAGGTCGAAATGTTGTTTGCCCACCTCAAGCGCATCCTGAAACTGGATCGCTTGCGACTACGTGGCATGAGTGGCGCGTCCGATGAGTTCACGCTGGCCGCCGCGGTGCAGAACCTGCGACGTCTGGCCAAATTTACCTCTCAAGGGCCACCTGCTACGGGATAGGTGCGTCTGCACGAAGCAAAAAACCTCAAACTAACCCACTAACCGAGCTGCAAAGCACAACGAAGGGCCGAAAAACCACTCAATGTGGTGAGTAGGTTCTCCGGTGGTGGTCGTGCCTGAATTCAGGCGAGCTGAAAATCCGACTTTTTCAACAGAATCGGCCAAAAGCTGCCAGTCGAGGCAAGGACCAAACGACCGGGCCCTGCCCCTCGGGATCACAGCACTTTAACCTCGCAACAATCTCCGGTATCGCACCGCTAACCGCTCCCTTACAAACATATAAAAATCCAGAACCCAGCCTACAAACATATGAATTTTTATCGATGTTTGGCTGCTTTAAGCTGCGTGCACTCCTCATGAAGGAGACCGTTTCGTCGGTACGCCTGCGCCAAGGGCGATCCTAAAAACAATCTGTCTGCCGACCAAGGAATTTCAATGTCACCTACCCTCGCACGCAGCCGTGCCGGTCATTGCGCACCGAACAGCGCTCCCGCTTCTGTTGGAGGTGGGCAATGACCTCCCCGCTTTCCCAGAAAAACGCCGATGAATCGCTGTTGCACAGTCAAGGCTATGCCCAAGAACTGCACCGCGGCCTGTCGCTCTGGTCTTCGTTTTCCGTCGGTTTCGCCACGGTATCTCCGGTGGTGGGTATTTACTCGGTGATGTCGCTGGGCGCGATGAGTGCCGGGCCTTCCTGGGTCTGGATCGTCCCGCTGTGCCTGGCGTTGCAGTTGCTGGTGGCGCTGGTGTATGCCGAACTGGCTTCGCAGTACCCGCTGGCCGGCGGCTGCTACCAGTGGGTCAAGCGTCTGGCGGGCGACCGTTGGGCCTGGTTCACCGGGTTCATGTACCTGGCCTCCGCGCTGGCTTCGCTGACCACCGTGGCCTATCTGGGCGGATTCTGGTTGTGGTTGTTTTTCACCGGAGAGCCACCCTCCGCGAACGCTCAAGTGTTCAGTGGCGCCGTGCTGTTGTTGCTGGGCCTGGGTGTGAACCTTTTTGGTATCAACCCACTCAAGTACTTCGTGAATGCCGGCATCATCGCCGAGGCCATTGCCTCCATCGGCATTGGCGTGTTGTTGCTGCTGTTTTTCCGTAACCATTCACTCTCGCTGGTGTTCGAAGGCCTGGCCTTTACCCAGGGTACTGAAGGTTCGTACCTATCAGGCTTTCTGACGGCCATGGCGGTCGGTGGCTGGGCGTTCCTCGGTTTCGACGCCTGCTCGCAGGTTTCCGAAGAAACTGCCGACGCCCGTACATCGACACCCCGTGCGATCCTGCGCTCGATGATTCTGGTCGGCCTGACCGTGATGCTCACCGCCTTCGCCGTCACCCTGTCGTACACTGATACTGCCGGCATGGTGTCCGGCCAGATCATCGACCCGGTCACCCCGGCTGTTGTCGACGCCTTTGGCGCATGGTCCGAGCGGCCGTTCGTGGGCATCGTGCTGGTGGCATTCATCGCCTGCATCGTCTCGGTCCAGACCTACATCGGTCGTGCCGTGTTCGGCATGGCCCGGGATTCCATGCTGCCAGCCTCGGCCGTGCTGCGTCGGGTGGACAAGCGCAAGGTGCCTTTTGCAGCGATGGTGTTCAGCACCCTGTTCGCCAGCTTCGGCCTGGCCCTGGGCTTGAACGCAACTGCCGTCGGCACGCTGATCGCGTTCGGCAGCGGTGGTTTCTTCGTAGTGTTCCTGATCGTCGTCACCTGCGCATTGCTCGCTCGCCTGAGCGGCAAATGGAAAGCCGAGCCGGGGACCTTCACCCTTGGGCGCTGGGGCATCGCGGTCAATCTCGCGGCGTTCTTCTGGCTGGTATTTGAAAGCATCAACGTCGCCTGGCCACGGGAGTCGCTCGCACCACCGGGAGCGCCATGGTTCCAAGTCTGGGCAGTAATCCTGGTGTTCTCGATCCTCGCGGTGCTGGGCCTGATCTACATGTTCCGCGCCAAGCCTTACCTGCGTACCAGCCCTCTGCTGCGTACCGAATAACACCCTCGTTTTGTCGTGCGGGGCCCGTCCACCCGAGGCCTCGCTGATCTGGAGTTTCTGATGTCTTCTCTTCACTATTGGAACTACCCCACGGAGATCTTCTGTGGGCCTAGTGCGCTGGATGCATTGGCCGAGCGCTGCAAACTGCATGGCATGAGCAACCCCTTGCTGGTCACCGACCCTGGCATGCTCGCGCTGGAGCCGATGGCGCTGATCAAGGCCCATTTGCAGCAAGCCGACATCAAGTTCGCGGTGTTCAGCGACATCGCCAGCAACCCGAGCCTGGACGACGTCGCCAGGGGTGTTGCGGCGTTCAAGACCGGCCAGCACGATTCGCTGATCGCCCTTGGCGGCGGCAGTGCCATGGATGCCGCCAAAGGCATCAGCCTGGCGGCCGTCGATGCCCAAGGCCTGGAGCAGTACGAATGGTCCCGCGTCATTGCCCACTATCCAAGTCTGGCGGACTTCCCTCGCCTGGATCTGCCCCGCCTGATCGCCTTGCCGACCACCGCGGGTACAGGTTCCGAACTGGGCCGTGAAGCCGTGCTGACCGACAGCGAACAAAACATCAAGCGCGTGATCAGCCACCCAGAACTGTTGCCGGCCAGCGTCATCCTCGACCCGGTCCTGACCCGCGGCCTGCCGCCTGCGCTGACCGCCGCCACCGGCATGGATGCGCTGACCCACCACATCGAAGCCTTTTGCTCACCGCTGTATCACCCGATGTCCTCCGGTGTCGCGGTGGAAGGCATTCGCCTGATCCAGCAGCACCTATGTAACGCCCATCGCGATGGCAACGACATGGTTGCACGCGAAGGCATGCTGGTGACGTCCGCCATGGCTGCCGTGGCCTTTCAGAAAGGCCTGGGTGGTGTACACGCCCTCGCCCACCCGCTGGGCGCGCGTTATCACAAACATCACGGGCTGTTGAATGCGATCCTGCTGCCCTACGTGCTGGTCGCCAACCGACATACCATCAGTGCGGACATCGCCCGACTGGCGCGCTACCTGGAATTGAAACAGCCGGATTTCGACGGCTTCCTCGACTGGGTGCTGGAATTGCGCCAACGCCTGGGAATCGCCCATTCGCTACGTGATATCGGCCTTGATGCCGAGGATGCGACCTGGGTTGGTGAGCAGGCGCTGGCCGATATTTCCTCGTCGGACACCAACGCCTGTGTGCTTAGTGCTGCCGATTACAGCCAGATTTTTCGCAACGCCGTATATGGCGTCCTGCCGGGTGTGACCCCATGACTGCCGCTCAGTACATCAACGGCCAGTTGCTGATCGGCGAAGGCGCCGAGCAGATCACCGTCTACGACCCGTCGCTGGGCCAGCCCTTCGCCGAACTCAAGGCTGCCAGCGCTGCGCAGGTGGACCAGGCCATCGCCGCTGCGCGCCACGCCCTTCCTGCCTGGCGAAACGTCAGCGCCACACAGCGCGCGGGCTATCTGAGAGGCTTCGCCGAGCAGATCGAACAGCGTCGCGAGGCCTTGATCGCCCTACAGATGCAGAACAACGGCAAGCCCCGTCATGAGGCAGTCGTCGATATCGATGATGCCGTGGCAACCTTCACCTATTACGCGGGCTTGGCCGAAGGACTGGCAGAGCATCCGTCCCGTGAAGTGACGCTGGCCGTGCCCGGTTTTACCGCCCATACCCACCTGGAACCACTGGGTGTGGTCGGTTTGATCGTGCCGTGGAATTTCCCCTTGGTCACCAGCGCCTGGAAAATCGCCCCGGCCCTGGCTGCCGGCTGTACGGTGGTACTCAAGCCCTCGGAAATCACCCCCCTGATCGAACAGACCTACGGCCAGATTGCCGATGTCCTGGGGTTGCCGGCGGGTGTGTTGAACATTGTTTGCGGCAAGGCCGAAACGGGCGCGGCGTTGAGCAACCATGCCGGTATCGACAAGTTGTCGTTCACCGGCAGCAATGCCGTCGGTACCCAGGTCATGCGCAGTGCCGCGGCCCATTGCCGCCCGGTCACCCTGGAGTTGGGCGGCAAGTCGGCCATTGTTGTGTTCGACGATTGCGATCTCGACCAGGCGGTGGAATGGATCGTCGCCGGCATTTGCTGGAACGCCGGGCAAATGTGTTCGGCCACCTCGCGCCTGCTGGTCCAGGACAGCATTGCCGACGCCCTGCTGGAGCGCTTGAAGGTTGCCTTCGAAACGCTGCGGGTGGGTAACCCCCATGACGAAGTCGACATGGGCCCCCTGACCAGTCAGGCTCAATGGTCCAAGGTCGCCGAGTACTTCGCTATCGCCCGGGCCGAAGGACTGCATTGCCTGGCCGGTGGCGAAGCCCTGCGCGACCCTGGCTGGTTCGTCAGCCCGACCCTCTACGCCGATGTCCCGCTGACCAGCCCTCTGTGGACCGAAGAAATCTTCGGCCCGGTGCTGTGCAGCCATCGCTTCAGTACAGAGGAACAAGCACTGGCCCTGGCCAACGACAGCCGTTTCGGTCTGGTGGCCACGGTGATCAGCGCCGACCTGGTGCGTGCCGAACGGGTTGCCGCTGCACTGGACGTCGGCCACGTCTGGATCAACTCGATCCAGGCCGTGTTCGTCGAAACGTCCTGGGGGGGCACCAAAGGCAGCGGCATCGGTCGCGAACTGGGGCCCTGGGGCCTGTCAGCCTATCAATCGGTCAAGCACGTCACCCGCTGCCTTGGTTGATACCGGTTTCACAGCCCGTGCTCGGCCAACAGGTCGGCGATAAAGGCGCGAACGGCTTCGCTTTGCGGGTGCCCCACGTGGGTGATCATGCTGTGCTGTACCTCATAGCGTAACGTCGCTGGCTGCAAGGCGCGCATTTGCCCACTTTGCAGCCAGGGCTGGGCGTAATGCACCGGGAGATACCCCAGGTGAGTTCCGGCCAACACGCCATGGGCGACCGCTTCCATGTGGTGCGCCGTGGCTGAAGCGCGATCTGGTGCAATGGGCAGCACCTGGTCGGCGGGCAGGAAGCCATGGCGGATCCAGTCGCTGGCCTTGAGCTGTTCCAGGCTCGGCGCCTCGACACTGAACAGCGGGTGAGCCTGACCGCAGAAAATGCCGATTTCCTCCGTGTACAGCGGCTGGTAGTTCAAGGTCGGCAATGGGCGGCTGAAATAGGAAATGGCGACGTCCAGATGCCCATCTATCACCGCCAGTTCGAGTTCGGTGGGCGAGTTCACGAAGATGTGCAAGTGCATGTCGTGTTCTCGCTGATAAAACCGTGCGATGGCCGCGTCGATTCGGGCTGTTGGCAAGGTCGCGATATTATCTGCCAAGCCCAGGTAAAGCTCCCCCACCAGCCGCCCGGCAAGATCCTGGGCTTCATTGCGAAACGCATCAACCGCGCCGAACAATGCCGATGAAGCCTTGAGAATCCTCTGGCCTTTTTCGGTCAACCGAAAGCCGCCCTTTCCCCGCTCGCAAATCCGGTACCCCAAGCGTTTTTCCAGGCCGGAAATGTGCGTACTGATGTTCGACTGGCTCATGTTCAATTCGGCCTGGGCAGCCGTGAATCCCCCGCATTTCACCACGATGGAAAAAATACGCAACAGCCGCAAATCCATGTCGGTAATGTTTCTGAGCACAGTGCTTCTCGACAGATTGGAAAATCTTTCGCACGCGCCATCGGGCACGAACATGAGCTGGGACACACAATGACTTACTGAAACTGTTTGTCACCGAAGCATCCAGCCACAATAGTATCGAGGAGGCGCTGAGGTACCACAACGTCAACAATCGGCCAAATTAAGTCGGTGCTGACCGGCAGTTATGGGTCGACCTCTGCCGGTCATAACCAGGGGGCGTGCTGGTCAAATTCGGTCCAAAGGGCTGTCAGGTCGAATGCAAACAGCTGGGTAGATCTGGGTAATCAACCACCAGTCTAATCCAACTGCGAGATGAGCTAGGCTTCCGGCATCATTACTCAAGGGCGACCGTCATGCCAAATAACTCAGACTGCAAGATCGCCACAGCAGACGCTCTGACATTGCTCCTCCACAACCAGCACGCCCTAAGTGCAGCGATAGAAGAAATAACCAAGTGGCTCTCAGAAAATGGAGTAGGCAGTGTCGCCGCTAATGCGATGTCGGCCATGGAAACACTGGACACTAATGCTCAAGCCATCACAGATTCCATTTTAAGGATACGCCAGTCGTAGATTACTCAGCGCAAGACTGCCCTCTGATTTAAATGGCCTCTGATTTTGTAGTCACAATTGACTAGCAGATATTGGCGGATAGCGACGGTCTAGCATCGACCGTCGCGTGACTGGTCAGACTTCCGTCTGCTCGGCCATTTCCAAGGCATCATCGACCTCGATTCCCAAGTATCTGACAGTGCTTTCAAGCTTCGTATGACCAAGCAGGAGTTGGACTGCTCTCAGGTTTTTTGCCCTTCGATAGATCAACGATGCCTTGGTTCTCCGTAGCGTGTGGGTTCCGTACATGGTTGGATCAAGGCCAATGGCTGTCACCCAAACTTTGACTATTCGAGCGTATTGCCTGGTGGAAAGATGGTCTGAGGCGTGCAACCGGCTCGGGAACAAGAAGTCCTCGCTGCGGAGACGCGCCTGGCGCATCCAAGCCTCCAGAGCCGTTCGGGTTTGCTCAGTGATTTCAAACTGCACTGGGTGCTGAGTTTTTTGCTGCATCACGATGGCCCGTGACGACACATGCTCCCCATGGGCGATGTCTCGAACTCGCAACTTGGTTAAGTCACAGGCACGCAGCTTGCTATCAATGGCCAAGTTGAAAAGCGCCAAATCACGCGTCTTTTCAGCAAGCTGAAGTCTTACGCGGATAGCCCAGATATCTCTGACTCGAAGCGGAGCTTTCTGCCCGACAAGCTTTCCCTTGTTCCAAGGTTGATGGCTGTATTTAGCAATGGTGTTCATGTCTCGTCCTCCACGTTGAGGGAGGTCAAGGGTGGATCAGTCAAAATGGCTGGTAGTCGCTATCCGACCCATAGCAGCCGTTCGCTAACGACTGCAAATGGCCGATTTTTGCCTGTCGCCATCGTCCGCTTTGGGTCGATTCTGTTGAAAAAGTCGGCTTCCCCAAAATGCTCGAATACTGGTGGGCGAAAACACCTCTTTTGCACGCTGCTACGTAAAATCCGAGTCCGGAAGCCTCTGCCAAAAAGTAAAGATTTCAATCTCGGACGCGTACTTTTCCGATGCGCAAACCATGGCCGACTTTTTCAACAGAATCGGCCAAACGCGGACATTTAGTTCAGTGTGCTTCGCCGAGCGCTACACCCTAGAAATTATATTTATCGAGTCGACGCTTAAAAGCTTCTGCGGATCCCTCCATGATATCGAGCACAGCGGTCGTGGTATCTGTCTGATCGAGCCCACCCGCGGCAAGCCTAGCGCCTCGACCCTGTGCAACCTCCAAGGCATATACCAGGTCCGTGTCGGCATTCACCGGCAAGTTGGCGTTATGCGTGGCCAAGATTAACTGACGCTGGTTCTTCACTTGGCGCAGCAGTGGCACCAACTCTCGATAGATGAAATTGGAATCCAATTCGTCTTCTGGTTGGTCAATGATGATTGGCCCCTCCCCTTTGGCCAACAGCAAATTCAACACCGCCGTGTTTCGCTGCCCTTCTGACAAGGCATTGCTCTGCACGCTTCCCACCAACGTTCGATCCGCCCGGTACAACTCAATATCGACTCGCTCTTCAACCCGGGTTAGCCGGGCATTGCGCCATTGATTCTTTTGTTCGTTGAAGTAGAGTTTTAGCTCTGCCTTATACTCCAGCAGGGGTAACGGCAGCTGACGATCTTCAGCAAGGACTTCTCGAATATGCAGCCAGGGCGAATCAGCCTCGGGCTGAACTTCTTTCAGGTGTTGCAGAAAACTTTCAAACAACACCTTGCCAATGTGCTCCCATGCCCGGCCTAACCGACTGCGACCATCGGGCGCCATGAGGTTCCATGCTTGAAGAAAGCCTTGATCATCCGCCATTTGCTGAATCAACACGCGAATAGAGCCTCGAGCCTTGTCACTGATCTCTGCGGCAACACGCTGGCGAAGCGTAAACTGACGAACCCACAGCAGGCTCATGTCGTGTAACGCCGCACTCAGGCGGTCGCGTTGCGGAGCCAGTACGTCTAGGCGCTTTTTCTTGTCTTGCAACGATTGCTGTTTGGCCTGACGAGCCTTGTCAATATCCTGCAACCGCGCGACATCTTGTGGTTGTAGACCCCGTTCACGACAAGCGGATAAAAAGACTTCTTTGGTGCCATCCAGCGCCGCCGAGATTTGATCCCAACCGTCCCCTTGTTCAAATAATTGGGTCGCGTCTTGGCGCATCTGCTGCGCAAGCGCCGCCACCTGTGCCTGGTAGCTCTGCCTAAGCGCAGCGGCCTCTTGAGTCAACGCATTGAACCAATCGGCCCTGGGCCATGCCTCAACCCGTCCGTCATTCAAAATGCCACGAGAAGACAGCTCACCAGCCAGCGTGCTCAAGCGATTGATATCCTCAGTCACTTGGCTTTTGACCTGTTCGACGTAACGCCGAGCAGTTTCCGCTCGCTGGTAAAGTTGAGCCTCCTCCAACACCTCACTGCGAGCTTGCCACTGGCGGTTTAACTCCTGGAGCTCTTGATTGAGGACCTTGACCTCCGTGTTCAAGGCGCTGAGCTGATCCATGGCCGCGAACAGTTGTTGGATCTCGGCATGCAAAGTGTCTTCTTGACCTTTCAGTCCTTGTAGCTCTGCTGAGCAGGCCTCATCAATCATCGTCAGCAGACTGCCGCCACCATGGACACCGGTTAGCTCACTGATTTGCTGCTGACTGTAGAACTGAACGGGTAGCTGTTGCAGGTACACCGCGAGGTCGTGAGCTTCCCCTTGCAGCAGTGCATGCCCCTGCTGCGGCTTCAGCGAGATAATATCGACCTGACCTGGAACACTTTCCCAGCCCACCTGAATTTCAGAGTCATCGGTGTAGGTGGCTTTTACCCGATCGAACTTCGCACGCGTCGAGTCCGAGAAGGTATCGCCTTGATCCCGGCCGAACGCGAACCTAAGGAGTTCCAGCGCCGTAGACTTCCCCGTCCCTCGCCCACCAATCAAGGTATTGAGATTCGGTGAAAAGTGGATTTCCAGGTCGGCGAGGAATTTGAGTCCCTGGCACTTCAGAAACACGACCCGCGGATGGGTTTGCTCATCTGAGGGACGTAGGAGCTGCAGTCGCAGTCGTGATTTTCCATCCAGAAACGCTTGCCGTAGCGAGGCAATCGACGGTTTGGACGACTTGACCCACGTGTGACGATAACCCAGCGCATTCGGCAAGGGGCGGCCTTCTGCATCTGCTTTCAGCGACTTTGCATCAGAGGACTGCACATAGGCTGGTTGTAGTCCGGCGCGCGACCAATCCTTGTTGCGCCCCTGGAGAATGGAGCGGTATTTCTCTGAAATGGGGTAGCCGGTCAACTCTAACGCGAGCAAGCCTGGTAATTGATAGTCATCAATATTTCGCGAAGCGGACAGCAAACCATCCTGCTGATCGGCATGCGCCGCGATCACAATGCCGCCATGCTCCTTCTGCACCGTGTCGAGCAGCGTTTTCAAGCTGATCGCCTGCTCGCCTCGGCGAAGCGCCGTCGGTTCACCCCCCCTGAAGCGCTGGTTCTCCGCCAAACCCAACTTGATCAGGATCATGTTGACGCGTTGCACGTGGCGCATTTTGGTGGCGGGGTCGAACAGACATAAGACGTGGTAGCCGATGTCGACTTCAAAACCGGGCAGAATGAAAAGGGGCGCACGGCCAAGCTCCTTGGCGACCGATTTATTCTGCTCAACCAGGTGGGTGAGGAACCAGTCGCGTGGCTCGGATTTTTCCGCGAAGTTGTGGTCGGTGATGCCAATCACTTCCAGTTCAAGCTCATGGCAGCGTTTAAGAAAGCGCTTGGCTTTGCTCTGAATATCTTCCTCGTTAGGCACACCGTTTTGAAGGGGCCGCCGAGGGCTCAGCAGACGCAAGTCATCATCCGCCCAGTGCTTGTTGTCTTCTGGCGTCTGGATCTGAAAATCTGTTTTGAACCAGCGCATGCCTTGGTATTCGCTCACCCGACCTCCCTTTCTCTCGCAAGCTTTCGCAATTGATATTAGCGGTATTTAGCGTGGATGAAGGGCTTCACTCGCAACCATTGATTTGAAACCACGATACCCACTCTGGGTCCAGAGCTCCGTCAGGAAAGCATGAGTTTGTGCGACTGACCTGCTCCGTTCGAATGGCATCGTCATTTAAACCTCCACGCGTGAGGTCGTCAGTCCAAGACAAGGCGACCTGCACTATGCAAGCGCAGCCCAAGCTCTTTTATCCGGCCGCGACTATTCAGCTATCCAATGAAGAAAACTTTTCGCACTAACCGTTAATATTTATGTGCAAAAGTGCCCGACCGCAGCATTCAACTCTGCATCCACCTGCTGGAGTTCGAGAGTCAAATTTTGCAACTTCACACTTTCTTGGGCGCTCTCCTCTGCCACCTCGCGCACCCGAACTATGTTCTGGCTAGCCTGTTCCGCCAAAACCCGTTGCTGCTCCGCGGCCCCTGAGATTTGTTTGTTCATCTGTTCAATGCTCGATACGGCGCGAGTAATTCGTGTCAGCGCCTGAGATGCCTGACCAGCAAGGATCACTGTTTCACCTGTCAGTGCATGGCTACCCTGTAGCCGTTCAGTTGCCTGCTGGGCGACGCCACGCAGGCGACTAATCAAGTCTTCAATTTCGGCGGTAGAACTCTGCGTGCGGCGTGCCAAACCACGCACTTCGTCAGCTACTACCGCGAATCCCCGACCGTGCTCACCTGCTCGCGCTGCTTCTATGGCCGCATTTAACGCCAATAAATTAGTCTGTTCTGCTACAGCTTTAATCACATCAAGAACGCCGCCAATAGCCGTACTTTCTGCCAGTAACGATTGCATTGCTTCAGCGCAGCCGGTCATTTCTAAAGCCAGTTGGTCGATCTTGGAGCCGGCTTGGCGCGCTAAATCGTCACCTTCGCGCGCCTGGTCATCAGCAAGAGCTACTGCAGCACTAGCGTCCTTGACGTTACGTGCGACTTCGCCGGCCATCGTAGTCATCTGTTGCATTGCGGTAGCGGCGATTTCAGTCTCCTGTCGTTGTCTCTCAACTCCCTGGCTGCTGCGTTGAATGACTTCTGCCAGGCTCCCTGCCGTTCCATTGAGCAGGCCTACCCCGGTACCAATTCGACCAACCAAGCCTCTCAGACTACCTAGCATGCTATTGACAGTACCCAATAGCTGCCCAAGCTCATCGTGCCGAACGTTTGCACCATCAGGCACACAGCTCAGGTCACCTGCAGCAACCTGCTGAGCCAAATGAACAGCCCGACGCAACGGCTGCAGTATCAAATGACGTATTAATAGACTCGCGCCAATACCCAGCGCTAAAGCCAGCATGCTAATAAGGCCAAGCTGACTGTATGCGTTGCGACTATCGCGTTGAATCGCCTGGTTCTGAAATTGGTTGGCCTTATCTAACAACTCGCTGACTTGCTGGGTTTGCGTGTTCATCGCTTCGCTACTACGAGCGCTTTGCTTGCGGCTGGCAACAAACTGTTCGAAGGCTTTTCGATAATCTCCCAGTGCATGACTAGCAACCTGCAGCGAAACCTTCTCCTGATCATCGAGATTGAGCACCTGCATTGAAGACAGCAGGTCGCTCATGCTCATCTCCCAATCGCTACGGAAGCGCTCCTCACCATCCAACGAATAATAAAGCTCGCTGTCACGGAGCTTGGCCAGCTTGTCACGTAGAGCAGTGGTCTGTTCCAGCAACAACAGTTGCCCACTGTCCGGAGACGTACCTCGTTCCTGTTGCGCACTCAATGCATCAAGCTGGTCGAGAAATACCAAGGTGAAGCTTTCTCCCGCTGTCTGCGCGAGTGTTTGCATGCGCAAGCGAGCCTCTCGTGCTTGCTGAAGAGACTCGGCATAACTTAGGAACTGCTTTAAATAGTCGCTGGACGCATCCCGCATCGCGATGTCGGCGCTATTTTGTTGGGGGAGGCCATCAAAATGCCGAGTGATCTGCTCAACTGCACCTCGCACTTGATCCTGCGCCTGAGGAGAAAGACTCAGCGCATATTCTTTTTCCGCAATACGAGCCTGCAGGACCAACGTTTGAATCCAGTCCTCGGTACGAAGTTGTTCACCGCGAAGCCCTAACAGACTCAAAGAATGGAAGGCGGTAATCCCCACCCCGAGAGTGAATAGCAACACCAACCCAAAACCGATCGACAGCTTGGCTCCTACCGAGAGATTACCCAGTAGCCGGCACACCAAAGACATACAAATCTCCTCTTCACGCTAGTGGTGGTGCACCCAGGAACAGGAAAACATGCCCACTGACGGAGCCACTACTGCTTCTCCGACGAAGGAAGGGTCACTGGCCGGATAAACCTGAACCAGGTCCAGGATTATCCGGGCGCTACATGCCCCCACCGCAGTTGTTATGAAAGCCCTTGATCAAACGTAATACGCCGTGGCGCGCCAATCAGGAGTTGGCGCTGTGCAGACGCAGTGAATGACCTGGAGTGGATTGTTCACTCAACGCCACCGGGTTAGCCACCTTGCGGCCAGAAGCATCATTGCGTGATGTGGAAGGCAAGAGGAAGTAAGCCAGTGCCGGCAGCAGTAGAAGAGCTCCCACCATGTTCCAGACAAACATGAACGCCAGGAGTACACCCATGTCAGACTGGAACTTGATTGGGGAAATTACCCAGGTACCCACACCTATCGCCAACGTTATCCCCGTGAGCATTACAACCTTGCCGGTGGAGACCAGGGCGCGGTAGTAAGCTTCGGAGAGGCTTTTACCTTCGCGCAAGAACCCCAGCATGATGGTCATTACATAAAGCGCGTAATCAACGCCGATACCTACACCTAGAGCGATTACCGGCAGGGTCGCCACTTTGACACCGATACCTAAACCGACCATCAGTGCCTCACACAGAATCGACGTGAGCATGAGCGGAATCACGGCACACAGAGTGGCTCGCCAGGACCTGAAGGTGACGAGGCAGAGCAAAATAACTGCGCCATACACCCAGAACAGCATCTCGCGATTGGCCTCTTTGACCACAATGTTCGTCGCCGCCTCAATTCCCGCATTACCGGCGGCAAGCTGGAATTTGACCTCATCAGTGTCATTAGCCGCTGCAAACGCTTCGACGTGACTAACCAGGCGCGAAAGGGTTTCGGCCTTATGGTCTTTGAGAAAAACGTAAAGCGTCAGCAGGCTGCAGGACTCGTTGTAAAGTCCACGTGGCGCGCTGGCGGTAATCATGTTGAGCATTGCCTGGTTGTTTTGCAGCTCGTACCACTTCGAGTTGCCCTCAGACAGCCCAACCAACATACGACGATTCAGCAGAGCCATGGAGTTCGTTGAGTCTACCCCGGGCAAACTACGCAACTGCCAATCCAAATCGTCGACCTTACGCAAGATATCGTAGCGCGAGCAGGCACTCTTCGGCGTCTTCACCATAATGGCGAACAAGTCACTACTGGCTCCGTAGCTGCGCGTCATGAAGGCATCATCCAGGTTATAACGCGAGTCCGGACGTAGCTCTGGCGCACCAGCATCCAGATCGCCAATTGCCAGATGCAAGCTGACCATAAAGCCCAGCACAGCGGCCACCAGGCTGACACCTACGCTGATCAAGGCCCATCGCTTGCGAGTAAATAGATCAAGGAATCGCCAAAAAGCGTGTCGCGCTTGACCACTCTGCTCTGCCCGTTCGCTCTTGAGGCTTAGTTCGGCCGCGCGGGGATTGACGCCGACATAGGAGAGCAGGACGGGTAGCAGAATGAGGTTGGTGAAAATCAGAACGGCAACGCCGATGCTAGCTATAACGGCCAAGTCTTGTATGACTTTGATCTGAATAATCATTAGCACGGCGAAACCCACAGCATCACACAGCAGCGCAGTCAGACCGGCGAGAAACAGGCGACGAAACGTGAAGCGCGCAGCAACCACTCGGTGCATGCCACGACCAATATCCTGCATGATGCCGTTCATTTTCTGGGCGCCATGACTCATGCCAATGGCAAACACGAGAAAGGGCACCAGGACCGAATACGGGTCAAGCTCATACCCCAACAACGGCAGCAATCCAAGCTGCCAGACTACCGCCACTACCGAGCAAAGTACGACCAGAAATGTGCTCCGCAGGCATCGGGTGTAGCCATAGAGCACTACTGTCGTGATAGCGATGGCGGCGGCAAAGAACAGCATAATCTGCCCCAACCCATCAATCAGGTCCCCCACCTTCTTTGCGAATCCCGTGATGTGAATGTCGACGTTTTCACTTTGATACTCGGCGCGAAGCGCTTCCAACTGAGCAGACAGTTTTGCGTAATCGAGGGGCTGGTCATCCGGCGTGCGTGCCAGCAAAGGAATGGAAATGATGCTGGACCGCTGGTCGAAGGCTACCAGTTGGCCTATCTCGTTAGACAGCTGCACATTGCTGCGCAACTCAGCGAGTGATGCGGGGCTGCCGTCGTATTTGTCAGGAATGACCGGCCCGCCATCGAGCCCATCCTCCGTCACCGAAACCCAGCGGGTGGCAGGCGTCCACAGCGACTTCATGTAAACGCGGTCCACGCCTGGCAGCAAAAAGATACGATCGTTCATGGACTGCAAAGTACGCAGGTAATCCGTGTCGTAGATGTCCCCCTTCTTGTTGGCAACAGCGATGCGCACCGTATTACCGAGTCCGGAGAGCTCCTTTTGATTGGCTAGATAATTGGCAATATAGGGGTGTCCAGTAGGGATCATCTTCTCGAAACTAGCGTTCAATCCTAGTCGAGTGGATTGCCAGCCGAGCAAGACCGTCATCAGCAAACATAGCAGAAGCACCCAGTGGCGATGGTTGAACAGAGCACGCTCAACCAAGGTCCCTGAGCTTGGATCAAATACGCCTGATTCAGGCAGGGAAGGATGACGAGCGGAATTCATATGCTCACTCCGAAACTTCAGTGGCGGGATGTGAAAAACGTGACAAACCAGCAAAACCGGAGGTAATCAGACTGCCGTCGACTGCCTCGACAATGCTGCTCACGGGAGTTCCCAGCGGTTTGCCCACCGGGTCAAGCGCTAAACCATTTGAGGTGGAGCTACTGAACAAATCACCCGTTTGATTGGCTAGCAATACGCTTCCATCGGGCAATCGAGTGGAGCTACTGATTGAATTCGGCCGGGAGCCTCTCAATTGATGAAAGCTGGCGCCATCATCTGAGGACAAATAGGCATGACCTTTAAGGCCCGCGATCAGCAGAGCTCCGTCACCCCGTACATTGGCGGTGAAGAAACTACCGTTATATGGGCTTGGTAACTGTGCGAAAGACTCTCCGTCATCAGTTGAACGAGCCACATAACCTTGCTCACCGGCAAGGAACCAAAGGTGGTCTTTGCGAGCGATCGCGTAGATGTGCACAAGCGACGGATTTTCGATGCGTCCAATCAACGACTGCCATGTTGCCCCTCCATCCTGAGTAGAAAACACCATTCCGTAGGAGCCCGCGACAAGGCCGCGCTTGGCGTCAAGAAAGTGCAGCGCCAAGAATGGTTTATCAGGCCCATCCGCTATCAGGCGTTCGGCATTGGAGATGCGCATATCAACCGCTTCGGCATCGACTGCACTGGCCTTGTTATCTTGAGCAGTCTGCAACTCAATCTCTGCAGCCTGTATACCCGTAAGCTGGAGGCTCCAGCGCTCGCCACCGTCGACAGTGGCCAACACTGTGCCAGCGTGTCCGACTGCCCAGCCATGCATAGCGTCCACGAATTGAACCGCAACCAGACTAACTGAGACCGGAACTTGCACCTGCCGCCAGGACTGGCCGTTGTCATCGGACAGTACGATGACGCCCCTTTCACCAACGGCAATCAGTCGATCACCGGCACGTGCCAAATCAATCAGAACAGCATGAGCGGGTGTGGCTATTTGCATGGCCGGTGAACTCAGGGCAGAGCCAACAACCCCGCCTTCAGCACAAGCCAGCGAAGCGAAAGCAGACAAAGCCAAAGCTAATGCCAAGGCACTTAAACGACTGTTTATTATCATTTTTATTATCTCTAGAATCGCGTGTTGCAAAAGCACCGACAAAGAGATTGTCGGTGCTTTTCAGAGAGGCTTAGCGTTAACGCACACCCTGCCCCGCCATGACTGTTGGCGAAAAATCAGACTTCTTGAAGCGATCGACAATCCCCCATTGCGAGGGTTGCCCAGTTAGCAGGTCAAGTACAAACCAAGTACCGGACGTAAAGTCATAGAACCCCGACGACACAGAAGCCAGGGCAGGAATATCTGGCATGACAGCCGGTAGCGCCCACAGTGTTTTCGCCAGTTGACCACTTGCATCCCAACGATCGCCCAGCAGCGCTTGCCAGGTATCTTCATCCAGGTAGTAACGGCTTTTAACCATTTGATGCCGCTCGCCAGGCTTTAGATTTGCCTCAACGACCCACACACGATGCAATTCCCAACGCAAGACGTCCGGATTAAGATGCCGCTTGCCAAGTACATCTTCAGGTTTGCCCGCGGTAAAGAATTTATTGGTGTTATAGGGAATATATAATTCCCTCTTGCCTACCAGCTTCCAGTTGAAACGATTGAGTCGCCCTTTATAAACGGACAGTTCATCATATGCCATCACGCCTGCTGATGATGGCGCCGGCGTGTCACAGCAGGAGTTAGGTACCTTTCGCACTCGCCGTTGACCGGCAAGGTAGATATGCGTTTGTGATTTGTCGGCATTGATGTTGGCCCGATCCATCGCCTGCTCACCGGCTCGAATGGGCGGACCAATATTAAGCAGGCGGATCATCCAATAATCGCCATCAAAAGTCTGCGCTGAGCCATCCTGGAAGTAATAAGGCATCTCCTGGATAGCACGACCATCGGTAGTCATGACCTGTTGACCATCGGCTGTCATCAGATAGAAGCGAGCGTCCCTTGTAATAGAAGTACCGCTCCAACTCAGCAGATGGTTCCACATCGCCTCGTCGCCATTTTTCGGAATCGGAAACGGGATGCCACCATAGGCCCCTTCAGGCATTGGACCCGCGCTACCCTCTACCAGCTTGGCATTAACCGCATTCTTGGCTGTATTGTCATATACCCACTGCGGAGCCGCTGCCGTTCGACGCGTTGGGTAGATATCCATTCGATAGGTGTCTGGATACCGTTTGAACATTTCTTTAACACCATCGCTCAGCTTTTCTGAGTACTGGGCCATGTTCTTTGAAGTAATGCTGAAAAGAGGCTTATCCGCGGCGAAAGGATCACCACGCTTACCACCCTTCTGATAAGCCGGATCAACGGTGGTATATCCACCATCCCATGCCGGGATACTTTTATCAGCATTACCAGCCCGCTCCGCCCCCAACGGTGTCAGGCTTTTACCCAAATCATCTACTCCGGAAGCCATCGCGGACGCACTTAGAGCAACAGCACTCATTATGACAAAGTAAGCGGCACTAAATTTAAATCGAGAAGTCATGTCAAAATCCTCTTAGAAAGTGCTCTTGATCGAGAAGGCCAAGTAATCCCGATCCTTTAATGCTTGCTTATAATTGAACTGGCTTGCTTCATTGAGCGTGGTGTCTTCTGGACCGTAATAATGTGTGTACGTCAGACCACAAGTGACACGATCAAGGTAGGTGGCGGTTACACCGATATTGAAATCACCACCTTTATCAGGCCCGAAACTGCCGACCACAGCCGACTTACCCATAGGGAAATAGCTGACACCCAACGGAACACTAAGATCGATGCCCGAGAAGACCTGACGATAAGTTGGCGTATACACCAACTTCAGTCCTACACCGTCGTCTGTAGCATTCGGATCCAGAGCTGATCGGTTTTCAGTAACTTTCAGCAACCGGTTCCACGCAATTTCACCTATCAAGCTGGCCTCATTGGATATGAAGGATGGCTCAAGAGAAGCGAGAACGTTCAAATTCACATGGGCTGTCCGCCCGACCGCATATAGCGGATGATTGTCGTTGTCGGCTTCTACACCAGGCAGTACGACCTGACCATTCGATACCAGGGGCATGTTCCAGCGCATAGACGCTTCCCCAGCAAAGCTGTACTCACCCACTGATTTAGTGAAACTTGCGCCCAGTGCGCGAATATCCTCCGGATACACCCAGTAGAAATCACCCACTTGCCCGGTGGCAAAATTCGGGCCGGCTACACTAGGACGGAGGTACAACTGGGGCGTTTTATCGTGGTATTGGATAGCATAAAGCCCGTAATCGACGGTTTCAGCTGCGTAGCGCAACTGCAATCCACCCTGTCCAGAATTCCTGGCTTGCTTGTCCTTGCCGTGGAAAAAAGCCGCAGGGCTACTTGGATTACCACCAAGAAAATTCGGGAATGGCTCCCCAACAATCAAGCGCTCGGCCCCCTCTCCAAGTATGTCGAGAGTGGAGAAATAGCTACCGACAGCAGGTAACCGTGTTTTTTCCCACTCAAACTGATAGAAAGCGCCTAACGAGAGCGCATCAGTAAGCTGGTAGGAAGTAGACAACTGACTTACTGGTCTGGTGATCTCTTTGAACTGGGTATTCGGTACTGAAATAGCCTTCACCACGTCCACCGGAGCCATGCCGCCCGCAATCCCGTTGGACCCGTAAAACAGACTTTCCCCCCAAATCAAGGCATGCCGTCCCAAGCGAACGGACAAAGCACGATCTGCAACTTCACCATTCCAATAGACGAATGCATCTAATAACTCACCGTCGCCGCCATGCAGATGTCGAGTGTCATCAGTGAATTCGTCATAGGCAACTGAGACCTGGTTCGCGCGTGCGGGGTTGTTGTTATCGTTGTCCTTCTGGTATTCGGTGTCGAACCAGGCTGCCCCGCTCACACGACCACCGAAATTGCGGTAAGCGATATCCATTTCCGAGAGAAGGTCGAAACGGTTAGAGATCAGGCCCTTATCGAAAGCACGGTCACCATCATCCTGGTTCAGGCTGACTTGGCTTTTGGAAAGCTTGCTGCTTTGGTCCTTCAGACGCCATGCAGAACTGTACTTGAGGGTGTTATCCCAGCGGACACGAAGATCGCTGTCGCCCGTGTCAATTTGAAATGCACTGGCACTCATCGATATCAAACTCACCGCACCGCCAGCGAGAACGCATGCCAAGTACTTCGGCCGCCCTGAAGGCGCCAGATATGAGTACGCAGTAGACTTGAATACACGCATATACGAACCTCTTTTGTTTTTGTATTAGGCTTCGCTGAATTTCAATTTTGACGCCGCTAACCGCTCCTCCCGAAAACTCATAAAACCTACCCGGCTCTCACCGAGCACCTGCGATAAGACAATTTCCACCAATTTTACAATACGGGACGTTTCGTATACTTACAGCTGTCAGCTATGCCTGTCAAGCCCGTGGTGATGTGTTTTGCCTACGGTTCTATGGCAGGGGATTTTTGCCTGGTACCCCATTACCCCGGCAGCCGGAAGATCCGCGGAGCCACTACCAGCAAGCGTGAAAGAACAGAGAGTTATGATCTTTTGAGATTTGGAAGCTGCCGCCCCTTTCCTGACGCCTGAACAGACGAAGCGCTGGCGCAACCTCACCTCTCAGCTGCTAAGCGGTGATAATTATAAATAAAACAATACGCACCGTTTAGATAGTTCACATTTGTAATGTTTTGCAAGAGGGCCTGCAAGAAAAGTTAACGTTTTGAGGTCGTCGTTGAACGGGACAAAATAGCGTTACGTATCGCTTCTCTTGTATTTTAAGAATCGATACGCGCTGAATGGCGGGTAGAGGTCAAGAGTTCAGTAAAACCAACATCCCCCAGCAGTGATTTTCATTTAAAAAAAACGCTTGCATTAGAAGCCAAGCGTGAAAATTGCAGCACCTAATTAAAATTTAAACATTCCATTGAGCATCACTGCGTCACCTTCCGAGGCATTTCGGGCATAAACATCTTTCTGATAGCTGAGTACTATTCCAAAGTCCCGACTTGCGTAGCCCAGTTGTGGTCCGACTTTTATTGACTTGGTTCGATTACCTACATCATCCCCGTGGGACTGGTCATCATTCAACTGCGTCGATAAATACCCACCAATACCTGCCAGCCAATTCTGGGTCAGCCGATAATTAAACCCATAGTCAACAGCGACCTGGACACCAGACTTATAATCAGTCTTTGGATTTTCGTAACTGTAGTTAACACTGACCTTCGAGCTGACCTCAACTTGCGGCATTGGAAACCAGGTAAAAGCGTAGGCAGCATAGATTGCTTTACTATTGTTTCCTGGATTGACCAATGCGTGCTCATCATATTTGCCCCAAGGCGCTACAAAATCCAACTCCAGGTTATGTAGATAGGTTGGAGACTGCCAACTGACCAAGGCACCGAATAATGGATCGCCCATTCCATTCGAGGAGTCTCTACCAAATGGCCCCAGTGCAGGGATATCCAGGTGACCGTCAACGTAAGGAACTGCGAGCTGCAATGAAACGTTACCGCCAAGTAGTGTTGGCCCATCAAGCGTGTGTACTAACCTCAAAGCATGAGCGTGGACTCTTCCTTTAGCCTTCGGAAATACTTTATTTCCTTGCCTATCTCGAATTGAGTCTATGGCAACAGTTTTATTGTATGTATAGGCATGAGTTTCGCCTGGAGCACCTACTGCCCCACTCATGACAGTTACAATACCCAATGGATAACTGGAAGTGCCACCTTCAAGCGCCATCGATTTGGCGGTAAACAGCAATACACCAACACAAATCACCAGGCGAAAATCAGCTGGAGTCTTCATCACACTTTCCTTTCTTGTTCTTGTTCTTGGCAATGGTAATTGACGCAATTAAACAACTAAAAATCTGCCAAAAATCTTTGGGATGCTACTCTCCCAAGAAAAATATTTCTCCCGCCTCAGAAATTTCCAAACTCACAGGAGTCAAACGCAAGCCAAGACAGGGACCTTTTATGCACAAACCTGAATTAATTTCAAACAACGCACCATGGCCACTACAAACGATATGCCTGGACTCACTGTCGAGATATCGGTTCTTGCGCACCGGCATAGTTGAACCGGGCCAATGGGGACAAGAATTTTTATAGCCAAAAATATTCCCGCATTCATTGACTAAAAAAATGTCGTCGTGACCTATGCTTTCCGTCCTGAACCCCAAAGATTGCCCTGGTGCAATTTGCTCGAGATGGCAAAGCCTGCGGCGATCAGATTTTGCCATCTTTGACTTACCCCCTTATCAATCAGGCTTTCCGCCGGGAGCCCATTTTTCACGCCAATGGAACAGGAACACTTGGGAGTTATCGGTGATTGCAGGGGCTACGCGCGGCGACCAATCATCGTCATGCTGATCCATATCGGCGTCGTACTCGATGTGGCAACCCAATGGGGTGTTGAAGTACCAGAACCAGTTAGACCCAAACTTATGTCGCCCAGGCCCCCAATATGACTCGTAACCTTTAGCAGCAAACGCGTAGCCGGCTTGCAGTACTTCCTGTGGCCCCCCCATATGGAAGGTAAAATGCTCGCATCCCTGCAAATGCGGCGGGGTTTGAATGAAGAAAAGGGTATGGTGATCGAAAGTACCCGCAGGACGCAGGAATGGGCCCATTCCGACGAATTTGTCTGTGAGTTTGAAGCCCAGACGATCCGCATAGAAGCGCTCGGCCTTCTCGGCATCAGGAACGAAATAGACAACGTGGGAGAGCGTTCGTGGCTTGGGAGCGAGCTCGGAACTGTCATCTACACCGGTCTTGTTCGCAGGACGGTGAATATCTCCAGGCGCGTTTACACGCTCGGCGGCCAGTTTATGCGGCTTTCTGATCGAGACTTGGAAGCCCAGAGAGAATCCGAGATCGTCCACTAACTCCAGCGAACCATCGGCCAAAACCTTGACTTCACGCTCGCCCTCAAACTCCTTCTGGATACTCTCGAGAGTCGCGATGTCTTTTACGCCGTACACTGTCTTGCGCAACATGTTTGCAGTCGGCAAATTCCAGGCAGGTAAAGCCGGATCGTCACGATGCTTGATGACTACACCAGTTCCATCTAATGCCTCAAAGCGTCCGCCCCCTACCGGCTCAAGGCCGTAATCCTCCAGGAAGCGCTCGCAGAGCGCGACATCGTCAACACCAAAATACAAAGTGTCCGGGCCAAGGATGTTCATTTCAACACCTATCAAAGAATGCGTTTTTGTTTTATCAGGCCCGTACTTTTGCGCCCGGGCCTGAGATCTCTGATGCGCGCGTGAATTTCAAATACACGTCACATGAATGGCTTGCGTTCTTCGGGCCACCAAAGACCCGAGATAGGTTGCCCCATTGTGTTGCGCAGGGTTCCGACCCCCTCAACAATCATTTCGACGACATCACCTGGCTGGAGCTTACGATCAAGCTCCAAAGCTGAACCACCGCCCATGGTACCCGAACCGATCACATCGCCAGGCACGATGGCTTCACCAAGGCTGGCCCAGGCAATGAGCTCGCCAATCGTCCACAGCTTATTGGAGCTGTCACCTTTGCCCCAAGTCTCGCCATTGACGCGAACTTCCATGCCGATCCGGTCCAGGTCTTTGAATTCATCTACGGTGGTAATCCAAGGCCCGATACCGTAGGCGAAATCTTTACACTTGGTGGGGCCCATCCCAATCGGCATTTCGACTGCCTGACAATCGCGGGCACTGAAATCGTTGAAGATGGTGATACCAAACAGGTGATCAAGCGCGTTATCAGGACGCAGACTTTCTCCACGCTTTCCGATGACGTAGCCAAGCTCCAGCTCGTAGTCCATGTGCTGGATGTATCCTGGCCACGGAACTTCCGCCTCATGCCCAATGACCGTATGCGGGGTACCTTTGAAATAGCCAGGCACCTTCAAAAGATTTGGCGTTGGCGGCTGGCCAATTTTTTCATGGAAGCCCTTGATGTGCCCCACGAAAGTCAGCCCATCTCGCACCACAGAGGGATCCGAGGCTGGCAACCACTGCACGCTATCAAATGAGATTGAATGTGCATCCGGCCGCTTTGCATTGATCTTTTCAGCTGCCTGGGTAAACGGTGTGCCCAGCGCAATTGCCGCCGACATACTGCCAGGGAAAACAGCATTGGCGTATTGCAGAGCAGCTTCCCGGGAAGAGCCGTCCTTGACCAACTGTTCATGGAGCGCGCGCTTCAGGTCAATGACCCGGCGCTCCTCTGGGACTACCAGCACCAAACGAGCTTCCGCGCCGTCGGGCCCGTTAACAGAAATTCGGCCGAGCTTCATGTGATCTCCCTCTTTTTATTGACTAAATGAGCCTGAATCAGGTCTGTAGGACTCAAATCTATACGACACGCACCGTTTTGTAAAGAGCAAAAACCAGGATGAGTATCGATTGATTCCTGTGGCTCTAACCAGAACCTTTTCCTGGCTAGAGCCACAGAGAGTTGAGGGAACCGAAACAGCTTAAGTGGCAATTTAGCTAGACGAACAATATACTATTCGTCTCGTTTCGTTTTTAAGATTTACAATGAATCAGTCAGACCACTTCAAGCCCGCAGAGCCAAAGAACCCAATGCAGGTCAAGAAAACCTCATCGCCTGCTGGACGCCCTCGCAGTGAAGCGACGCGTCGACAGATCCTGGAGGCTGCTATCAGCCTTCTTCAGGACAAATCGATTCAAGCGATATCTATCGAAGCAATAGCTCGAGAGGCTGGTGTCAGTAAGGCGACCATTTATCGATGGTGGGAATCCAAGGCGTCTGTGGTCATCGATGCGTTTATTGAGCAGCATTTGGTAAAAACAACGCTTCCTCGAGGAATGCGCCCACGCGACGCCATAGCACATCATTTCCGTTCTTTGGTGATGCAGTATTCGGGATGGCCTGGCCGGCTCGTCGCTCAGATCATTGCCGAGGGTCAATCTGATCCTGCCATTCTTCGAGTCTTCCGTGAGCGATTTCATTACGGCCGCAGAGCAGTCGTCAGAGAGATGCTTGAAGAGTGGAAAAACAGCGGCGACATTTCAAAAGATTCAAATGTCGAAGTGCTAATGGACTTGATCTATGGGCCGGTTTATATGCGCCTGATGATAGGTCACGCCCCTCTGGACGAATCCTTTGCTGAATCGCATATCAATTACATATGCGAATTGCTGGGCTCTAAATTCTGAAGATCGTTATAGTTTCCAAAATACAATGCCGGCCTGATGGCCGGCATTTGTATTTCACAACAGAGTCAACGCTTTATCTACAGGATGCCCAGCCACTTGGTGGGCCAGCTGGATCTAGAACGCAGTATTTGTCTTTCCTTTTAGCGCGAGCATTTCCCTCGCCTCTTGAGGCGTAGCGATTTCAAATCCCAACTGCTCCACGATACTTCGGATTTTCCGCACTTGTGCGGCATTAGAAACCGCCAACTCACCGCGCCCAATGTACAAGCTATCTTCAAGACCCACTCTGACGTTGCCGCCCATAATGGCCGCGAGAGTCGCTAGTGGCATCTGGTCTTTACCTGCGCCCAATACCGACCAGTGATACTGATCACCAAATAGACGATCTGCGGTTCGCTTCTGATGCATCACATCTTCGATATGAGCCCCCATGGCACCACGCAAGCCAAAAATTGTCTGAATGAACAACGGCGGCTTAACCAGTCCTTTATCCAGGAAATACTTTAGCGTGTACAAGTGGCTGACGTCGTAACACTCGAACTCAAAGCGGGTACCGGTATCCCCAATGGTACGCAGGATCCATTCGATATCGGAAAAAGTATTACGGAAGACAAGATCCTTTGTGGCATTAAGATGTTCCACTTCCCAACTGTAACGCCACTCTCGATCCTTGCTGGCCATTTCGGAAAGGTTTAGGTTTATAGACCCCATGTTCAGGGAGCACATCTCCGGTTGCAGCGCAACACCTGCCGCCGCGCGCTCGCTAATTGCCATTCCCGGGCCTCCACCGCCCGTAGAAATGTTCACGATGGCATCCGTTTCGGCCTTAATTCGAGACACGAACTGACGGAAGATTTCAGGATCGCCAGTGGGCCGACCATCCTCAGGGTTTCGGGCGTGAAGATGAACGATCGCCGCTCCCGCTTTTACTGCTTCGATCGCCTGATCGCCAATCTCTTCGGGAGTAACCGGCAGATGAGGAGACATCGACGGCGTATGAGCACCACCTGTGATAGCGGCGGTTATGATAATTTTTCTCACAGTTTTTCTCCTTCTTTCAGCGCTAACAGGACAAACAGCATTCGACAGTTACGCCCTGAACGATTCGACCAACTGTGGTTCGTTGCGCGCTGTACCAGTACGTCTCCTGGCCGCATAACGGTCTCACCGTGATCCATCATCGCGACAATCTCGCCCTCGAGTACCACGGCGTAATCAAGCGATTCCGTTTTGTGGAACCAGAAATGTCGAGGCTTCTTCTTGTCGCGAACACCTTCGTTATCGAGAAATTCGACCAACTTTTCTTGGTCATAAGCCTCGTCTGGTGGGAAGTCGACTATCCGAAGAAGCGAACCATCCTCAGAATGAAAACCAAATTTGTGTCCGGCTGGCGCTGGATCCAAGCCGTCCGCGCGCCCCGCACCCGTTGCCCAAACGACTTGTGCGACCGGTTTACCAGCTTGTGCCAGAACATTTGGAGTATTGGCGTCACTGGTGAAAATCGACTCACCAGCTTCGTTATGACCAGTGACAATTCTCCGTACTGGCTTATAGGCCACTTCGGTAATGTTATTCATCATGAAGCCTCAAAAACGGTTCGTTTAGTTTCGTAATTAACTAAATTTTTTTTGACTCATGCCGCCTTTAGGCGACTCACCGGCATAACCACAAATGTTGCTGACGAACTGGCGACCAGCACTTCTCGCTGAGGGTCATGAAGTTCGGCTCTGGCGAATGCAATCTGACGACCCACACGCTCAACTGTTGCCTTTGCTTTCAACAACGACGGTTTCGCAGCCGCCTGCATATTCACCGTAATACTGGTAGTGGCACAGGTTTGCCCGCAGGGCAGCATGCTGAGCACTGCAAAAGCCATGGCATAGTCGAGCATGGTCATCAAGGTGCCACCGGCTATAACACCATTTCCCTGAATGGCTGTTACTGGCGCTTCGAAACTGAGTTCGACAGCTCCAGGGCGGCCATGAACCAACCGAGCGCCAAGCGCACTTAGTCCAGCAGTCAATTCAAACGGGATGTCGAATTGGGCCTCTGAAATAACACGCTCCAAAAAGGCCCGATCTGGATTGTCATCGATCGTTTGCATAATACGTTACCTCAACCTGGATAACTGATGCACTTTTGCCGCTGCTCACCCAGTCCGGCAATTGTGCCAACCATAATATCGCCGTCGCGCAAGAAACGATTGTAATGAGTTCCATTGCCTGCAGGGGATCCGGTACAAATCACATCACCTGGCAATAGCTTTGCGTACTTCGAGATGTATGCAATTTGTTGTTCAATTCCAAAAAGCATATCTGCAGTCGTCTCATCCTGCATTGTTTTGCCGGACACTGTCAGTTGCATCGAGAGGTTGTGTGGATCTTCAACGAACTGCTTGGGAACCAGATACGGACCAAGCGGAAGAAAGCCTGGCTGCCCTTTCGATCTCAGCCAGTCTGTACCGAGCATCTTGTAGTCAGTGCGTGGAATCAGGTCACGAGCCGAGATGTCATTGATGATCGTATAACCGGCGACATAATCCATGGCCTCTTCCGCCCGGATATTGTACCCCTCCTTGCCTATCACTACGGCCAATTCCAACTCCCAGTCCGGCTTGCTGGTAGTGGGTGGAAGTACCAAGTCCTCATAGGCACCCGAAATTGCAGAGACTGGCTTGGTGAATACATAGGGTTCTCCATTAGCCACCCTCTGATCCATCATATCTTCGGCCCACTTCCTCAGTTCTTCCTTGCTCAGCCCTTCTGGTCCGACATTTGAATCAACGGTCAAATCCACTACATGCTTTCGATAGTTTGCGCCTGTGCAGAACACTTGCCGCGGCAGGTCAATCGCAGGGCGAAACGTGAGTTGATCTTCATTATACCAAGAGGAAGTAGTGGCTTTACTCACAATCGATTCGAGCGCGGCGCAGCTGGCATCCCAGTTTTCCAGTAGCGACAGCACATTTTTTTCTCGGAGAATATCAACCCCGAACTCCTCAGCCACACTGCTGACTGGAACAACTTTTCCGTCGACAACCAGACCAGCAAAGCGGTGCTGCGGATTGGTTTTTAAAGAAAATGTACCGAGCGAGAACTTCTTCATGTGCACCTCCGAATTATTGTAAGAATGAGCCGTCGACAATTTGCTCATAGGTAAAATCCGCGCCGGGTAACCCAAGCAGCGCTCTCTGTCCAATAAGAAGTTCAATACCCTCGCGAGAAGGCGTCAGAGTTCCAGGGAATGTATTCACCAGTGCTGTTACTGCTTCGACAGGCATGCCAAGTACCTCCAAAGCCTCTGTCAGCTTTGCCATGTCGACAGGCAGGGTCGTTAGCGTTGCGTTGAGGATGCGTACCCACGCTTTCAGAGCTTCATTCGCATGACTCACCGATTTCCTCACGACCAATCCTTGACCTGGAAAATTGGCAAATACATCCTGAATTGTTGCAATTTTCTTGAGTCCCCGCTGAACCGCCATGGTGTCGAACGGCGGCCCGAGCAAGGTCGCATCACCCTCCTCCGCAACAAGAGCCGTAAACCGCTCACGCACCCCGCCAACGGGTGTCAGGCGATAGTCGTCAGAAAGGAGTCCTGCTTCCTTGAGTAGCGCTCGAAGGGCAATGACAAAACCGTTCTCAGGGGCATCCACCAGAATGTTGGCACCGCGCAAATCCGCAGGAGCTGACATGGCCGAGGAGCCGACCAGTTGTAACGGCGTCGTGGTTTCAATCTGAGCAATCACCACGAAGTCTTGTGGACCTTGCCGGCGGTTCCAGTGCAGAACGTTGTCGATCGACGTTACGACCGCGTCGACCTCTCCTGCACACAGTGACGAGTACTGCTCATCAGACGATTGAGTCATCGAAGACTCGAGGCGCAAATCTGCCGGCATTTGCCACGAGGCTGCTACCGCAATGGCAGGAGGGACAAACCACATCACACGCAGAGAGTCGTTGGACATTTTTTGTTCTCGTTGAAAGTACTCTATATATAAAACTATACGTATCGTTTTGTCAACGAGCCTACCTATGCTTGATAAACCCGCCAGAGGGCGGGTATTACAGGTCTAACACCATACGAGGCGTCTTGCTTCCTGAGCAGCAGACAAAGACAGTCTTGCCCGCCTGCTTTTCTGCCTCGCTGAGAATTGAATCGCGATGGTCTGGCGTGCCCTCCAGCACCCGCACCTCACAAGCACCACAGATGCCTTCGCGACAGGAATGCATCACCTCTACACCGTTTTCAATCAGCGCATCGAGTATGCTTTTGCCCTGCTCCATCTTGAGGGTCTTCCCGGTCTTCGCCAGTACGATCTCATACCCACCCGATGTCGCGGCTTCCTGCAGCGGTATAAAGCTCTCGAAGTGAACTCTGCTATCAGCGATGGAAAGCGCCTTTGCTTGCTGAGAATAGGCCTGAATCATCCCCGCAGGCCCGCAACAATAGTAATGCCGGGTTCCATCATCACCACGGAAAACCTCCTGGATGTGAGCGACGGTAGCCTCGACGTCGTACCCCAACAGCAACTGGACCTTGTCCTGGGTGATGTGACCTTGCATCGCGTCGATCAACGCGGCGTGGTTAACACTGCGAGCGAAGTAATGCAGCTCCCAGTCCATGTTTTTGCTATTCAAATGCTGCGCCATACACCAAAGCGGCGTAACCCCTATCCCACCCGCGATCAGCACAGAACGGTGCTCGCCTTCAGAGAGGGGGAACAGATTTCTGGGCTCACTGACCTGCAACCTGTCCCCGGGACGCAAGCGTTCGTGAATCATGATCGATCCACCACGACTTTTAGGGTCTTTGGCTACCGCTATGACGTAACGATTTCTCTCGGACGGTTCGTTTAGCAAGGAGTAACTGCGCAGAGGAATAGCCTCCGCAATGACGTCAATGTGGGCCCCCGGAGTAAATGCAGGAAGCGTCACGCCCTCCAGCCCTTTTAGCTCATACGCCAGTACCCCATCTGCCTCATGGGTGACTGATTTGATGTACACCTGGAATGTGTTTGGCATTTCGCAACCTAGCCCGAACCATGGATTGTTATTGGAGCGTTCGGCCGCCAGCTCATCAATCTGACGGCCTAACGGGCTCAGAGATAAGTCATTCTGCGTTCTTGACGCACCTGCTCCGTGTAGTCCTGAATGACGGTCCCAACAGGAATCATGTCAGCCAACGCCCTCAATGAACGGTAATCGCTCGCTTGCGCCTGGATGCTGTCTTCATTGGCTTCCGATTGGCGGATCCGCTCCATCAATTCACGCCGTAAACGGACAATTGCGAGATCCCCGCTACCCAGAAACTCCCGTGTCCGATCGACGATGGGAATGCTCTCCGCAACGGCATAATCCTCAAAAATAACGCCCGGAACACCTGTCCAGCTCCGACCGGCACGCATTGCTTCGCGATCTTGCCCATAGTTGGAAAGACCTTGGCGGGACGCTGCGAAGTTGTCGTCGGATTCATCGGTACCGAGTAGCGCGAAATCCGGGAGATTTTCATCGATAGGTTGGCGCGAATCCCAATAGACGTACCACTGAAGACTGCGCGTATTGTTGACTGGCACCACGATGATCAGAAAACCCGCTTCTTGTTCGGTGGTACCAATGAACGCGGTCGCCGGTGCTACGAACTCGGTAACCCGAAGGTAGTCCTGCTCCTGACCAGTGGTGCGCAACGAATACGACCGCAAGCCATACGGCTTGCTTTCCAGCGTGTACTTGGGGGTGTCGTTGCCAGTGACGAGCTGAAGCCCAGCTTGGGGAAGCTCCGGGTTCGCCGTGGTGTCATGGTGCAGCAGTCCGATATGGGCCGAGTCCATCAACGTTTCGACGTTTTGCAACCAGTTCGCTTCGTTATAGGAAGCCCGCGGTCTGGCGTGCTTACGATCAAAATAGGTGAATGCATAGTCGGTGAAGGCCGGCGCTTCACCCTCCCCCAAGTACACCCAAACAATACCGCCACCCTCGCGAACCTCGAACCCCTGACCCTTTACCTTTTTGCAAAAAGTCTGGTCTTTCTCGGTTGGCATTTTGGTGCAGTTGCCCTGCGTGTCAAAACTCCAACCATGGAAGATGCAAGTCAGACGGTTACCTTCATTTCGACCCAACGCCAGCGAAACGCCGCGGTGTGGGCACGCCTCATGAAGGAATCCGACATGGCCATCATCTGCGCGAAAGGCGACATATTTTTCGCATAGCAATTCGACACGTTGCGGCGTGCCTCCCGGCTCAAGCGCCTCACTGCGCAGTGCAGGAATCCATTGCCGTTTCCAATACCTGTGCAGAGGTGTGCCAGGGGAAACGTCCGTCAGCAGGCGGTTCTGTTCAGCGGTCAGCATAGCGAGTCCCGTTCTTGTTTTTTAGAAGAGCCGCAGCCAGGCGGCCAAAACTATCTTAATAAAGAAGTATCTCAATTATTAAGATAGTTTTAGGCTATGCTCACCTTTACCGATCGTCAAGAAAATTCGTTACCATGTTAACGCTTTACGATGAACGCTCCGTCGGCCTCAATGCACTTGGGTTCATCGCCTCAGCAGCGCCATAGCTGCAGGGCACACCTGGTTCGCACTGAGGTATGATCACCTCAAAGCCACCTGATGGATTTTGCATGAACGATTTATTGTTTCCTGCCGCCAGCCCTGAGGCCGTGGCGCAAGCGTGGCGTAACGAACGTCCGGATCTGGATCACCATGGATTGGCGATTACTCTCCGAATCCGAAGCCTCGCCATGTTGATCGATCACCACATTGAGGTAATCGCGGACGACCTTGAACTGGGAATGAAGGATCTCATGCTGCTGTTCGCTTTACGGCGAAGCGGCCCGCCTTACTGCATGCGCCCTACCGATGTCTTTCGTCTGCTGAAGGTGACGTCAGGCGCTGCCACCTATCGAGCGGACAAATTGGTAGAACGCGGCGTCGCCAACCGGATTCCCGATCCACGTGATCGCCGAGGTCAATTGATTCAATTGAGTGAGGAAGGAATGCGCTTGGTTGATGTCGCCATCACCCGCCTGGCGGAATCAAGCTCCAAATGCCTCGCTTCGCTCGATAGCGAAGAAGGTGAGCTTGATCAGATTGGCCATCTACTGCACTCGCTGGAAGCCGGGTGGATGGAGATTACTCCCCTCAGTGAAAACCCGCTCGCACGCTCTGACGATCCCAGTCTGTGATGAGCACTTCATGACTGCGGATGTCGCCGATTTGAAAAAGCAGCCAGCCCTTTTCAGGGCTTAATCTTTTTAAGATCCTCGAGTAGCTCGAGCAATTTCTGCAGTTTCTTCTCACCAAACTGCCGCTGGATCTCGAGGTAATTGCGCTCCATCCCCTCGCTCATCGACAAAAAGCATTCATGTCCTTGCTCAGTCAGATTGAGGAAAATGCGTCGCTGATCTTCAGCCGATTTCCTGCGAATAACCAGGCCGTCGCGCTCCAGGCGCTTGAGTACACCGCTCATGCTGGGTTTGAGAATACAGGCCTGATGTGCCAACTGGTGGCTTTCAAGTTCGCCCTGTTGGCGCAAGATTCGAATGACTCGCCACTGCTGCTCGGTCAAGTCATGATCGTTAAGGCCAGGACGGAAAAACGTCATTACCGCTTCGCGAGCCTGGAGCAAGGTGAGTGTCAAGGAAGGTCTGGGATTGGACATTTTGATTGGGCTATGTGAACAAGCCAACAGCTTACGGTTGGTGCTTCAGCAGCGCAACCGCCTGGAAATCGGCCGCACACCTGTGTCCAGAAACAAACACGATTCAGCCGCAAAAAAACACAAGTCGTTAGCGAAAACCCGAATGTCGCTGGCGATACTCTCCTGGTGTCATTGCAGCATTGCGCTGAAAAAAACGACTGAAATACGCCGGGTCCCTGAAGCCCAGCAGGTAGCATATTTCATTTGCCGAACTGCCCGTGAACAACAGCAGACGCTTGGCTTCCTGCATGACTCTTTCGAACACCAAGCGCTTGGATGGCAAATCGGCAATACGTCGACAGACGTCGTTAAGCCGCGCTTCGGTAACACCAATGGCCTGCGCATAACGGCCAAGCGCCCAGTGCTCCAGATAATGCTCTTCAATCAGCGCATTGAATCGATGAAAGATCTGCAAGTCTTCACGTCGCGTGGGCGTCGCTTCGAGAGGGTTTGCGCACAGCCGTAATACGCTGACCATGATCAGTCGAGTCAGGCTTAACACCGCTGCACTGTGACCGGCGGCCCCACTGTTCATCTCCCCTCGCAGTTCTTCGAATAGAAATGTCAGTCGCCGCGCTTCGCTTTGCAGCTCAGGCCTCAGGTGATCAAGCGCCACACAAGCAGGGGGCAGTTGCGGACCCAGTGCCAGCCCGGGATCGCTTTCGATCAATTGCCAGATCAACTGCTGGCGAACGGTAAGCACGTGGCCGTCGCTGTCCGCCTCCGTCACGAAAGAATGGGGAATCGTCGGTGGGGTGAGAAAAAACATGGGACCCGACTCGACGTACTGCTGATCATCAAGATAGACCCTCACCGTTCCGCTCTTGACGTAATGCACCTGGAAAAATCGATCATGGCGGTGCACTGGCATGTTGCGCCCAAAGAAACCCGCCAGGTTGCCGAGCTTGTCGTAATGCACCTCGCTATCGCTGTAGCGCTGATCGTAGACCTGGCCGATGTTGATGTTAGGAATTGGATACCGATCGCTCATCACACACTTCTCATTTTTCTTAGTCCCGACATCCCCCGCCCCCCCATGGTGCACCCGTTGCGAGTAAATCGCCATGAACGATAAGGTGCTTGACGATCATTAACATATTAACTATAACGATAACATGTTAACAATAATCAGGCCGGACACCTCCAGTCCCGCCACTGCCAGGAGAGAAGCATGAGCCATGCCTTGCATGACATTGCGACCGGCACCCTGCTCGGTGTAGCGCTGAACTACCAGGGATTGCTGCTGAAGCGCCTTTCTGAATTCGAGCAGCCGCCGTATCAAAAGCTGCCTGTCAAACCGGTTCTGTTCATCAAGACGCCGAATACGCGCAACGTACATGGCGGCGCCGTGGTGCATCCCGGTGCAGGAGTTTCATTGCAACCTGGCCCGGCTCTGGGGGTGGTGATCGGCAAGGATGCCAGTCGAGTCAGTGTTGACGAGGCGATGAATCACGTTGCTGGCTATGCCATCGTCAACGAATTCAGTCTTCCGGAAGAGAGCTATTACCGCCCTGCCGTGAAAGCAAAATGTCGCGATGGTTTCTGCGCCATCGGCCCTGAATTTGTACCGCGCGAACAGCTTGCCAATCCGCATGACTTGACCCTGCAACTACGAGTCAATGGCGAGCTTCGACAGGAAGACTCCACCGCAAACTTCGTACGCAAGATTCCTCAGCTGATCGCCGAAATCAGCGAGTTCATGACCTTGTATGCCGGAGATGTGTTGATCACCGGGACACCTTCGGGTCGTGTCGATGTCCTGCCAGGTGACCGCGTAGACGTAGAAATCCAGGGTCTGGGATGCCTGACCAATGTCATCGTTGCCGAGCAGGAGGGCACCGTATGAAACACGCTCGTATCCGATTCGAAAGCCAAATACATTCCGTCACGGTTGATGCAGACAACATCGTGCATCTGAGCGATGGCCGCTCCCTCAGTGAAGACCAGGTCGAGTGGCTGCCGCCGGCCCATGGCAACATGTTTGCCCTCGGCCTGAACTATGCCGATCACGCTGCCGAACTCGCCTTCGCGCCGCCAACCGAACCTTTGGTGTTCGTTAAATCAACGGGCACCTACACCGGCCACAATCAGATCACCTGGAGACCTGACAACGTTGCCTACATGCACTATGAGTGCGAACTGGTTGCGGTCATCGGCAAGCCTGCGCGCAACGTCAAGCGTGAAGATGCGCTGAGCTATCTGGCGGGTTACACCGTATGCAACGACTACGCGATCCGCGATTACCTGGAAAACTACTACCGCCCTAATTTGCGGGTAAAAAACCGTGACGCCACGACCCCGGTGGGTCCCTGGATTGTCGATGTTGCAGATGTCCCCGATCCGGGCAATCTGAAACTGCGCACCTGGATCAATGGTGAGCTTCGCCAGGAAGGCTCGACCAAAGACATGATCTTCGACATTCCTTACCTGATCGAATACCTGTCCAGTTTCATGACCCTGCAGCCCGGCGACATGATCGCCACCGGTACGCCGGAAGGCCTTGCAGACGTAGTTCCAGGCGATGAAGTGATCGTGGAGGTCGAAGGTGTTGGTCGCCTCGTTAATCGAATTGTCAGCGAAGCGGATTTTTTCTCCGCACGTAAAGAGGCTTGAGCAATATGATCAAACATTGGATCAATGGCCGTGAGGTCGAAAGCAAAGATACCTTCACCAACTACAATCCAGCCACCGGCGAAGCGATTGGTGAAGTGGCCAGCGGCGGTGCCGAAGAAGTTGCACAGGCGGTGGCGGCAGCCAAGGAAGCCTTTCCTAAATGGGCCAATACACCGGCCAAAGAGCGCGCACGACTCATGCGCAAACTTGGCGAACTAATTGAGCAAAATGTTCCACACCTGGCCGAGCTGGAAACCCTGGACACGGGCCTGCCGATCCATCAGACCAAAAACGTGTTGATTCCGCGCGCTTCGCACAACTTCGATTTTTTCGCCGAAGTCTGCACCCGCATGGACGGCCACAGTTACCCGGTCGACGACCAGATGCTCAACTACACCTTGTACCAGCCGGTGGGCGTTTGCGGCCTGGTGTCACCCTGGAACGTGCCGTTCATGACGGCAACTTGGAAGACAGCACCGTGCCTGGCACTGGGCAACACTGCCGTGCTTAAAATGTCCGAGCTGTCGCCGCTGACGGCCAACGAACTGGGTCGCCTGGCCGTCGAAGCCGGCATTCCGAACGGTGTGCTCAACGTCATCCAGGGCTATGGTGCGACTGCCGGTGACGCGCTGGTCAGGCACCCGGACGTACGAGCGATCTCCTTCACCGGCGGCACTGCCACCGGCAAGAAAATCATGCAAACCGCCGGCCTGAAAAAGTATTCCATGGAACTGGGCGGCAAGTCCCCGGTGTTGATCTTTGAAGATGCCGACCTGGAGCGTGCCCTCGACGCGGCGTTGTTCACCATCTTCTCGCTCAATGGCGAGCGCTGCACCGCCGGTAGCCGTATCTTCATTCAGGAAAGTGTTTACCCGCAGTTCGTGGCTGAGTTCGCGGCACGTGCCAAACGCTTGATCGTCGGTGATCCGCAAGACCCGAAAACCCAGGTCGGCTCGATGATCACCCAGGCCCACTACGACAAGGTCACCGGCTACATCAAGATCGGCATCGAAGAAGGCGCCACCCTCCTCGCTGGCGGCCTGGAACGTCCGGCCAACCTGCCAGCCCACTTGAGCAAAGGTCAGTTCATCCAGCCGACGGTGTTCGCCGACGTGAACAATAAAATGCGCATTGCCCAGGAAGAAATCTTCGGTCCGGTAGTGTGCCTGATTCCGTTCAAGGATGAAGCCGAGGCCCTGCAACTGGCTAACGACACCGAATACGGCCTGGCGTCCTACATCTGGACCCAGGACATCGGCAAGGCGCATCGTCTGGCCTACGGCATCGAAGCCGGCATGGTATTCATCAACAGCCAGAACGTGCGTGATCTACGTCAGCCGTTCGGTGGCGTGAAAGGTTCCGGTACCGGGCGCGAAGGTGGCCAATACAGCTTTGAAGTTTTCGCCGAAATCAAGAACGTCTGCATTTCCATGGGCAATCATCACATCCCTCGCTGGGGATTGTGAGCAGCCGATAGCCGCTGCTGAAGGCTGCGATGAGGCGCGCATCAGCTCATCGCGGTTCTCACTGGCCGCTGAATTGAATCGACAAGAATAATTTCAGGAGAATCATCATGGGCGAAGTCGTCCTGGCAGCAAAAGTTTGCCATGTACCGTCGATGTACTTGTCCGAACTGCCGGGCAAACACCACGGCTGCCGTGCTGCAGCTATTGCAGGGCATAAGGAAATAGGTCGTCGCGCGCGTGAGTTAGGTGCCGACACCGCCGTCGTGTTCGACGTGCACTGGCTGGTGAACAGCGGCTACCACGTGAACAACGGTGAGCATTTCAGTGGTGTTTACACAAGCAATGAACTACCGCATTTCATCAAGGACATGGTTTACCACTACCCAGGCTGCCCGGAACTCGGACAACTGATCGCAGAGGAAGCCAACGCGGCCGGGGTGCGCACGCTGTCGCATAACATCCCGAGCCTGGAACTGGAATACGGCACCCTGGTGCCCATGCGCTACATGCACATGGATGTACCTGCAGCCGAAAAGCTCAAGGTGATTTCCATCGCGGCCTGGTGTGCCTGGCATCGTCTGGAAGACAGCTTCACTTTCGGCGCCGCCGTACGCCGCGCAATCGAGAAGAGCGACGGCAAAGTCCTGGTGCTGGCCTCCGGTTCTCTGTCACACCGTTTCTCTGACGATCGCGAAGCGGAAGCCAACATCCACAACTGGACGCGCGAATTCGACAAACAGGTCGACATGCACGTGGTCAAGCTGTGGCGTGAAGGTCGATTCAAAGAGTTCTGCGCGATGCTTCCTGATTACGCCGAACACTGCTTCGGCGAGGGCAAGATGCACGACACCGCAATGCTCTTGGGTCTGCTGGGCGGACCGGACTACAACAAGCCGGTCGAAGTCCTCACAGAGCCCTTTGGCAGCTCCGGAACCGGCCAGATCAACGCCATTTTCCCGCTCTGAATTTCGCTCAAGCGGCAGGGGCGCGCCCGCCGTTCAGCGCAACTGCCTACCAGGAGGGCACATGCCGCATTTTATTGCTGAATACACCGACAACATCGAGCTACAGGCCGACTTGCCGGGCCTTTTTGAAAAAGTCCACGCGACACTGGGGGGCAGCGGTGTATTTCCGCTGGGGGGTATCCGAAGCCGAGGCGTTCGACTGGATACGTGGCGCATGGCCGACGGTAAACACGATTACGCCTTCGTCCACATGACGCTGAAGGTTGGCCATGGCCGCGACCTGGCGACGCGCCAACAGGTCGCTGAAAAGCTGTTCGAAGTCATTACCGCGCACTTTGCTCCGCTGCAGGCGGAACGTCTGCTGGCGCTGTCGTTTGAAATGATCGAGCTGCACCCCGAGCTGAACTTCAAGCTCAACAACGTGCATGCCTTCCTCAAGCAGCAGGCGAATTAGCAAGCCCTCCCCCCCCCCAACGGCCACTCTCACAAAAAGTACAAAATCATGAGCATAGCCACTTCCGCTACACAGCCTTTGAGCGATGCCTCAATGTCCACCCACCGCACAGTGACTTGGCGGCTGATGCCACTGCTGCTGGTGTGTTACCTGTTTGCTCATCTTGATCGGATCAACATTGGTTTCGCCAAGATGCAGATGGGCGCCGACCTGCAGTTCAGCGATACCGTCTACGGCTTTGGTGCGGGCCTGTTCTTTGTTGCCTACGCGATGTTCGGTGTCCCCAGCAACATCGCTCTGGATCGCATCGGGCCACGACGCTGGATCGCTTTGTTGATGGTCGTCTGGGGGACCCTGTCGACCAGCATGCTGTTGATCGAAAACGCTGAGGGTTTCTACGCGTTGCGCTTCTTGCTCGGCGTCGCCGAGGCCGGATTTTTCCCAGGCATTTTGGTGTACCTGAACCGCTGGTATCCGGCCAGCAGGCGCGCACAAGTAACCGCGTTGTTTGCCATTGCCGTGCCGCTGGCCGGGGTCGTCGGTGGCCCTCTATCGGGCGGTATCCTGCAAGGCTTTCATGATGTTGGGGGCCTGCGTGGGTGGCAGTGGATGTTCCTGATTGAAGGCGCGCCAGTCGTGCTTCTCGGCTTGCTGGTACTCAAGGTGTTGCCCGACAACTTCGAGTCAGTCAGCTGGCTCAGCAACCAGCAGAAAGACCAACTGCGCAACCAACTGGCTAGCGAAGAGCAACGCAAATCCATCATCTCGTTCGGCGGAATACTGCGAGATCCTCAGGTCTGGCTGCTGGTGGGCATCTATTGCGCGGTCATGTTGGCGGTCAACACACTAGCTTTCTGGATGCCTACACTGATTCACAGCTCCGGGATTGGCAGCGATGGCAAGGTCGGCCTGCTCAGTGCTCTGCCCTATCTGGCAGGCTGCGGTTTCATGATCGCCTGCGGACGCTCATCGGATCGGCGCCGCGAACGCCGGTGGCACTTGAGTGTGCCATTGCTCATGTCAGCCCTCGGTATCGCCGTAGCCGGACTTTTGCCTGACGATCCCTTCATGGTAATCGGCGGATTGGTGATTGCCGGTATGGGCGCGAGCGCCGCACTACCGATGTTTTGGCAGCTGCCTCCCGCATTCCTGTCAAACAGCACCCAGGCGGCGGGCATCGCCTTGATCAGCTCTCTGGGAAGTATTGCCTCGTTTCTGACACCCAATCTGATTGGCTGGATGCGTGACACCACCCACAGCGCCAGCCTTGCCCTCTACGTCCTCGCGACCTTGATCGTCGCAGGCGCCTTCCTGGTGCTGCGCACGCCTGCCGCCATCGTCAATCCTCATTAAGAGATCCACGTCATGCTCGATCAAGAATTCATCCAGCAAGCCGCTGCTCAACTGGACAACGCCGAACGCTCTCGTGAGCAAGTCGGGCAGTTCTCCCTCGCGCATCCACAGATCACCATCGAAGATGCCTATGCCATTCAGCGAGCCTGGGTGGCGCAGAAAATAAAGAACGGACGCAAGCTGGTGGGGCACAAGATTGGCCTGACCTCTCGGGCCATGCAGGTTTCATCAAACATTACAGAACCGGATTACGGGGCGTTGCTTGACGACATGCTGTTCGACGAAGGTACCGATATCCCCTTCAACCGTTTTATCGTGCCGCGCGTTGAAGTGGAGCTGGCATTCATTCTTGGCAAGCCGCTCAAAGGCCCAAACGTCACTATTTTCGATGTACTGGATGCTACCGAATGGGTGATCCCCGCCCTGGAAATCATTGACGCGCGTATCCAGCAGATCGATCCCGAGACCAAAGCCACGCGCAAGGTCTTCGACACCATTTCCGACAATGCGGCGAACGCGGGAGTGGTCATGGGTGGCCGTGCTGTGCGCCCTCATGAGGTCGACCTGCGCAAGGTGCCTGCTGTCTTGTACCGCAATGGCGTGATCGAGGAATCAGGAGTTTCTGCCGCCGTGCTCAATCACCCGGCGAAAGGTGTCGCCTGGCTGGCCAACAAGCTCGCACCTTACGATGTCACGTTACAACCGGGGCAAATCATTCTGGGCGGGTCGTTTACCCGTCCAGTGGCCGCCAGCCCAGGCGATACCTTCCATGTCGACTACGACATGCTGGGCTCCATCTCCTGCCGCTTCGTCTGACTCCTGGAGGATTGATTCATGGATATGCCCATCAACACATTCAAGCAACGCCTGAAAAGCGGCAAAGCGCAGATCGGCCTTTGGCTCGGCCTGGCCAACCCTTACTGCGCGGAGCTGGCAGCCAATGCCGATTTCGATTGGCTATTGATCGACGGCGAGCATGCGCCCAATAACGTACGCAGCATGCTTGGTCAACTACAGGCGATAGCGCCCTACGCCAGTCATCCGGTGATCCGCCCTGTCGCTGGCGACACAACGTTGATCAAACAAATTTTGGACATCGGCACCCAGACCTTGTTGGTGCCGATGGTCGAAAGCGCCGAGCAAGCGCAAGAACTGGTGCGCGCCGTGCGCTATCCACCCAGTGGCGTGCGCGGTGTAGGTAGCGCATTGGCACGGGCGTCACGCTGGAACACCGTGCCCGGATACCTGGACAAGGCTGACGAGCAAATATGCCTGCTGGTGCAGATTGAAAGCCTCAAAGGCTTGGCCAATTTGGATGCCATCGTCAACGTCGAAGGCGTTGACGGCGTGTTTATCGGCCCCGCCGACCTCAGCGCTGCCATGGGCCATCGTGGTAATCCGGGCCATCCCGAAGTTCAAGCAGTCATTGAAGACACGATCATTCGAATCCGCAATGCGGGCAAAGCACCCGGCATTCTCAGCGCTGACGAAAAACTGGCCAGGCGCTACATCGAGCTCGGCGCGGCATTCGTAGCGGTGGGCGTCGACACCACTGTACTGATGCAAGGCCTGAAAGCACTGACAAGTAAGTTCAAAAATACCCCGGCCACCATCAGTACCGGTGGCGTTTACTGATTTCAAGTCAATTTCAAACACTCACTGCTGGCGGTCGTTTTTGCCAGCAGTGATCATCCAGAGATCAACGTTTCAGTGACTTCAAATCGTTGAGCAGCACCAACAACGTCTGCAATTTTTCCGCGCCGAAGCCTTCCTGCAAGCGCTCATAGTTCTCTTCCATGCGCCCCCTCATACTTTCAAAACAGCTATCTCCGGCAACGGTCAGTTTCACCAGCACTCGACGCTGGTCGTGTTCTGAGCGCCGTCGTTCGACCAGCTCTGCGGCTTCCATCCTCGCCAGTACCCCGGTCATGCTGGGCTTGAGAATACACGCCAAGTCCGCCAAGCGATTGATCTCCAGTTCGCCCTGCTGACTGAGAATCCGCACCACCCGCCATTGTTGTTCAGTGAGGCCAATATCCTTCAGGGAGGGCCGGAAAAAGCTCATGGCGACTTCACGGGCCTGGAGCAAGTTGAGTGTTAGAGACTGTCGGTGCTTGGGCATTTAAGAACGACTCGAATTTAGTTAGCATATTAACAATCATATCACGCCGATATAGCCATAAAAATTCTCACCCCCATATAAAACGGCGCCTCTGGCGCCGACTAATTTGATTGCAAACTAAATCAGGTCAGAGCCTGATAACCGTTTTCAGCACGGTCTTGAAGGTTTCCAATTGGTCGTTGCTAAATTGACTGAAGACTTTTTCCTGCTGTTCACGGGCTATTGACCACAATCCTTCCGTTTCATCGATACCTTTCACCGTCAAATGCAAGTGCCCATCTTCTTCACAGACCAGACCTTTACGAGTGAGATTGGCAACGGCCTCCTCGATTTCCCGCACGGGCATCGCCACCTCGCGCTGCAGATCGGTGAGGCTTAGACCCGCATCATTTTCAAGCACCATCAGCATACGTGCCTCACTGGTTCGTAAACCGGTGGACAATTGTCGGGGCTGATAGCTTGCTTGATAAGCGCGAAACGCCTGAGTCATAAGGTAGTAAAGATTATGGTTCAGCCGCCCTTGGAAGTGGCTGCTGGGCGGCTGACCTTCACCACTCTTGGTCATGCGCGTGTGCGGCAGCACCATGGAGTAGGCACCCTGGTGGTACAGCAACGGTGAACGACCAAAATCATCGAAAGCCACCACCTTGCCAATCATGATCCAATGATCACCACCGTCCACCTGCTGGTATTTTTCGCAATGAAAACGCGCCGAGCAGTCAGCGAACACTGGCGCCCCGCCCTTGCCTGTTTCGAATTCGACCTCTGCAAAACGGTCATCCTTTGGACGGGCGAAATTGTTCGAAAGATCGATCTGATCAGCAGCGAGTACGTTCACGGCAAAGTGTGTAGCTTCTTCAAACACATCGTGACTTGAAGAGCGCTTGTCGATGCTCCACAGGATCAACGGCGGATCTAGCGACACCGAGTTAAAGCTGTTGGCCGTCACCCCCACTTTGCGGCCGTTCTGATCGGCGGCTGTCACTACTGTCACGCCGGTGGCGAAGTTACCTAATGCGCGGCGAAATGCACGCGCATCGAAGGCGGAAGAAACGGCAATCTCATTAATATCGGACATGCAAGACTCCCGAGCACGCCTTGGGGCGCGCTCTAATTATTTTTATGAGGGGCTTGTGGCTTGGCGGCGAACGGCCTCAGGCCATTGAGGGGTCGGGCTCAAGACCCATCAGTTCGCGACCGAGTATCTGTGCACAGACGTCATAGTCGGTGTAGGCATGCGCACCCGTAAGATGCGAATCGCGGAACAAGCGTTGCAACTCGTTGGTTTCAAACCATGCACCGCCGCCGGCCGCTTCCATCAGACGGTCCACGGCCTGGATACACATCTTTGTGGCATAACCCTGATTGGTACGCCAGAACGTGAGCGTGGTACGGCTTGGGTATTCGTGGCGCTCACTGTAATCAGCAATCTCTTCCCAGCTTTTTTCCAGCAGCGCTCGGGCGGCTGCAACCTGATGCGTGGATTCCGCCAGGCGCATCAATGCCGGGGTGGCTGCGCCGACAGCGGCACCGGTGTAGGCACGGACGCGGTTGCGGGTTTTCTCACGGAAAACATCCAGCATGCGCTCGGCAATACCCAGGCTGACAGTCGAGAAGCCGCTGGCAAAATAAGGCCGATAAGGGGCGAAGAAAATCTTGCTGTCCGGATACAGACCAAAGCCCGCCGACTTGCCTTCGATCATGTCCCTGGCTTTCTGGACTCGGTGCTCAGGCACGAAAGCATTCTTGACGATCAGGGTTTTGCTACCGCTGCCACGCATACCAACGGCAAACCAGTCATCGCGAATTTCGTAGTCACTGCTTGGCAGCACCGCGAAACAATAATCCCGAGTGCCTTCGGTATTCTCGCGAAAGAATCCCATGATGGCCCATTCGGCATGATCACAGCCTGAACTCCATCCCATCTCACCACTAAAGGTGACGCCTCCCTCCACCTCCTCGGTGCGACCAAAAGGCGCGATGCTGCTGCTGGCAGTAGCATCGGGGTCATTCCCCCAAACCTCATCCTGCAGCTTGCTGGAAAACATTGCGATTTGATGACTGTGAGTACATAGAAGGCTCATGGCCCAGGCAGTGCTGGCACAGGAACCGGCCAACAATGCGATGCAGTCGGCAAACTGAGGCAGGGAGATCTCCATGCCGCCGTATTTTTTCGGCTGCAACGCATGGTGCATACCAATGCCTTTGAGCAAGGCGATATTTTCGGCGGGAACATAACGCGCGCGTTCGGCCTCGAAGGCATTAGCCGCGATAATAGGCAGAACGCCTTTCAGGTCTTCCAATAGCGGGTTTGGAGTTTTCATGGGCGGTCTCTTTATTATTGGATAGTAGCGCTCCGCTCAGCAAGCACCTGTGAATCGCGCCGGAAGGCACCGTACGCCAGATGGCAAGCAGGTAAGCGGGTAAGCGGGTAAGCGGGTAAGCGGGTAAGCGGGTAAGCGGGTAAATACCATTCCAGTATGAGGTGCTGGAACAGGACGAAAAATGCACGTTACAAACAGAAGATTGCACTTTTCATAGAGGCTCTTATCGCAACGAACAAAAAGCGCAAACGAGCCCGGAAGGGGTGACTCACCGACACAGGTGACAAATCACTCCTTGCTTGCTTACTCGCGTCGCTGACTGCCCGACAAAGCTCCCGCCCAAAAGAAGCTGAAACATACGAAACGCTGTGAGTCGAATAAATCTAACCAAATCGGAGAATTGTCGCCTACAACACCACCCTCAATTTAAGCTATGAAGACCCGCGAATATTCGGCAAAACTGGCTTAATCGTGATCAAAGGCTTTCCTACGACATGGATTTAACCCGGGGTAGAAATTATTCAACACAGGCAATATACTGAACACTACGTATACTAATTAATATCTTGACGAGAGCCATCCTGGGCTTTTGTTTTTCAGAACAAATGTACCTGGGTAAGGGATCTTGAGAATGTCGATTAATAAACCCGCATCGACCACAAAATCGGTAGTGGGTCGCCCACGTAGTGAAGCTACGCGCCGTCAGATCCTGGACGCTACCATCAGTCTCCTGCAGGAAAAATCCATTCAGGCCATCTCAATCGAGGCGATAGCACGAGAAGCTGGCGTTAGTAAATCGACCATATACCGGTGGTGGGACTCTAAAGCGTTAGTCGTCATTGACGCGTTCATAGAAAATCAGATGTTGAAGACACCCTTGCCACGAGAACTTGGCCCGAGAGAGGCAATTGCTCAGCACTTCCGCTCCCTTGTGGACCAATATTCTGGTTGGGCCGGCCGATTGGTCGCACAAATTCTCGCGGAAGGTCAGTCATCTCCCTCTACTTTACGAGATTTCCGAGAGCGGTTTCATTATGGAAGACGCGCAATAATTCGAGAAACTCTAGAAGAATGGAGGGTTAGCGGCGAGATATCTCCCGATACGGATATCGAGATACTGATGGATTTGATTTACGGAGCCGTTTACATGCGACTCATGATTGGACACGCCCCACTTAATCAGGAGTTTGCCGAGTCGCACATAAACTTTGTGTACCACTTACTGGGTGTCAATAACACTGACTCCGAGACCTAGCCGTTGATCAAGTTCAGTACGTAAGCTTGACTTGATCGGATACCGACGTCGAGTCATTGGTTACGAACACCCCGCTCGTCTCGCTATAAGACTTATCGAAGTGCTCGTCCCAATTGGGTCATTTCTTCCGCGTGGCGCGGGCAAGCTTGTCGGCAACGCCCATCAGCACTTTGTTACCCGCTACCCAGACGCCCAGGTTCTGAGCCGGGCTGGAACGTTTAGCCTTCGGATCCTCGCGCCCCATTTCCGGGTTCTTATGACAGGCAACCGGTGCGTTGAGTATCAGCCTGCGCAGACAGGAATTAGAATGGTCGCACCACACGATCTCAGCCTCACGGCCTTCGATAACCTTCACCGCATAATCAGGGTCGGCCAGCATCTGCCGCGCCAGCATGCTTGCATCGACATCACCGTCCCAAATTGCCGCCGCCGCTTGCCGGGGGTCTGGTGTACTGGATAGGAACAGGAGCACCCCGCTTCCTAGTGCCTTGCGGAAGGCCTCCGGCCCCCCGAGAGTCAGCATGTTGCCGGAAGAACTTGGCACATTGTCACGCATCGACTCGTAGTTGCCCTCGCTTAGCGAGATGAAGTCCAGGCCGACCTCGGCGATGTGCGCTGCCACTTCAGCGTAACCCTCAGGCCCTTGGCCGCCGGGCATATGGTCATTCACACTCATGCGCACACCCACCGGATAATCCGGGCCGACTTCGGCGCGCACCGCTGCAACCACGTCGCGCAAGGCTCTTGCGCGATTGGCAACCGAGTCGCCATATTCATCGGTGCGCTGATTGGCCAGCGGGGACAAAAAGGACGAGTAGAAGTAGCACATGTGTGCGCCAATCTCGACGCCATCGAAACCACAAGCCTTGGCTCGGCGTGCACCGCTGACGACACTCGCCTCGATGTCCTTGATCTCCTGGATGCTGGCCTCGTGTGGCACCGGTGTGATTCGGCCGCCGGGGATGTAGAGATGGTTGGGCAAGCCACCGGCCCCCAGGTTCACCGGCTTCGGGCTGGCCGCCAAAATCCACCGGCCGTTTCGCGGCACGCCCATGCGGCCGAAACTCGGAAACAGCTGCGCGAACACTGCCGCACCGCTTTCATGTACGGCGTCGGTCAGGCGCTTGAGATCATCGACAAATTCGTCCTTGTCAAAGCGCAGGTTTGGCGCAAACGGCGACTCGTTCCAGGCGCGTTCGCTGCATACCGATCCGCCAACGATGGCCAGGCCAACTCCGCCCTGCGCGCGGCGCTTGAGGAACGCAATGGTCTGCTCGCTTGGGCGGCCGTCTTCGGTTGGGCGAAGTACCGCCATCGGCCCGAGGATAATGCGGTTTTTGATTTGCAATCCGTTGATCTGCAGCGGGCTTGCCAGCACCTTGGCTGCATTGAGGGTATTCATCGAAATGTTAGTCATGGTCAACACTACTCTTGCCTGTACAGGATCGGCCTGCCGGGCTCAGTCATCTGAACCCGACTCGGCTTACATGATTGAGCTAGCCCCACCGTCCACAGGGATATTGATCCCAGTGACCCATTTAGATTCATCAGAGGTCAGGTAAAGGCCAGCCCAAGCGACAGCGATCGGCTCGCCTGGCTTACCGGTCAGGGTGCGCTCCACGATCGGAGCCACGGGTGCTTTGTCACCAAACTCCCGATACATCGCCTGAACGGGCGGGGTGTTCATCACACCAGGGCTAACCGAGTTAACCCTTACACCAACAGCAACGCCTTCTGCGGCCAGTTGGCGCGTCAAGGCAAGGACCGCCCCCTTCGCCGCGGCATGCGCAGCCTGCGGCAGCGTTCTCGCTCCCTGCATGCCAGCACCGGAGCCGATATTGACGATGGCACCTTTGGACTTCACCAGATGTGGCCAGGCAAGCTGACAAGCACGCCAGACAAGATCAAGTTCATTCTGGATAGTGAAGACATAGTCAACGTCGCTCTGCACCGCAAAAGGCGCAAAGCGCGGCAGACTGGCATTATTGTAGAGCGCGTCAATTCGGCCATGCCGAGCGACAGCACCATCAATCCAACGCGCTACATCCTCGCGATCGCTGAGGTCGACAGGCGCAACCACGTCGATGGAATGACCATCGTTTTCAACCAGTTTTGCGGTTTCTACGGCCGTCTGCGGGTTGATGTCGCAGCCGACGACGATCGCGCCTTCGCTGGCGAACAGCCGAGCTGTCTCGCGCCCCATACCACTGCCGATGCCGGTCAGTAAAACCACCTTGTCCTGCAATCGCTTGCTCATAGCCAACCTCTAGTAAGGGACTTCATACAATTGCTGTGTTTGATCACGACTGACGGGTACCAAGGCGAAAGCAGATGGCGGACAAAAGACCCAACACCAACGCCGCCCAGCCCAAGCTGCCATAGCCAACATGCAGGGCGAGCACGCCCCCAAGGAGTGGGCCAGTAGCCGAACCCGCCATGACCATCACCGGGGTGGCTGCGACCACGCGACCGGACGGGTCCAGTCGCGCCAGCACCCCGAATGCGAACACATGGGTAAATGTAACGACGGCGATGAGAACCGAGGTTGCGACGATGTAAACCCCGTAGCCACTGAACTGGGTCACAGCGACTGCGGCAGAGGCCTGGATTAGAGGACCGGCGATGACTACGCCCGAGGCCGGCAAGTGGCGTTCGAGGAGGCTGGAAAGTGCGGCAGGTACGAGGTTCACGAAGCCACTGATGACAAGCACCGTGGTGATCTGCGCCGCGCTGAATCCATGCCAGCCCCCTACACGCTCGATGAAGCCGAAGACCATCGAATGGCTCACCATCAACAAGCTCACGCCAGCGATGCCGAACCACACTCGCGCAGGCAACTTGGCGAGCGCGGATCGATCGTGCTGGACCGCACGGGCGACGTTCGGAAAAGCCACCAGTGCGGCCAGTGCGGCAGTGAACATGATGCCCGACATCGTGTAGAAGAATATGTTCGGGCCGATCTTGCCCACTTGCGGAGGCAGCGTCGCCATCACCAGGATGGACACCAGGCTCAGCGAGCTAAAAGCTAATGCCGCTGTGCGGTGCGGATTGGCAGTGCCCCCCATCGTCCCGTGAACTATCGACAGGCCGCAGCCAACCGCCAGGCCAGCGACGACATGCGCCGAAGCCAAAAGGATATAGCTGGCACTTGCGCTTGGCATGCTGGCGAAAGTCATACCAGCCACGGCATAAGCCGCCGATGCTATGCGCTTGCGATTGAGTCGGGATAGTCTTGGTGCGATACACAGGCTGCTAAGCACGACCGACCCGAGGAAAAGAGTCAGCAGGAACCCGGCACGCTGTGGATCAAGGGCCAGTTGCCCGATCAGGACGATTCCAACCCAGATCGGCAAAGTGGTGATATCCATCAGGCCAGCGCAATGCCCGATGACGAGCGCCGCGGTACCGTTGCGGGTTTCCCTCCGGTTGCCAGCAACCTTGGTCAGAGTGTCAGAAACAGAATGTGAGCTCATTGGTCTTTGGCCTTTAGGTAGTCGACAAGCAATTCAAGGTCGGCATCGGTTATTTCGGTTTTACGAAATGCCGGCATGATCAGTACGCCGTTGCTAACGAAATGTTTGATGAAGGCCGGAGGCATATCAGTGCGGTCTTCCAATGCAGCCGGTAAGCTGCCGCCGTATTTAGCCGCCAGCGAAGCAGTGCCGGGCATGCGTGGAGATGCGGCGTGACAGATCCCGCACCACTGATCGAAAATCTGCTTGCCGCGATGGGCTGGTACGGCTTGCTTGGCCGGCTCGGAGGCGACTGCCAGACCTGCCAGCATCAGCAGCACGATGAGGCAATTCGTCTTCATTGGGCGCCCTTCCTCAAGTGCCTGGGCCAGATGCCGTAGCGGCCCGGCGAAAGAGTCCCGTTGGGATCGATGGCGTCCTTGATGACCTCGTTCAAGCGCAGCAGGCTGTTGTTGTTATACGAATACAGGCCCATGGCCTGGTCCTGGAATTCCGGGTGGCAACGATATTCGCCCCAGCCATGCTGTGCGCCGATATCGAGCAGTGTCCGATACGCCTTGATGGAGGCCTTGTTCATCGCCGCATCATCGGTGATCGGGAAGCCCACGATGAAAAGGAAAGCGCGCTCGAAAAACGGCGCAGGCAACGCAAAAGGCCTGAGGTTCCAGATCGGCACATTCTGCAGCGCAGGCATGGCGCGGTGCGCTTCTTCGAAGACACGGTTGGCTTCGAGGATGCCTTGCGCAGTCTGTGGAATGACCGGGGAGAACCACATATGGCCGCGCATCGGATGCGGGTTGCCTCCGGCACGCGTGCCCATACCGAAGAAATCCATGTTCGGCACACCCACATCCTGGGGATAAACCGTCCACTCAGCAGAAGCCTTGCGCGGATCGGTCTGGATCTGGCCAGCCTGAAAGCGCACGCCCTTGATCGACTTTGCCGCCAGCTCCTGTACCACTTCCCACTGCGCCTGGATCACCTTCTGCGGTCCGTAGAACTTCAGGTTGAGTACCCAGTAAGGAATGTTGTTGTCTTGCCCATACTTCTGCAATTCAGCCGAATAACCGACCCTGGCTTTCGCAACCAGGTCAGCATGCTGCTTCTGCAACTGCGGCGGACCATCGTAAAAGGCGTCCACCAGATGTTTCGTGTAATTGCTGATACCGAGCAGCGGACTGCCCATCTCCGGCGCACCAGGAGCCAAACCAGTGTTCTCGACGTACTTGAGCAATTCCACTACGGCGTGCAGGTCGTCATAACGCGGCGCCATCACCATACCGTGCATGAAGGCTTCTGGTGCCGGCATCAACCAGATGCCCATCTTGGTGACAACGCCGAAATTGGACTGGGAAAAAATGCCATCCAGGATCGGCCCCATGCCCATCTTGAATTGCCCCCACGTCTGGGAACCGGGTAGCGCTCCCATTCCTGTGCGAACCACTTCCCCATTGGCCAGCACCACCTCCATACCGCAGTGCGAATCGAAGTGGTTGCGAAAGCGCGACAACGTGTGACCCACACCGTGGTCAAGCGCATTGCCTACCACACTGCCCCAGCCCGGGTCGGCGACGTCCAGCCACACCTTCAGGCCACGTTCCTGGATGTAGTTATACAGATCGAAATAGCTGACGCCCGGCTCCACGATGGCGTAGCCGTTGCTTTCGCTGACCTCAATGATGCGGTTCATCCGCTTCAGGTCCAGCACGACACTGCCGGCATGATTGGGCGCCGAACCGCCGTAGCCGAGGTTTTTGCCAGTGGAAATCGTATACAGCGGTATGCGGTGCTGATCGGCAATGCGCACGACCGCCTGCACCTCTTCAACCGAACCGGGCGCCACGGCAGCGGATGCGCTTCGATCTTCGGGCGTGTCGCGCAGCGGGGAATAAGAATCACGGTAGGGAAACAGATCCTCGTCCTCAACGAAGACCCATTCTTTTCCGACTACACCGACAAACGCCTGCAGCGCGACGGAAAAAACCTCGGGGGATACATTCGGGGGTGTTCTCATAATTCACGCGATGATCCATGAAACCAAAGGATTGGGCTGGCTCGCCGATACGTCGTGCTGATGCAGCACGACCGTGCGGCGCGACTGGCTGCGTGCTTGTTCCGCAAGGCAATGCCAAACCTCGCGTGTGGTGAGTCCGGCGACAGCGCCATCTTGCTCACGCCAAAACGGCACGAGCGATTCCTGCCAAAGCCTCGTGAGTCCGTTCGTGACTTCAAGCCGCGCACTACCCTTTTTGGCATGCTCAATGGCGAAAGCCAGGCTTTGCGGCAAGCGGCGATCCGTCACGACAAAGCGAACGTCAAACGGACTGGGGTCGAATGGTGTTCGAGCGATCTCTCGGGATGGCTTCGCGAGCGCCGGCAACGCACCCAGCATGGCGAGCGTCGCGGCACTGGCGGTGGACACGAGCAACTTGCGTCGCCCAATTCCGAGATTGAAAATATTGGGGAACGACATGCTCACTCCCCGAAAACGTTGAGGAGTGTAGCGGAGCTCTGAACGCCGATTGAAAGACTGAGATCGGCGTCGAGGATCGAGCCGGTGGTATCGCGCGCCGAGGCAGCGCTGACGGGGAAATTTTGGAAATCAGCGGACGCGAAGTGCTTGTCGCGTTCAGCCACCTGTTCACTGGTCGGGTGCCAGATGCTGCCCACACTGGTAACGGTCGCAACATCGCCTTTCAGGCTCGAACCCTGATGCATGTTTGTCTCCTTCGCGCGTTCTTGTTGTTGTGCCCGTGATGGGCTTCATATGCGCGGAACAAACATATACGATCCGTATCGTTTTGTGCAAGCTTACTTTTTCAATACCGTCAGATGGCAGCCCTCATATGCCTTCGGAGTTAATCCACACAGGCCTTCCACGCTCACCAAGCCAGAACCAAAGCATTTTTTACATTGCTTCTTGAGTGGTCTGTTGGCTACGATCAGAAACGCCTCAGCTTGATTTCAGCAGGCAGCAGCCCCTGCCGCAGAGTGAGCACATGCAGCATCACGCTCCTGTTAAAATTAGACATTTATTAAGGAATACTTTATGCAGGAGAAGTCTTTAGGACGACCACGCAGCGAAGTTACTCGACTGCAAATACTGAATTCGACCATAAAGTTGCTACGCGAGAACTCCATTCAGGCCATCTCGATTGAGGCAATTGCAAAGGAAGCGGGTGTCAGCAAGGCAACCATATACAGATGGTGGGACTCGAAAGCCCTACTGGTCATTGACGCCTTCATTGAGAACCATCTTCTTAAAACCCCACTACCAATTGAACTCGGCCCCAAGAAGGCCATCGCTGTTCATTTCCGTACACTAGTGGAGCAATTTTCTGGTTGGCCAGGCCGAATACTTGCTCAAATCATAGCCGAGGGACAATCTGACCCTTCAGTATTACGAGCCTTTCGAGAGAGATTCCACTATGGGCGACGCGCGATAGTTAAAGAAACACTTGAAGAATGGAAACGCAGCGGTGAAATCCCAAGCGATACCAATGTCGAGTCGCTTATGGACATAATCTATTCAGCAGTCTACATGCGCCTGTTGGTCGGCCACGCGCCATTAAACGAGGAGTTTGCCAAGTCGCATATCGACTACATATACCACTTGCTGGGAGTAACGAACTCAGAAAACTGAACAGCACTGTTTGGCTGCCGATCGTTATAAAAGTATGAATTGACTCAGTCCCAATTCACCCTGAGAGGTGAATCGGGACTTTTTGACAGATAACGTCAACCTGATGCTCTAGATAGGCTGTCCCAAATATTGATAGGTTTTCAGCAATAGAGCCGCCGACTTCTCCCTGTTTTTCAGCGGATCTTCCTGCTCATAGTGACAAAGTTGCAATGACGCGTCACAAATGGTTTTGCATCGTTCAAATCGGCGCTCGCTGTACATCGCCAGTGCCTCGTTAACAGATAGGGTCTTGGATACGCAGTCTGCAAGCACCACGGCATCTTCGATGGCCATGCCACCTCCAGACGTCATATGCGGTGTTGGTGAATGTGCAGCATCGCCGATGAGCACTACGCGGCCGCGGTACCAAGGCGCTGGTACCAGCGTGATATCCAGCGGACGGAAGATAACCTGCCTGGCATCAGTTACCTGTTCAAGCGCTTCCAGTACAGCCGGTGCGGTATATTCGGCAAGGCGTTCGCGAATCATCGCTTTCGCTTGATCCTCTGGTACGCGCAGAGGCTCCACGCTGTTCTCGAGATAAAACAGGTAGCAGCTGTCCTCCGATGTCGGGAAAGAGCCCACTGTTTTACCTGACGGGCTGCGGTACAAACAGAACCCATCAATCTGAGCCGGACGCGGCGCATTGAAACGCCACACACTCTGACCTGCGAAACGAGGTCTGCACTCAGCACCGAAAACCTGATCGCGGAGCTTGGAGTAGGCACCATCCGCAGCCACAACCAAGTCATAGGTAGCCTCGCGACCATCCGAGAATTTAACTTCGACGCAGTCCCCACGGTCGTCGAGATGTTCGATCGTCAACCCTTTATCTAGAACTGCCCCCGCCCCTTGCGCTGCCGACTCCAGGATTCGGGCAAGTTCTGGCCGACGGATGCCACAGCTGGGAGGTGCAGGATCCGAACGCAGGAGTTGACCTGAGGAATCGAATTGCCGAAACGCGTCGAATCGCATACCACTGTCGAGGCATGGCTCCGCCAATCCGATCATGTCCAATGCTCGGACCGTGTTGTGTAACAGGCAAATGCCCGACCCTGCCGAGGGAATCCCCGGCTTGATATCGATACAGTGGACGTCCACTCCCGCTCTGCGCAGTGCATAAGCTGCGGTGGCACCGCCGATTCCGCTGCCTACAATCAAAACGCGTTTAACCTGACTCATTCTTGTCTCCTCTCCGCTTCTTTGGCGGGTGGTAGCTGCGATCTAATGACACAGCCTGTTTGCCAGATCCGATACATCGAAATACGCCTCGGCAAGAGACATCCGCGACCGGGTATAGCCCTCGTATAGTCATCTGTGGCGAGCCTTCAGGCCTCGCACAGTACCGCTTCAAGTGCAGCGACGAACAAATCCACTGGGCAGGACCGTCCAGGCCTTCAACTACCCATCATCCCCGCTTCATGGCGCTCACCAGAAATCAGCGTTGCAAAAGACAAATCAAATCTATACGTTCCGTTTCGTTTTCGCAACCGTACCAAAGCAAACCAATCTTTAGGAAAGTAAGCCATTGACAATGGCAATCTCACCCAATAATACTTTGTGTACGCATCGTTTTGTTAGTGCTGCCTTTAGTTAAGTAACCATCCGTAGCCTGAGTGCGGCTTACGTAGGCCGCCTCGCCCTTTACTTCAACTGTCTCTGCCTTTTTCGGAGCTCAACGCATGACCGCCACTTCCCAGTCCCCCGTGTTCGTTTCAAGCGCTGCCGCGCAGGCCGTTTTCCGTTGGAAAGATGCGATCGCCGCGCTACAGACCGCTTACGGGCAACATTTGCCAGCCAGGGCTACTCCGCCCCGCACCGTTGCAAGCCTTGAAAAAACCTGGCTTCGCACCCTGCCGGCTATTCCGGCGGGCGGACGCTACTTCGGCGCCAAGCTGATGGGCTCGAACATGGGCGATGCGCCACCGGGAATCGAGTACGTCATCGTTCTGTTCGATCGGACGACCAATCGCATCGCCGCTTTCATTGACGCAAACCTGGTGACTGGATTTCGCACTGCAGCTACCTCGGCCGCGGCCCTTGACCGCCTCGCCCCACAGAGGCCTGCACGCCTTGCCGTCATAGGAAGTGGATTGGAGGCTTCGATGCACATCCGCGCCTTCGCCAGCGTCCGCGAACTGACCGAAATTGTCGTCTTCAGCCCGACTCCTGAACGACGCGAAGCATTTGCCGCATCGGCGACACGAGATCTCGGTGTACCCGCCCGGGGTGTTGGCTCAGCACAAGAAGCCGTGGAAGGCGCCGACATCGTGCTGACGGCAGCACGCTCGCGCGATGAAAAGCCGATTCTTTTTGGCGATTGGTTGAAGCCGGGCGCCACCGTCGTTTCGATCGGCTCGACCATCCCGGAGCAGCGTGAAATAGACGTTTCAGTCGTGGAGCGCAGCGACTTGATCATCTGCGACACCCTGGAAGAAGTGCTGGAAGAGACAGGAGACATGCTTGCCGCCCATGCCGCCGGGATCGAATTCCGCCAGAAGGCCTTCAGCCTGTCTGACCTGATGGGCGGCGCCTGCAGTGAACAGTTGAAGCAAGCCAAGGCCCCAATGTTCAAGTCAGTTGGCGGTGGTCTTCAAGACATCGTGGTGGCGGAACTCATCCTGACCAAGGCACTTGAAGCCAGGCTGGCAACACCATTGCCGATCGATTTTGAAACAAAGCGCTGAGCGAACAGCGACGACTATCACCCACCCTGACTGACAGGAGCCTTACATGGCCAATTACAATAAAAAGGACGCTCGAGACTGGGCCCGCGAGAAACTCGTTGGGGTCGCCAACGTTACGATTCCGACAATGACCTCCGACTTCAAGCGCATCAATGAGAAAGCCATTCGCCACGACGTAGAACTGGCAATCAAGCACGGTTTCGTCGGGTCGTTGTCCTGCTCGGAGGTAGCCATTACCCAAGAGCAATACGGTGAGTTCTGTCAAATCATGGCCGATCAAGCAGCCGGCCGTCTCGTGATCGTTCACCACGCGGTGTTCAACACGCTGGAAGATAACATTGAGGCAGTCAAGCGAGCCGAAGCTGCCGGCGCCGACCTTGTGCTGCTTGGCTATCCTCCGTACTTCTATCCGAAGTCCTATGACGAAGTATTCGAGTACACCAAGGCGATCTGCGCCGCGACGAACCTGGGCGTAATAATCTTCCCGCTGCCCGCCTGGGGTTTCAGCCGCTTGCACCCTGCCGACATTCCGCTGGCGGTGCTGCGTCGAATGGTCGACGAGATCCCCAACGTCGTTGCAATCAAAGCCGAAGGCGGACTGCCTTACATCATGTCGGCGATCGAAGTTCACCGCGAGTTCCATGAGGAAGTCGTTATCTCATCTCCGCTTGAGTATGAGTACGTGCCTTTGGCACAGGTGATGGACATCCCTTTCTGTGGAACTAACTACTCCTCCTACTACGGCCCATTGCTTCCACAGATCCACAAGTTGATCCGCGCGGGCAACTACGATGAGGCAACTCAGCTCTGGTACAAAATGGATCCGGCACGCAAAGCGTTTGCAAGCCTGCCAATGGCGGCAAACGGACTTCTCAATCGCATGATGTGGAAATACCAAGGCTGGTTGCAGGGTTACAACGGCGGTCCTATGCCCCACCCTACCCAACGCGTGTACCAACGCGACATGGCGGTGTTACGTAAAGGACTAGAAGCGGCTGGATTGAACCCGACCACTGACCTCGATGAAGCCTTCTTCATCGGTCGTAACTCCATCTGAGGTCTGTCCCATGAATAGCACCGCAACCTTGAATCTGAAAGACCCCGACCTGCTGCGTCAGGCGATGTTGATCGACGGCGAATGGGTCCAGGCAGAGAGTGGCCAGACAATCGAGGTCCGCAATCCAGCCACCGGTGAATTGGTGGCGCGCGTACCAAACGGTGGAGAGTCCGAGACTCGGCGCGCAATCGCAGCGGCCGAACGCGCCATGCGGGGATGGCGCAAGACGCTGCCAAAGGAGCGTGCAAAGGTCCTCCGTAAGCTCTATGAGCTTATGCTTGAAAACATCGAGGACCTGGCGGTCATCCTGACGGCCGAACAGGGTAAGCCCTTGGTGGAATCCCGTGGCGAAATCCTTTACGCCGCAAGCTTCATCGAATGGTTCGGGGAAGAAGCGAAGCGTGTGAATGGCGACATCATTCCGCAGAATGTGGACGGTCGGCGCATTCTCGTGCAGAAAGCCCCTATCGGCGTGTTTGCAGCCATCACACCGTGGAACTTCCCCTCCGCGATGATTACACGCAAAGCCGGCCCGGGCTGGGCGGTTGGTTGCGCAGGAGTTATCAAGCCGGCCAGTCAGACACCGCTCTCGGCACTGGCTCTGGCCGTACTCGCCGAGCGCGCCGGTCTGCCTCGGGGTGTATGCAACGTCGTCACAGGCTCGGCCCGCGCAATCGGCGGGGAGCTCACAGCGAACCCGGTCGTTCGCAAGTTGTCCTTCACAGGTTCGACCGAAGTGGGATCGCTGCTGCTGGCCCAGTGCGCTCCGACTATCAAGAAGGCGAGCATGGAACTGGGCGGTAACGCGCCGTTCATCGTCTTTGACGATGCTGATATCGATGCCGCAGTGAAGGGTGCACTTGCCGCCAAGTACCGCAACACAGGCCAGGCTTGTGTTGCCGCCAACCGCATGCTCGTGCAATCGGGTGTCTACGATCAATTCGCGAAGAAGCTCGCGGATGCCGCCGCTGCGCTCAGGGTCGGTAATGGCATGCATGACGGGGTGGTACTGGGTCCGCTCATCAATGAGGATGCAGTGCAAAAGGTCGAAGAGCACATTGCCGATGCGGTGGAAAAAGGGGCACGCATTGCCACCGGGGGCAAACGCCATGATTTGGGTGGTAGTTACTTCGAGCCAACGGTGCTCACCGATGTGCCACGCGATGCACTCATCTTCAACGATGAAACCTTCGGCCCTGTCGCTCCCCTCTTCCGCTTCGATACTGAGGACGAGGCAATTGCGATGGCCAACGACACACCGTTTGGCTTGGCTGCCTATGTGTACGCACGTGACGTCGGCCTGATCTTTCGTGTCGTCGACAATCTTGAGTTCGGCATGGTGGGCGTCAACGAGGGGATGATCTCCACAGAAGTTGCACCGTTTGGTGGAGTGAAAACCTCCGGACTTGGCCGTGAAGGCTCAAAATACGGTATCGACGACTACCTGGAAATCAAGTACGTCGCGCTGGGCGGCTTATAAGCCAGCGATAGTGGGTGAGGTGGTGCATGTTTGTAAAACATGCGCCCCCCACCTACACGCATTAATTACAGAGCTGTAAATTTTTGCTAAATGGACCAACTGACAAGACGTATCACTGGGCTCCACAGCCCTCAAGTCAGCCCTCATCTCGCTCTGCGAGATCGACACAAGTTAGGCATCTCATGCCACAGCGAAAAGCGTGCACTCACCAGGCAATATGATGAGATGCTGGCGTGTAATGACATCCAGATCAGTAATTGAAGTCATGACCCAACTCCTTCTGCATCCACTCCAGGAATCTTCTGACCCGTGGGAAGTTTGAATGCGCTCTCGGGAAAACCAGGTGGTGTGCAGTGATTGTCGCACTCAACTCCGGCGCTACCTCGACCAACGCTCCACGCGCTAGATAATCCTGCGCGAGCAGTGTGCTTTCCAAGGCGAATCCAAGCCCGTGGCTGGCTGCCTCCAGCGTCATATAGGAACGGTCAAAACTCAGGCTGTAAGGCTTTTCTGGGCGCGACAGACCATGTTGAGCAAACAACTGTGGCCACTTTATCAGCGTCGCCTCCGACAGAATCAGGTTGCAGTCCAGCAAATCCGCAACGGCACAGATGGGGCGTTTTTCCAGTAGTTTGGGTGACGCCATAACCGCGATTTTTTCATTGCGCACGGTGCGCACCTCGAAACTTGGCCAGTTGGGCATGCCGTGGCGGATGTCCACATCGATCTTGTCGCGACTGAAGTGCAGCGATTCGTAGGAGCACGAGAGGTTGAGCTGAATATCCGGATGGCTCTGACGAAACTGCTCTAGTCGAGGCATCAACCACAACAGGCCGAAACTGGGCGACGAGTGCAGTCGCAGGCAATCGAGGCTGACATCGCTGGTGGCCCGTTCGGTGGCCACCCCAAAAGCCCTCAGCCCTGAGAGCACCACTCCTTGCGCAACTTGCGACGCTGCACGACCACCATCAGCCAAAAGCGCATCCCGATAGGCCAGCCCGTGATCCCTCAGTGGATCAGTCTTCGCCACGGCAATGAATGCGGGTGCCAATCCGCGGAAATCCTTCGCCTCTAATGGCATGGCACATGGATCCAGGCGGTCTTCCTGATTCGGTAGAGCAAAGCAATCGCCTGCAACGACAGTCAACCGCCAACGGACTTTTTCCGTACCAGCACCCTGTTTATGAAATTGACGGCAGCGGCGAGTGCTTCACGACCCTCAGAAAGAGCCGGCGCATACGCCTGCCAGACATGAAACATACCGGGCCATACCTCCAGTCTGGTGTCCACACCCGCTGATCCGGCGTTTCTCGCCAGACGTACCGCGTCGTCAAGAAGGATTTCACACTCCCCCACTTGAATCATTAGCGGCGGCAAACCGTCCAGGTCAGCCTCCAGGATAAAAGAAGCAGCCTCGACTTGCTCTCCCAGGTAGGCGTCAGCACAGGCTTGCAACTTCTGGGGTGTAAGAAAGCAGTCCACAGCAGCCTTGGCATGGAGGCTTTCTCCGGTGAGAGCCAGATCCACCCAGGGAGAAAACAGCACGACGCAACCCGGCATTTCCATGCCCATGGTCCGGGCCTGAATCAGAGCGGCCATGATGAGTTGGGCTCCCGCCGAATCCCCCACCAATGCGATATCGTCTGCATCTTCGCTGTTCGCGAGCAACGCCGCATACGCAGTCAGAACATCTTGCTGGGCAGCAGGGTATGCATGTTCAGGCGTTAGTCGATAATCAACGACATAAGCCGTGGAAGATGTACCAGCAGCAAGCGTACCGGCGATCCCCTCAAAACCTTCAGCGCTGCCCACCATGAATCCACCTCCGTGGACATAGAGCAGAGAGCGCCGGGAATCCACGCAGGTTACCGTCCGTACAGGCACTCCACCGAGCGTCGACGCCGTGGAGCGGCAATAAGGCGGAGCCGAAAAACGCTTGCACAATTGGTCAAAACCAATGCGAGCCTGCTGCAGCGACCCAGGAGTATTTTCTCTACGAGAGCGAAGCTCATCCCGGATAGCATTCAGTTCGCAAACACTCATTCTTGCCTCCCAGATAAAGCGTGACATGCAGTGTCAGTCAAATATCAAGCACCAGCCTTGGGGACTTGGCACGTGAAACACACTGCAGAATGACCGCATTGGAAGCACGCTCCTCATCGCTGAGGACATAGTCCCTATGATCAATCTCACCGGCTAGTACCCGGCATTCACAAGTACGGCAAAGCCCCTCCCGGCAGGAAAAAGGCACCATTATCCCCGCCTCTTCGAGTGCATCGAGAAGGCTGGTATCAGCTGGCACGGTTAGTTCCATGCCACTACGAGCAAGTTCCACCACGAAACTTTTGTTCTGTTGTTTTTCAGGAGCACTCGACTGAGGTGCGCTGAACAACTCGAAATGCACCTGGCCGGAAGGCAGGTAAGCCTGTGCGACATCCCGTACCGCATTCATGAGGGGCGCCGGTCCACAGCAATAGAGGTGGTCCGTTGAACTTGCTTGACGAGTAAACGCCTGCAGATCGGGACGACCGGCAGTTTCGTCATCCGAGTGAAACACTAATTTTCCGCCACGAGGAAGATGCTCGATGTAAGCAGCCCGGGACCGGGAGCGGACGCAGTAGAGAAGTTGCCACGGCTTGTCATTCGCATCGCACCAACGAATCATGCTGAGAATCGGCGTAATGCCGATACCGCCGGCGATAAACAAATAAGTGCTTGCGTTGCGTTCCAGCGGGAAGTTATTGCGAACCGCACTAATTTCGAGCAGGTCGCCGACTCGCAGGTGTGCATGAATGAACGCTGAGCCACCCCGTGACGGCTCAGACAATCCGACCCCAATTGAGTAACTTCCGTCCGAGGGATCGTACCGGTGAACGGAGTACTGCCTGATCAAACCATTTGGCAGGCGAACATCAATGTGCGAGCCCGCGTCGGCCACAGGAAGAGGTTGACCGTCCAAGGCCAGCAAGCGGACATCCATAATGGCGTCAGCAGCTTTCACGATCGCCATCACTCGAACGCGGTTCCAGTCGCTCATCTCAGACCTCCTGGATCTTGACGGGATTACTTACCGCCTGCTCAGCCTTATAAGCATTCGCCACTAGCCACCTGAAATACGAAAGAGCAGCATCAGCTCCGATCGGAATCATTTTGAAATCGGAGGTCAGCTTCAACATGCGATCTTGCGCATGAATCATATCGCTGTCTTCCTGGAACGCTGTGACGACCTGGTCGTGGATTGCCAACGTCACCTCGGGGTCATCAATGGCGAAATTATGAGGCTGCGAAAAGAAGTAGTGCGTGGATTCGTCCGTTTCCGGAGTCAGTGCCTGAGTGCTACGGAACTCTGCCGCATTGACGCGATTTCCCGCCTTGGCATTTTGCCCAGTGGGCTGCATCCCCGAATCCATCAGGAAGATGCTCGGCAGCAGGAAGTCGTAGATATTCCAACGATCAACAGGCCCCGGATAATTCTTGATCTTCTGCACAAAAGGTGCCGGCTTAATACCTTCACCCCAACGCGTTACTCGTACGCCGTTTTCCAGCTTTTCGACCTGAGGTATACAGGCCGCATACGCCTCGTCACCGCCCAGAGTGTTCGGATGAACATAGGGCAAATGTGCGAGGTCAAGCAGGTTGTCAGCGATCAGCAGGTAGTTGGTGGTGTAATAGGTGTAACCCTCCAGGCTTCGCCACTCGGGGTGATCCAGCCAATGTGTATCAGGGATCAGGGACGGATCCGCCAGGCTGGCATCACCCACCCAGATCCAGATCCACTTGTGCTTCTCCACAACTGGGAATGTGCGCACCTTAGCCTGCGGAGGAATGCGCTCTTGTCCGGGTATTTCGACGCAGCGCCCCGTCGTATCAAATAGAAGACCATGGTACATACACCGAAGCTGATCGCCTTCCAGGCGCCCTTTCGATAGTGGAGCGCCTCGGTGACAGCAACGGTCTTCGAAAGCCACCACTTTTCCGGTGGTATCACGCCATAGCGCTACTGGCACGTTAAGAATCGTTCTTGCGAGAAGCTCGTCGACCGGAATCTCACTCGACCAAGCAGCTACATACCAAGCGTTACGAAGAAGCATGACGTCGACCTCATTTCTTGTTTTTGTTTTTGAAACTTTCCTTGCTGACGCCATGCTAGAGGCGGATCATGTATGCGCATAGATCATGGAGCTAATACAGATCATGCACGCCATTCATGGTAAGAAATTCGACTTGAACCTGCTGCTCGCGTTCGACGCGCTTCTGCGAGAACGCAATGTATCTCGAGCAGCAGAGCATCTTGGCTTGACGCAGAGCGCCATGAGCCATGCACTACGACGTCTACGGGAGTTTTATGAAGACCCCCTCTTCGTCCGTATTGGCGATGCGATGAAGCCGACGCCTTTCGCAGAGGAGATGGGGGATTCAGTTCTGGAGATCGTATCCGCCGTACAGCACAAGCTGTTGGCGCAGGCCAGTTTCACCCCTATGTCTTCCACCAGGGTCTTCAGCCTTTGTATGACGGATATGGGCGAGTTGGTATTTTTGCCCCGGCTGATTTCAGAGCTTCAGAAAGTGGCCCCCCATTGCCGAATACGAACGTCGCAGCTACCCACCGAGCATATAGCGAACTCACTGGAGAGAGGTGATACAGACCTGGCTATAGGATCACACTACATCCAGGACCCTAACCTTTTTCAACAAGAACTGTTTACGCACTCTTTTTGCTCTATCGTCAGTTGCACGTACCCTGGCAACGAAGTTAGCCTTGAACAATTCCTTGGCATGAAACATGTTTCCGTCGTACTTTCAGACAGAAGTACACGCTACGACCAATTCATCGACGAACTGGGTCATCAACGACAAATTTACCTTACAACTCCACACTTTATAACGGTCCCGATGATACTGGAGAAAAACCCGAATCTAATTGCAACCGTGCCCAGTGAACTGGGGAAAACGTTCCTACGCTACAACGCGGTCAAGGTAATAAAAACCCCGATTAAGTCCCCCAGCTTGCACCTGCGACAGTATTGGCACCCGCGCCATCATCATGATCCCGGAAATATATGGCTTCGCCAGTTGGTCAAGCTTCTTTTCGACAGGTATATGAGTTGAGGGGCGTGATATTGGCGCAATCTAATCATCCCCTCACTTCAATGATTGCGATAATTTACGAGGATAAAACTACTCTTATTGAATAGGGAAAATGACGAAATTTCACCGATATGATTTTAGAATTGATCGCTAACTAACTAACTATGTGGGCCTATCTGATTCAGCCGACAGGGGCTGAAGCAAGTTTTGTTTGGGGTATGCGCGAGCGGGCTCGCTCCCCACAGATTATGCGCTAAACCTGTGAGAGCGAGCCCGCTCGCGAAGAGGACGTTAGGGCTGCCGCCAAAAAATCCGGATCAGAAGTAATAACCGATGTTCATGTACAACTGGTTTTCCCACTGGTTACTACCACCAGCCCCCAGACTCTGGGTGAGGCTGCCGCCACCGATGACCGGATCATTCTTGCCGTACAACCATTCCGTGGCGATCCACAGTTTGCTGAGGGAGAACGAGGTGCCGAAAATCATCCGTTGCGAGGTTTTGAAATCGTCGGCGGATTTATCGAAGGCGCTGTAGTTGGCGTACAGCTTCACACCGCTGATCTGATCGAACAGGTACTTGCCGCTGACGTCGTAGCTCACATCCGCCACGTACAAGTTGCCGCGACTGGCGACGTTGAAGGTGCCGTCGTAACCGCCGAAAGTCACCAGTTCATCGGTGCCGGGGTTGCGCGGGGACATCTGCTGTCGCGCGGCTTGTAGTTGCACGCCCCACGGACCGTTTTTGCCGATGTAGTGCACCGCCATGGCATTGCGCCGGCCATCGTTGTTGGTGTCGCGGTTCTCCAGGGACGAGGTCAGGCCGGAGATCCCGACTTCGGACTTCCACGGCCCCAGGTCCAGCGCCTTGGCCACCCGCAGGACCACTGTGTTGCGTTCCTGGTTGTTACTGCCGTCGGTGACATAGCTGTCCGCTTCGGAGACCACGGTGGAGTAGGTTTCACCGTTGCTGGTGCCTTTGCCCTGCCAGGCCGGGCGCAGGTAATAACCGGCCTGAACATTCCAGTCGCCGCTTTGCTGGATGTACTTGGCACCGACTTCTTCGATGTCTTCCAGTCCTATGACGCTGCCCAGGGTTTGATAGAACGTGCTGCCGAAGTACGGCTGCAAACCGAACGGCAGCTGGTTCAGGCCGACCTGGACCTGCTGGTCGGGGTTGAACTTGTAGCCGATCCACGCCAACTCGGCGAACTGGACGTCACCGACATTATTTGTGTACTTGTAAGGGTAGGCTCGACCGTAGAAACGGTACTTGGCTTCGCCAATCCAGATGTCGGAGTTGTACTTGGCGCTGAGGATCGCGGTGTCGAAGTTGAACGTCTGGATGTCGCGATCCGGGTCATAGTCCCAACGCGCCCGGACGGCACCACCGAGATCAAGGTTATCGGTAACCTGGATCGCCATCGCAGGGCTGGAAAGGGCGCCCAATAGCGCCAGTGGGGTCAATGAGCGCAAGGCCCGGGTTGTATTCAAGTTCATGGTCGCTCCGTCTCTTCTCTAGGTCTTATTTTTGGCAACAGCTATCCCGGCCACGGCAAAAGCGCGGTCTGGATAAAAGGGGTAAGGCCCGCCAGGACGAAGGCTGTTAACAGCGTCCAGGTGCGGGCCGGGAGGGTCAGCCGCCGGCGGCCTGCAGGGTCTGGGTGTAGCTATGCAGAGCCTGTATATGGCACCTCTTCATTAAGGCTGGGAGGTGTCTGACAAGCCGCGGTCATTCATACTCCCGCGTCAGCTGCGTTGCAGTTCTTCAACTACTGCCGCACAGGCACGGAAGGTATTCAACGTCCACTCTGGATTGATAAAGTCCGGCCAACTGGAAAGTTTTACGATTGCCACTTCAGAGGCCGGATCCCAATAGATACTCTGCCCAAATACTCCGCGCGCCGAGTAGGTACCTAGTTCACTGTCCAATACCCAGCACTGATTACTGTATGCCGCGCCAGGAAAGCTCTTGACGTAAAAGCCATAGAGAACTTCAAAAGCCGGTGTGGAACCACGGCCGCATTCACGCACAAACTCCTCTGGAACAATCTGCTGACCGTTGAAACGCCCCCCCTGCAGATACATTTGGGCAAAGCGCCCCAGATCACGCAGCGTGGCGCTCATCCCGCCATCGGCCAATGCAGTTCCAACGCTATCGAGGGTGATATTCGCGTCTTGCTCTGCCCCCAGTCTTGACCAGATTTCCCGGCTCAGTAAAACGGGCAGCCGCTCGCCGCAAGCCCGCTCACAAACCCAGGCCAACATGTCGGTATCCACTGAGCGGTACTCAAAGTACTGGCCATGCTCACGGTCCTTACTCAGCGACTTCAACAAACCATAAATGCTGTCAGGTGACTCTCGCTCTCCCCGTTCACGCCAACCCGAGGCGATATCCAACTGGATGAATTCAGCATCAGGATCGGTGTAGTCCTCCCTGAATCTCACTCCCGTGCACATATCCAGAAGATCCTGTACCCGAGCGTCGCCATAACCGCTTGCCGAAAGCTCGGGCACATAGTGGCTGACACGCGCTTGAGGATCGATTCTGCCCTGGCCGATCAACCTGCCGACCAAACTACCGACGACGGTCTTGGATACCGATTGCAACAGATGCAACGTGTGCGGCTGCATTCCGTTGAAATACTGCTCCGAAACCACCTTGCCTTGATGAAGCACCAGAAAACCATCGGTGTAGCTGTCGGTCAGGAAGGTCGCCAGATCGGTTTGTCCGCCGTCGACCCGCTGAAAACGTACGTCGTCCAGTGAGAGTTCGTTGCGCTCGAATTCGGTGACCGGCCCGGGACTGCGATGAATAGCGGCCACAGGAAACAACTGGCTCATGTGCTGGAACGACCAGCGGTTATAGGGCGGGCTGTCCCAGTTATGCAGGCCAACTTGCTTTTCCCGGGGCGGCGGATAGCCCTGCATCAGACTCAGGTCCTGATAACCAATGCCGGGAGCGGTCATGTCTTTTTTGTTGTACATAGGGGGTCAGCTCTCATCGTTCAGGGGGTGGTGGCAAGAAAAGCGGTGGCCGTGATCCTGGGTTTCTGCTGGCACCTCTCGGCGACAAAGCTCACTGGCCCGCGGGCAACGGGGCGCGAAGTGGCACCCGGCAGGCCGATTCAAGGGACTGGGGATCTCGCCACTCAGGATTTGCAACTGGTCACGGCGTTCCGGGTCGATGGAGGGCACTGAATTGAGCAGCGCACGCGTGTAGGGATGACGCGGTCGGCCAAACACCTGCTCCACAGGCCCGGCCTCGACGATGCGCCCCAAGTACATCACCAGCACCTGCTGCGCCAGATACTCGACCGTCGCAAGGTCGTGGCTGATAAACAGGTAGCTCAGGCCGTTGTCGGTCTGCAGCGTCTTGAGCAATTGCAACACTTGGGCCTGGACCGACACGTCGAGCGCCGCCGTAGGCTCATCGAGGATCAGCAATTTCGACTCCAGCGCCAGGGCCCGGGCGATAGCGATGCGCTGCAACTGGCCACCGGAGAATTCATGGGGATAGCGCTCCATGTGCTCCTCGCCCATCCCCACATTTCCCAGCAGCGTGAGAATGCGCGCGTGCAAGGCGCTACCGCGCAAACCAAAGGCAACCTTCAGCGGCTCGGCAACAATCGCCTTGATCGTCATTTTCGGGTTCAGCGAGGCGTACGGGTTCTGGAACACCATACTCAAGCTCCTGCCCCGCGCCCTGGCATCAGTGGGCAGCGGCCGACCTTCGACCAGAATTTGCCCACTATCGGCTGGCAGCAGACCGAGCAAGGTCGCGGCCACCGTACTTTTGCCACAACCGGATTCCCCCACCAGCGCGACCGTCTCACCGACCTGCACCTCCAGGCTGATGTGGTCAATGGCCGTCACCAGGCCATCGCGGCTGGCGTAGGTCTTGTGCAACTGATTGACGCTCAACAGTGCGGGCTGTTTGTTGTTATTCATAGCCGTTTACCTTTCAAAGAAGCCTCACACCTTGACCAATATGTTGTGGCAAGCTGCCCAGTGCTCCTTGCCGATGACAACCCTCGGCGCAGCGTGATTGCAGCGTCCGGTGGCGCGTTCACAACGTGGGTTGAAGGCACAGCCAGCCGGGGGAGCCGCCATGTTCGGCACCTGCCCCGGGATGAAGCCCAGGGCTTGGGGTCCCTGCCCCAACTTGGGCACGGTGCCCATCAACTTCTGGGTGTAGGGGTGTGCAGGTCGCTTGAACACCTCGCCCACCGGACCGCTCTCCACCACTTCACCGGCATACATCACCGCCACCCGGTCACAGAGCGAAGCCACTACCCCCAGGTTGTGGGTGATAAACAGAATCGCCAGGTCCTGCTCCCGTGCCAGCTTGCGCAGCAGAGCGATGATCTGCGCCTGCACGGTGACGTCCAGCGCCGTAGTCGGCTCATCGGCGATCAGCAGTTTCGGCCGACAGGCCAGCGCCATGGCAATCACCACTCGCTGCAACTGACCGCCAGACATCTGGTGCGGGTACTTGGCTAGCGCCAGAGGGGGGTCGGGCATGCTCACCGCTTCCAGCGAGCTCAGCGCCTCGGCGCGGATTTGTGCCTTACTCAGTTGCCGATGGCAGCCGATGACGTCGAACATCTGCCGCCCGATGGTGAAGAACGGGTTGAGCGCCTTCATCGGATTCTGGAAGATCATCGCCGCGCCACCGCCACGCAAAGCCGCCAGCTGCGATGCCGAGGCGCCGTTGACCTGCTGTCCGGCGACCCTGACACTGCCTTCCAGCCGAGCGGCCTCAGGCATCAATCCAATGCAGGACATGGCCGTCATAGACTTGCCCGAGCCCGACTCCCCCACCAACCCGAGGATCTCGCCGCGCCTTACCTTAAGGTCGATGCCGCGTACGGCCTTTACGGTCTTGAACAAACCAGGGAAGGACACCGTCAGCCCTTCCACTTCCAGCACCAGGTCTTGAGCTGCGTCGTTATTCGAAGCGGCGAGACGCTCGATAGCAGAATATTGCAAGGATTCGTCGATCATCAGCGCGTCCCCTTCTTTGGATCAAGCACATCGCGCAGCCCGTCACCCACCAGGTTGACGGCCAGCACCAGGACAAAAATCGCCACTCCGGGAAACAGCACCGTCCAGGGATTCTCGAGTAACTGCGAGCGCGACGCTGCGGCCATCAGCCCCCATTCGATCATGGGCGGCTTGGCCCCCAGCCCGATAAAACTCAGCGAGGCAGCGGCGAGAATGGTGTAACCAAAGTCCATGGAGCCCTGCACGATCACAGGCGTAGTGGCATTGGGCAGTACATGGCGAAGCAAGATACGGCCGTGACTGACGCCCATGGAACGGGCGGCATGGATATAGGTTTCTGAACGAACCCGTACTACCGCACCGCGCATGATCCTCGCGTACCAGGGAAACCAGGAGACAGCGAGCGCTAACATGGCGTTGGCCAATCCCGATCCCAGCGCAGCGGTGATAGCGATCGGCAACAACAGCGGCGGAAAGGCCAGAAACACATCTGAGAGACGCATCAGCAGCGTATCAACTCGACCACCGAAGTAACCGGAAACAAGCCCAATCGGAATCCCGATCAGCATCGCAATCAGAGTCACGCTCACTCCGATGATCAGCGAGGTGCGTGCGCCATAAAGCACCCGTGAAAGAATGTCGCGACCAAACTCGTCGGTGCCCATCCAGTGTGCCCAGTTGGGTGCCAGCAATTTCTGGGAAAAGACAATCTTGTTCGGCTCATAAGGTGCAAGCCAGGGGGCGAAGACTGCCGCCAGGATGATCAGCAGCAATAACAGCGCGCCGAATACAAACAACTTGTTATCGCTGGCAAACGCCAGGGCCTTGATAAGCCATGATGGGGCTCGCGGGGGCATGGACAGGGATACGTCTTGGATACTCATTGGACTCGCAACCTCGGATCAACAAGGTGATACAAGAGATCAACGATCAGGTTGATCGACAGATACGTCGTGGCCAGCACCAGGGTGGCTCCCATCACGGCGGGGAAATCATTCTGGGCAATCGAAAACACCACGAAGCCGCCCAGGCCGGGCCAATCGAAAACGAACTCAACCACTACCGCACCACCGAGCAGGTAACCGAAGGTCAGGCCCACCACTGTCAGGAGCGGAATCATTGTCGCCTTCAGGGCATAGGCGTAATGGATACGCCACGTGGGTACACCGTAAGAAACGGCCGTACGGATGTACTCCTCGGATAGCACCTCCACCATCATGTTGCGGGTGATCCGGGTGACAGTGGCCAAGGTCACGATGACCAGGGTGAGCACGGGTAGCGTCAGGTGTTTGATGGCGCTCCACAGTGCTACGAAATTACCGGCCAGCAGCGTGTCAATCAGGTAAAAGCCTGTTACACGCTCAAAAGGGCTATCGAGAAGAATGGAAGCATCGATACGTCCTTGTAGTGGCAGCCAGTTGAGCTTGCCGTAGAACAGTAACTGCAAGCCCATGGCCAGGATGAAAACTGGAAACGCCGTCCCGGCGATGGACCCCGCTCGTGCCGCATTGTCGACCACTGAGTTCTGCCGTGCCGCTGAGATGACACCGATCGGCACCCCTAGCACCACCACCCAGAACATCGCCAGGAATGTCAGCTCAAAAGTCGCACCAACCCGCCTGACCACTTCCTCCACCACCGGCCGCCCGGTGCGCAGACTAGTGCCAAAATCACCTCGGAGAAGATCACCGATGTAATTGAAGTATTGGATCGGCAGAGGCTTATCCAACCCCAGGTTTTCCCGTGCGACGGTAATCTGCTCCACCGTGGGGTGGTTTCCCAGCATCATTTCTACCGGGGAACCCGGAAGAGCTCGGCTCAGAACGAAGGTGATGGTCAACACTCCCAAAAGAATGAACAACATCACTATCAATCGCTGAGCTATATACTTCGCCATTTGGAATACCCCTTGTGGCTAAAAAACTTGACCCTGACTTCTTACGCCCTACATAAAAACCCCAAAAGCGGATTAACCCTTGAGGGAATGACCAGGCAAATTAACTAACTGCCTGGTTATCGATTTACATGGCAAATCAGGTATTACACGTACCACTTGATCAAGGACGACTCAGCATTCAGCGACTCAGGTTGTAGTAGAGAATCGCCTCATAAGCAGGATTCAGGCTCTTTTCCATACCCTTGATGTCTTTGCGGGAGACACGTATCTGCTGCACGTCGGCGTACCAGATCGCAGGAGCGTCCTTGGCCAGTAGCTGCTGGGCCTGCACGTACTTTTCAGTGGACTTGGCCCGATCACTGCCTTCTAACGCCGCCGCCTCTTCGATCAACTGATCAAAGCTTGGGTTGCTGTAGTGAGACAGATTGAATAGCGTGGTTTTCTCTGTATGGAACTCACTGAAAAGCCAATCGCTGGGTGTCGGATACGTCGGCCACCAAGCCATAGATTGCATGTTGGGAGCGGTATCCAGCTTCTTTGCCTTATCCCAGATCACACCCCACTCGCCGGGGAGTAACTCCACCTCAACGCCAACCTGAGACGCCGTCGCCTGGAATAGTTCAGCAGCGTTTGCATAGACGCCACTGATGTACTGCATCGAGACCTTCCAGTCCTGCTTAGGTACACCGGAGGCTTCCAACAATTGTCGGGCTTTATCCAGATCGTAAGAGGCCATAGGCACGCTGGCATGCCCCCAGATACTGGTGGGCAAAGGCCCCTTGGGAACGCTGCCGTAGCCATGCAAAATATCTTTGGTGACACTTTCATAGTCCCAGAGGTACTGCAGCGCCTGACGAAATGCCAGGTTGTTCGTAGGGTACTTCTGGGTATTGATCAAAAATTGAAAGTTCTTCCACGAAGGCGCGGTGCTCACCTTGATGGAGGGGTTCTCTCCCAATACCTTGAGCTGATCAAGAGGGATATCCCAAGCGACACCGGCCTCGCCATTTTTGATCATCTGGGTACGAGTGGCGGCTTCGGACACGACCTTCACGATGACCCGATCAAATTGCCCTTCTTTCCAACCTCCCCAGTAGCCATCGAATCGCTCAAGCACCACTTGCTGGCCCTGTTCGACCTGCCCAAGTTTGTAGGGACCGGTACCGATGGCGTTGGGAGCCATCATCCAGTCGTGACCTTTCTCCACCGCCGCCGGGGCAATGATGTAAGCGGCATACTGACCTGCCGCGATCAGATTGGCCGGAGTGGGACTCTTAAACTTGAGCACTACCGTATCGTCAGCGAGGGCCTCGACGGCATCCAGACCGTTCCATACAAATGCAGCGCCCTGTTTCAGCTCCTTGACGTAATCAATGGACTTTTTGACCGCTGCGGCATTAAAGGCCGAACCGTCATGAAATTTAACGCCGTGCCGCAGCTTGAAGGTCCAGGTCTTGCCGTTGTCGCTGCTTTCCCAGGACGTGGCAAGCCCGGGGGAAAACTCCTCAGCACTGCCTGGCGCGTTATATACGACTAGTGTCTCGTAGATATTGCCCAGTACCCGCACTTCCTCCGAAAAGGCCGAGGCTGGATCCCAATCCTTGAAAGAGGCTCGATCAGCGACAACCAAGGTATTGTTTGCCGCATACACCAAACCACTGGTCAATGGCGCAGTAATGGACAGCGCCATCAACCCCGCCATCAATGTTCTTTTGAATTTCATAGGTGTTCCTCTTATTTTTATGGCGGGCGCAGCGGATCACTTGTAGAAACAGGCACTCATTCAACTGGAATGAATGATGTGATTGGCCGTTAACGAAACTGACATTTGAGTGGTGTATGGCATTATCGATCTGCCGCACGGCCAGCTCAATTTCGCGAGCACGAAGAAAAAAACGCCAGGTGACGCCCCAAAGCGTCACCTAGCGTCAATTTAAAAAAAAGACTAAAACAGCGGAGGGACGAGGTTGAACTCACCTTCTGATGGATGTACCAGCAGCCGCGACCTCACCTCGTCGGGAATCTCAGGGGCATCAATCGGAAAACAGCTGCAACTGGTGAGAGCGTTACGCAGGTCGATCGACTCGCCTAGGTGCTCAAATACAATATGGGCACCAAAAGGACGGCGGAAATTGTCACCCGAAACGCCGAGTACCAAGCCGTTGAGAAAACGGAAACGACTGCGGTAGGAGGGATAAAGCGCTGACCAGATATAGCCCCGGGACGAGAGGTACTCGCGCTCGACGATGTAAATCAGATCCGATGAGGCAAAGCAGAACCCACGATATTTATTGATGCCGAAACTGTTCAGTTGGTCATCGCCCAGCCTCATCCGCTCGTAAGTTTTACTCAGGATCTTTTCGCCGGAGCGGGTCAAGCGGGTAATCGACTTGATCACCTCCCCCGGCGCGGCAGGCGACATCAAATAGACAAAGTAGTAACCCTGGTACTTCGACAACTCCTGCGCGGAGCTCGGGAAAAAATCGGCTGGTACCGCACTGTCCGGCTCTCGCGCCGTGCGTTGCCTGTTGAGCAGAGCACGGAAGGATTCATGCTCGGAGAATATTTCCTCCTCATCCACCCCAAAAAAAGTGCAGATCTTGCGCAGGGTAAAGGATGAGGGAGTCGCTTGCGCCCCCAAGTATTTGTTGAACTGCTGGCGGTTGATATCAAGGGAGCGGCACACCTTCGCCACCGACTTATAATATCCGCAGAGAAGGCGCAAGTTTTGACTGAAGTCTTGCATCGACTGGGATGAACTGGAACTGACCATAAAGAGTATTCCTAACGCCAGAATTGACAACATGCTGAACTAATCGTCGCTTGGGGTCACGGCTTCAAAAGCTCCGTGCAAGACAGTGCCTGAAAGTGGCGCAGAAGCTCGGTATTGCCAACCCGTGATCGACGCGAGCATTGAGCCCGACCATAGCGACTAGGTGAGTAAATATTCAACAAATACAAAAGCTTATCCAGCGATTCCTGACCCATCGGCAGAATTAACATCGGCTGCATATTTGTAATTCGCGCCTATTGCTACCCAAGATGTCACCGCTGTGGTCTTCATTAACACCACCGGTGCAGGCGAGGCCGGGGCAGGCACCAACGAAAAAGCCCCGAATAATCAGGGCTCTAACATATATATGTCGTGGCATTTTCCGTGAATACTACAACGGGCTTGCCTGTAAGCCATTTAGCAGGCCCGCTACCTACTCTCACAGGAGAGTCCGCGATACGACACCAAACCTATCAAAGTCGAGACGTACCCGTACTCAATGCCCCTGCGCCAGCCACCGCTGCGTATCCTCCAACGCCTTGCTGAAACAGTTGATGATAAGGTCGACTTCTTCCGCTGTAGTGACCAGGGGTGGGCAGAACGCAATGCTGTCGCCAATGTTGCGGACAATCATGCCGTGCTCTTGGCAGCGAGCATTGAAATAACTACCGACCCGGCGAAGCGGCTCGAACCGGGTTTTCTCCGATTTATCTGCGACCAGCTCAACGGCGGCAATGAAGCCGACACCTCGGATTTCCCCGATTAACGGGTGGTCAGCATATTGCGATAGGCCAGCTCGCAGTCGCCCGCCCATTTCGGCCGCGTGTTCTACCAGGTGTCGCTCTTCAATCAACTTGATGTTCTCCAGCGCCACTGCCGCAGCCACTGGGTGCCCGCTCGCGGTGAAGCCGTGTCCAAAGGTCCCGATGGTCGAACTTTGCCCCGCGATCTCCTGATAAATCCGTTCGTTGATCAACACTGCTGCAAGCGGTTGATATGACGAGGTCAACTGTTTAGACAGCACCATAATGTCTGGCTCGATGCCGAACGTAGTCGAGCCGAACATGTTGCCAGTGCGGCCAAATCCACAGACGACCTCGTCTGCTACTAACAAAATATCGTACTTGCGGCAAACCGCCTGGATCTTTTGCCAGTAGCCGCGCGGAGGAACAATAACTCCACCGGCCGCCATCAAAGGTTCGCCGATGAACGCAGCAACTGTATCGGGCCCTTCGCGTTGGATGAGAGTTTCGAGCCCTTTTGCAAGACGATCCGAAAATGCCTCCTCCGACTCGCCGGGTTCGCCGAAACGATAGTGATGCGGGCACATTGCATGCGCTATGTCCATCATAGGCAGGTCGAAAGCACGATGATTGTTCGGCAAGCCAGTTAGGCTCGCCGCAGCGATGGTCACGCCATGGTAGGCTCCAATGCGGGATATCACCTTTTTCTTCAGCGGCAGGCCACGGGCGTTATTGTAGTAACGAACCATTTTCACCACTGTGTCGTTGGCCTCAGAACCGGAGTTGGTAAAGAAAACCTTGCTCATCGGCACCGGCGCCAGCGAGATGAGCTTCTCCGCGAGATCCACGGCAGGCTGATGCGTTTTGTGAGTAAAGGTGTGGTAGAAAGGTAGCTTACGCATCTGCGTCATGGCCGCCTCGACCAGTCGCACCTCGCTGAAGCCAAGTGCCGCACTCCACAGGCCCGACATGGCTTCGATATAGCGACGCCCCTCGGTGTCATAGACGAAAACCCCATCCCCGCGCTCAATTGCCAACGGACCGACACCTTCGTGCATCCGCGCATCGGTATAGCTATGAAGGTGATGGGCTATATCCCTCGCGTACAGTGTGTCAGTGGCATTGGACATGGGTGTCTCCAAGAAAGAAAGTGACGACCCCGCTCACCTTAATAGCAACTTGGCGGGGTCTGGATTTAAGTTTTGGCTGGGAAATTAGTCCGGAACACAGTCGTTCCAGACTAGCTTGCGGCACTTGGTTATAACGCGGTTATGGCATGAGAATCGCTGTGCTCTAACGTGGTTTTCCCCTTCGCTGTTTTTGATATTCAGCCCGCGCCCACTCATTTGAGAGCTGAGTTTGATACAGTTTCTCCTGCTCAGACAGGCACTTTATTACTTCCTGAGTGGTGCCTTCATGTCACCACTCCATAGCTAGTACGGAGGCATTCCTCCCCCATGAGCTTCGTACATTCCGAACGGATCGTTATCCAGAGCAAATCGCCATAAACGGCAAGTCTTTGCCACTAACAGCGAAACTAGCGGACAGCGCCCCCCCCCCAAGCCGATTGTCGAAGGTCATTCGCCAGTCATTCGCAACGGGTCCGTTCGTGATGGGCGCGTGCATAGCATGTTGGTGAATGAGCGCGGTTGCGACAATAACTGGGAGATACTTTTGTGAATGGACGAAACTTTGACGAGCCAGCGTCAATGGCAGGAGGAACATGCGCGCATGTGTTGAGCGGAAGATCAGTTTGAGGCTATTTGACCTGGATCTACTCAAGTATCAAACCGAACTTTTACCTGACGGCTAAATTATTCTTCAGCGCAATCGTGTTGACTTATCACACCAGCTGACTGGCCACCCGTCGTCTCCGCGATAGACTGCTGCATCCAAGCGCGGAAGCGCGCCAATGTCACTTCATTCCAACGCTCACGCGGTCCAACTAAATAATAGCCTCCGAGCCGAACATCGGTTCCAAGCAACTCGACCAGCCGCCCGGTGCGCAGATCATCGGCGGCAATTAGGCGTGTCGCGAGTGCGATTCCCTGCCCTGTTAGGGCCGCGTCGACCGTAAGATTGGCTGACCAGAGCCGCGGCCCGTTCAACACTACTTCATGCCCATAGCCAGCCTGATGGAACCATTGTCGCCATTGATCGCGGCTTTCCTCATGTATCAACGGCTGACTCACAAGATCGTCAAGAGAGCGGATGGGTGCGTTCTTGCTGATCCAGTCCGGGCTAGCGACCGGGAAAATCCGCGGCCTTTCCAGCAAAATCCAGCGCACATTCCCCTTCGGCTCATCCAAATAACGGATATCGACATCGGCGTCGTAATGCGCGAAATCGGGCTCTAGATCGGTCGCGCGCATGACGAAATCAATACCGGGCAGCGCAAGTTGGAGCTGGTTAAAACGCGGCGCCAGCCAACGCGTCGCGAGACCAGGGACACACCAGATTCGTAAAACCGAGCGGCTTACCGCCGGACGCAATTCCGCCGTCGACTTGGCGATCATGTCGAAAGCCATTCCCACAGTCTCGGCAAAAAGCCTGCCTTCCGTAGTCAGCCGAATGCCTCGTGGTCCAGCATCCACAAGTCGCGTGCCAAGCCAGGATTCAAGATTTCGCACATGGCGGGAAACGACCGTATGGCCGACATTGAGATCATCCGCAGCCTTGCGCATCGAGCCGAGCCGGCTCACTGCCTCAAAGGCGCGGACCATCGAAAGCGGCGGTAGACGTCCGCGTTTGGCGCCACTTTCTGGCTCCTCTTCTGGCGATTTGGCGTTGCGCAAACATGCCTCCTTGAAAGTGAGTATTTCCACGAGTTTAAACGTCATAATGCCGAAAACCCTTCTTGTGCGAAATCAAATCTGGGGCTTGTATCACGAAGACTGACGCACAGTGGTCTATGACGAAGCGCCCATCGCTGACGGATCCTCAAGCCCTCTGAACCGAAGCTCCAGGTGGCTCGGCGTTCTACGCCTGTTCCACGAACTATCCGATCGATACCAAGCACGGCGTCATCGTGGGTGTGGAACCCACACCGGCTCATTGGACAGCCGAGATCGAGAGCACCAAGGCCATGATCGACCGCGTCGAAACGCAGTTCGACATCAAGCCGGAACGCCTGATTGGCGCCACCGCATATCGCAGCCAAAAGGCTAATCGGGATAATTTGTTAATTGCTCTGATCACTCTGCTACTGGTGTGGGTAAACCGGCAGGTCAGCGTCGAAACTTCCGCAGACCGAAACGCCAACGATCGCGGGCGCGGCGACTTGCAGGCATTTACTCACTCCCTCGAAGCAAGATTTCGCGATCATTTGACCATCGAGCAGTACGCGGTGGATGTCGGCATTAGTGCTGCTTATCTCAATGCGCTATGCCGCAAGCTGGTGGGCAATCAGCCTTGCAAATGATCAACGAAAGGTTGGTGCTGGAGGCTAAGCGCAGCCTGGTGTACACGATGATGACGATCAACCTGTTGACGCCGACAGACTGCACTCCTTTGGCAAAATCCTCCCATCAGGCAGGATGGACATTGTCAGCCGAACGCTGCTCCCATGGCGGACAAGGTGACCATGCCTCTACAAGCTTATCGATGAAGAGGCGTATCTTGGGGGACAGGTGTCGCTTGCTGGGGTAGATCACCCGGATAGGCTCTGCTGCCTCGACATACTCTGCAAGCAGTTGAACGAGCTTGCCGCTGCGTAGCTCATCGTTAACCACGTAGGACGGAAGCGTCGCAATTCCCAAGCCTGCGATAGTTGCTTGATGCAACGCTTCAGCGCTGTCCATCTGCAGCCGCCCAGCATGAGTGACCGAAACAGGCTGACCTTTCACACGGAAATTCCAGGGAAGCAATCTCCCCCCACTCACGAAATGCAGGCACTCGTGCGCGGACAGATCTTCGGGTGTTTGAGGCTTTGGATGCTCAGCCAGATACTTGGGCGAAACACAGGTGATCATTTGCTGATAAGCCACCGTGCGCGTGAGCAATCGAGAGTCCTCCTTGGGAGGGCCAATGCGCATGGCTAAGTCGAACCCCTCATCGATCAGGTCTACCAGCCTGTCCGAGAACGTGACGTCGATGCTGAGCGAGGGCCAATCTTTCAAACAGCATTCGATGTGATGAAGAACGTGAAGCCTGCCCAAGGCAACTGGCAGGCTCATCCGCAATCTCCCACTAGGTGTCGAACGACGAAACGCGAGCGCGTCCTCAACATCGTCGAGATCCTGTAAGACACCAACACATCGCTCATACAGAACCTGACCGTCATCCGTCATGCTCAGGCTGCGGGTTGTGCGGTTGAGTAAACGCACCCGCAATCGGGTCTCTAGCCTGACAATCGACTTACCCACTGCCGAACGGGTAAGACCTAGTTGCTTGGCCGCAGCAGTGAAGCTTCCAGCATTTACGGAGCTTACGAAAGCGGCGATGTCGTTCAGGTTATGAATTTCCATACGACCTCAGCTTCTCACAATGGTGGGGGCGCCTTTGCACCCGTTATAGGGAACCAAATTCCCTAATAATAAGAATAATATCTCAATTAGCCACTCCATTGCCCACCGATCTATTGAGGTCAATATGAATACCGAAGTACAAACAGCCGTTCAAACCTGGGCCAACAGCCTGAGCGATTTGGTACCTGTTCTTAAGGGAATCGATACCAACACGAAAATGAGCGATATCCGCGATTCCTATGCAAAAATGCTTGCGCAGAATCCGGTGCCTGCTGGGGTCAAGTTTGAAGGCGTAGACATGGGCGGTGTCCCTGGCACGCTGGTAACTCCGGATGAGGTCAAGACCGACGCAGTCTTAATGTACATCCACGGTGGGGCGTACATAGTTGGTCGTCCTGACGGCTACCATGGCATTGGCGGCAACTACGCAAAAATGCTTGGAGCCCGGGTGTACATGCCTGACTACCGCCTTGCTCCAGAGCATAAGTTTCCAGCATCCATCGACGACACTTTGCGCGCATATGAGTGGTTGCTTGAACAAAAAATCCCAGCAACCAAGATTGCATTTTCAGGCGAGTCAGCTGGCGGCGCGATGGTTGTAAGCGTCATGGTGGCGGCAAAATCCAAAGGGCTTCCATTGCCTGCGGTCGGTTCCTCCATCTCGCCTTGGGCAAACCTTGAACACACAGGCGCCTCCATGAGCAACCGTGAAGGCCTCGATCCGCTGAACTCCAAGCCTGTTCTGGATATCCTTGCCAGAGCATTCCTGGGCGACACGCTGGCCAACCACCCTTTGGCTTCTCCTGTTTTTGCGGACGTCACAGGACTCCCACCAATTCTGGTACAGATTGGCGAGAACGAGCTGATGTTAAGTGACGCTATGCGCCTTGCAAACCACTTAGCGGACAACCGTGTCCGAGTCAATCTGGAAGTGTGGCCTGCAATGTTCCACGCCTGGCACTTCTACTACTGCATGCTGCCAGAAGGTCAGCAGGCGATGGAGAGCTCAGTACGCTTCATTGAGGCTGGTCTGGTCGACGCCAACCGCTGAGTCGAAAGTCAGAGCGCGACAGCTTTCCCGGTTGTTGCGCTTCTGCGCTTCTGCCCCATAGGGCCGCCATCCAGGGGGGTGTCGTCGAACAAGATCGGGTCGTCGGCCCCATGGTGAACCACGTGGAAAATGAAATTCTCGATTTTCAGAGCATCAACTTCGGCGTTAGTCAGGGTGGCCAAGCGGTATCCTCGATGTAGGCAACAAGATGGCGACGTGCCATAAACGAGATATCTAACCACCTTTCTCGCTGGATGCCCAGCTTAGGGGATCCAAGCCAGCACCATACAGATACTGTATGAATATACACTATAAAATTCAGTACGCCAGCCTCACTTGCCGCCCCTCCCCGGGTCAGATGCCGGGTCCGCGGCGGAAACGACGATCGTGTTGAAACAAAAGCACGGTACTGCGCTGGCCGACTGGCTGCGAATGAGCACGAAGCAGCTGGCGATCACAGCGTCCCCCCTGAGCTAGGTCAGGGTGTCGATCGACGGTGGCTTGGCGAATTCGGCAAGTTCTGCCCTTACCAATCGCTACTCGGAGGAAGGCGAGCGTCCACCCTTACAGACTCGCGGGACTCGCCTCGACGACCAGACGCGCGCTGACGCTTTTTGCCTTCCATCCGAATAATTTGTAAAGGGCTGGGCCGCACCTCTTCCAACAACGAACTCAAACGCTCCAGTTCGCCGACGGCCCGCAGAACGGCAATCACGTTGACCAAGGTGCCTTTCCCCTGATTGAGCAATAAGTGCAGTGTCTGGCGGCTGATGCCGGCGTTATCGGCCACGGTTTCCAAACTGATGTTCTTCTTCAGGCGCAGAGCTTGTATACGCGCCCCTATGGCTGCCGTAATGGCCTGGTCCGATTGAGTTCGAAATCTCATAACGTCAGCTTTCCTAGACACAAACCTCAAAAAACCCACTTTATGTCATAAATACTAGACACTATACGAGCGAAAAAAGCGCGCTGAACCTGTGTCGCATTTTCACTCGTTGGTAAACCCCAGGGCAGCTCCGCGACCACGCAGCCCTCAGTGGCAATAAGTTCTGATCCCCTTGTCGCCCTAACGTACCGCCAATCGGTGACCGAAGGCCCCCAACGGCCCATGAGGTTTGAGAATCTTGATTTCTCAAACCCGTTAACTCGCACGCCAGAGCGATCAATGGTGGCGCCATACAGGTGTGAGTTCATGACCTAAATATCAGTACGATATCGTTTGTCCTGCAGTCAAATTAAATCTGGTGCATGGCTATATCACCAAGCGACAAAGGGGGCGTCGCCGTCGACATAGCTCGTGCCGATATTCGAAACCATAGCGAGGTAGCCGAGACTCCAGCGCAAACGGCGTAGATGGTGTGGGCGCTCCCTCGATGCCACTGTTGACTATTCAGCAAGTCAACGTTATCTGAGTCGGCTAAGCTGGGGCACCGGCAGCCTGTCGGGCGACGAGGCCATGCGCAAACAGATGCGCCGTACCATCGGTGATGACGTCGACGATTTCATCTGGAACCTGCGCTGGCGCGGGCACCAGATCATCCAGCAGCGCGTGGAAAAGTACGGCATCGCCTGCGACCTCAAGCACGGCCACCTGCACGCCGCGTACAAACCCGCGCACATGGTCGGCTTGCGCAAGGATTACGAAGAGGCGGTGCACCGTGGCATGGGCGACGAGGTCAGCCTGCTCGACCGCAGCCAGGTGCGCGACCTGCTGCAAAGCAACCTCTACCACGGCGCGATCAAGAACACCCGCAACATGCACCTGCATCCGTTGAACCTGTGCATCGGCGAGGCTCGCGCAGCCGAAAGCCTCGGTGCGTTGATCTTCGAGAACAGCGAAGTGCTGGAGATCATCCATGGAGACACGCCTGGCGTACGCACCGCCCACGGACAGATCGACGCCAACCAGGTGCTGCTGGCCGGCGACGTCTACCACAAACTGGAACCGGGCAAGCTCAAGGGCAAGATTTTCCCGGCCATGGGCGGCATCGTCACCACCGAGCCACTGGGCGATCTGGCAAGACAGATCAACCCTGAAGACCTGGCGGTCTACGACTGCCGTTTCGTACTCGACTACTACCGCCTCACCGCCGACGGTCGCCTGTTGTTCGGTGGCGGCGCCAACTACAGCGGCAAGGATTCACGGGACATCGCCGCCGAGTTGCGCCCGTGCATCGAGCAGACCTTCCCGGCGCTCAAAGGCGTGGCCATCGATTACCAGTGGAGCTGCGCGATGGGCATCGTGATCAACCGCATCCCGCAACTGGGCAAGCTGTCGGACAACGTCTGGTATTGCCAGGGCTACTCCGGCCACGGCATCGCCACCACCCACATCATGGGCGAAATCATGGGCCGGGCGATCACAGGAAAACTGGAACAGTTCGATACCTTCGCCGCCTGTCAGCACATCCGCGTGCCCATGGGCGACCTGCTCGGCAACCCGATGCTCGCCGCCGGCATGTGGTACTACCAGATGCTTGAGCGATTGCGCTGAGCCATTGGCTGCACATCCGGCATTGATGTTGTTTGTGCTGTCCTCTCGCGAGCAGGCTCGCTCCTACAAGGGTTGTTTGCCGACCCCGATATTTGTGGTCGACAACGATCCCTGTAGGAGCGAGCCTGCTCGCGAAGATGCCAGTCCATTCAACACACATTCAGCGCCAGTCACACCGCCATCGCGAGCAGGCTCGCTCCTACAAAGACCCACTCAAGCCTGCACCACCTCAATCCCCAACGCCCGGTAGTCCTCGACATTGCCTGACGCCACATGCCGTTCGGTGATCAGCGTATGCACGCGGTTGCAAGGCGCGACGACAAAGGGTTCCACCGCACCGAGCTTGTCCGCCGTGGTGACGGCAATCACGTGGGAGGCACAGTCGAGCATCGCCTGTTTCACCGGCACTTCATCGAAATGCAGTGAGCTCAAGCCCACCTGCGGGTGAATCGCGCAGACCCCGGTAAACAGCAGGTCGGCCTTGATGCCCGCGAGCAGCCGCAGGGTTTCGTGGCCGCCGGCCGACATCGTCGCCGGGTTGAGTTGGCCGCCCGCCAGAATCACCTTGATGCCTTTGTATTCGGACAAGGTGATGGCCGTCATCGGCGACGCGGTGATCGCGGTAATGGCGATCTCCAGCGGCAGCGAACGTGCGATCTGCAAGGTGGTGGTGCCGGAATCGAACACCACGATCTGACCGTCCTGCACCCGTTGCGCGGCCAATTGCGCCAGATGGGTTTTCACCTCATCGGTTTCGCTGATCCGGGTGAAATAGTCCTTGCCGGTGTCTTTGGGCCGCGGCAACGCCCCGCCGTGCACCCGCTGCACCAGCCCGACACTGGCCAGCTCCGCCAGATCCCGGCGGATGGTGTCTTCGGACACCGCGAAATGCAGGCTCAACTCCGAGGCCATGACCTTGCCGTCACGTTCGAGGATCAACAGGATTTTTTGCCGGCGTACCGATGGAAGTTCGGCAGCGGAATGGTTGTCGTGCATGTTTTTGCCCGTTTATGCATGTAGTTGCGCGTTACACGAGAGTATCCGCAACCCGGAGCAAAAACAACGAACCGGCCAAGTATCATTTTTTTCGATCTTTCAAATCATTACGCCGAATTTTTTATTTTCCCGTGACCTGTTCAAGATGGCGCCGTCACTCATGTTTCGGATGGAAACCTCATGAATATCAATTTTGCTTTTGCCTGCATGATCGTGGTCTCGTTCACCATTGCGCTGGTGCACACCTGACCGACAGGTCGCGGGGCGTCAAGATGTGCAAGGTCGAGGTAAAAAGCCTGACAGATCAGGAATATGCTCTATAACCAGTGGTGACACGATTTCCGATCAGCGGGAACTGGAAGGCTCCCCCGGAAGTTGATCTCTAAAAAAGTTGCGGACAATTGAGTGCCCGCCAGGAGACGCCACCGATGAAAACCCTGAAAATCGCCGCCAGTGAAGGCGCATCCACATGTTTCCTGAACGCCCGGGAGGTGGTCCCGCTCGGTCACACCGACTTCACCGACGTCGCCGTGGCCGTGGTGTCGGTCAATGATGTGCTGGCCGGATCCCTCGACGTCATTCAGCGCACCGGTTTTGATATCCCGATCTTCCTGGTGGCGTCCCCCGGCACCAGCACCCACCCCCGGGAAGTCTACAAACACCTCAACGACGTGCTGCTGCAAGTGAACGGCATCTTCGACCTGTCGCCCAGCAACGTCGAATACCACGGTAACCAACTGGAGACCGCCGCCAAGGCCTATGAAGCAAGCCTGCTGCCGCCGTTCTTCGACGCGCTCAAACATTACACCGAGGCGGCCAACGCCACCTTTGCCTGCCCCGGTCACCAGGGCGGCCAGTTCTTTCGCAAGC